>JAUZOL010000268.1 GCA_030706455.1 Bacteroidota bacterium
ATCACCGTTGATAACCGCCCAGTTGATTGGAGCGGCACCACGGTATTGTGGCAAAAGTGATGCATGAAGATTGAAAGTTCCAAAACGAGGCATATTCCAAACAACCTCAGGAAGCATCCGAAATGCAACCACAATTTGTAAATCAGCATTTAATGATTTTAATTCGTCCAGAAAAACAGGGTCTTTCAGTTTTTCCGGCTGTAAGAGAGTCAACCCTTTTTCTAATGCATATTGTTTGACCGGAGAGAATTGAATTTTGTATCCACGCCCGGCGGGTTTGTCGGGCATAGTAATCACACCCACAACATTATAATCATTTTCAACTAAAACGCGAAGGCTCTCCACAGCAAAGTCGGGAGTACCCATATAAACAATCCTTAAGTCTTTCTTATTCATCAGTATATCTTAAATATGCAATTATTCCATTCGTTTGTCTGCACCCCACATTAATTTGGACTTTAGCGTATTAAAAAAAGTGTGGTTGGCTCTCTTTAATACTTTGACTGTGTGTTCCGCTTTCCTTATTTTCAGGGAGGTGCTTTGGGGAAAAACATCCGAACGTCCGTCCAGGGCAACAAGAAAGCTTTTAGAGCGGCTGCTAATGGAAATTTCCAGCTCCCAATTATCCGGAATAATTAATGGCCTTATACTCAATGTGTGAGAGGCTACCGGTGCAAGAATGAACGTGTTTGATTGAGGAACAACAATCGGGCCACCAACACTCATAGAATAGGCGGTGGAACCGGTAGGGGTAGAAATAATCAAACCGTCAGCCCTGTAGGAATTCAATAATTCTCCTTTGACATTAACGTGAATGGTCATCATTGATGACGTGTCTTGCTTTAGCAGTGCAATTTCGTTCAACGCAAAAGGATATTCCTGCCAGTCTGAATTGTCTGTCATTAATTGTAGTACAGAACGTTCTTCAATTTGATATTGGTGATTGACAATCTCATCAAGAGCAGCCTCAATTTCATTGTCCGCCACATCGCTCAAAAAGCCCAAACGCCCGGCGTTGATTCCCAAAATAGGAATTCCCTTACTTCCGACATGTTTTGCCGTATTCAGAAACGTACCATCTCCTCCAAGACTCAGAGCTATATCAGCGGAGAAATCTCCATCATTAATCGTATTCTCTGGGGAAACTGTAACATCACATCCTGCGTTCTTCAGAAAATCAGAAAACGATGCTTCAATCAATACCTCAATATTTTTCTTTTGTAAGGTTGTCAATAAATGCGTTGCAGTATCTATGGCTTCCTGACGAAAAGTATTTCCGAAGAGAGCTATTTTCATATGATTATAATTTTCTTGTTTAATGACATATGGAACTGCATGTTGCTGAAATTATTTCCCGATAGCTATAGGGAACCCTGAGGTGTTGTGAAGCAACATGATCATTTCATTTTTATATATTTTAAATGATACGGAAGGCGATTCGTAGCAGCAATATATTGATTACAAAGATTATAAATGCAATATTATTTTTGGATAAATCATCAATTAAGAAAAAGCAATCTTGGTGGTTGCTGGTTTTTTCCTTAACTTTGTCTCTATAACCAACCGATATGCAAAGAAACAAAATGCGTATCATACTTACAAATATAGACGAAAAATTTAATGACGAAGTTAAGTGTTAATATCAACAAAATAGCAACTCTTCGTAATGCAAGAGGAGGCAACGTGCCAGATGTGTTAAAAGTAGCAACTGATTGTCAATTATTTGGGGCTGAAGGCATAACCGTACATCCAAGACCTGATGAGCGACATATTCGTTACGCTGACGTATATGCATTGCGTCCGATTGTATCCACCGAATTCAATATTGAAGGTTATCCTTCACCTGAATTTATCGATTTGGTTTGTAAGGTCAAACCCGAACAGGTAACATTAGTGCCGGATGCTCACGATGCCATTACCTCCAGTGCCGGATGGGATACAATTGCGCATGCAGCCTTTCTAAAAGAAGTTGTAGCGGAATTTCAATCGCACGGCATTCGTGTGTCTATCTTTATTGATACCAATCTGGATAATATACGTAATGCGGCGTTGACTGAAACCGATAGAATCGAATTGTATACAGAACCTTATGCTACAAACTACGTTCTTTCTCCGGAGCAGGCAGTTGCACCCTTTGTTGAAGCAGCAAAGGTAGCTCGTGAAGTGGGTCTGGGTGTTAACGCCGGTCACGATTTGAGTCTGGTGAATCTTAGTTATCTTCACAAGAACATTCCCTGGATGGCCGAAGTATCAATAGGTCATGCACTCATTTGTGATGCCTTATATTTAGGTTTGGAACAAACAATAAATTCATATAAAAAGCAGTTATTGTAATTAATTTGTGCTTTTGTGGCATAAAACTATTCTGTCGTAAAATTAAATCATTTATTTTCCCATGAACTTAATGCTTATCCTGCAGGCTGTTGCACAGCTTCCTACCACAACTCCGGTTACTTCTGAAAAAACCGAAACCATGTTTGACATCGTATTAAAAGGTGGTTGGATTTTAGCTCCTATTGCATTTCTGCTTTTAGTAGCTGTTTACGTCATTATTGTTCGTTCATTTGAACTACATAAATCGTCAAAAACTAAGAATCTGGTAGATAAGATTGCCCCCATGTTGAAAGAAGGCAATATCGACAAAGCCATTACAGTTTGCGAAAGCAGCAATATGCCTATTGGAGAGGTACTTACCTGTGGATTGAAAAATCTTGGCAATCCGGTAAGCGACATCAAAGATTCGATGGAAGCTGAAGCTCGCCAACAGGTGGATGACATGAGCCGGGGCATGAATTATTTAGCTATTATCTCTTCTGTTGCTCCGATGTTCGGTTTTCTTGGAACAATTTTCGGGGTTATCAAAATTTTCTATAGCATTTCATTGACCGACAATATCAGTATTGGTGGCATCTCCGGAGGTCTTTATCAAAAGATGATCTCTTCGGCCGCCGGTCTGTTGGTTGGTATTATTGCATTCTCGGCTTATCATATTCTCAACGGCCGTATCGACCGAATCATTTCCAGCATGGAACGTCAGAGCAATCAGTTCCTGAATTTGCTTCGTAATAAATAATCAGACTTTTAATACTTTATCGTATGATTATCAAACGTAAACGGGAAATGCAACCCGAAGTCTATACGGCTTCGTTGAATGACATCATGTTTTTTCTGTTGCTTTTCTTCCTGATTGTTTCTACTCTTGTAAACCCATCGGTTATTCAATTGGTATTACCAAAAGCAACGGCCAATGTGCAAAAAATGTCGAAACAAACCATCAATATCTCTATCAAAGAAGATCCGGAAGGTTTGCGCTATTATTTGAACGACCTTCCTATAGCACTTGTACAAATTCAACCGACAATACAACAGATGGTTGCAAATACATCCGATGCTACCGTTATATTACGTGCAGACCGTACCATCCAATTACAGGATTTGGTTTCGGTATTGGACATTGGACACCAATTACATGTTAAAATGATTTTGGCTACCCAAAAAGAGTAAACGGTTGTAACTGTTGAACAAACGTAAATATGAGGAAATCAAAAATATACGGTCTTACAGGTACAACTTTATTTGCAACCCTGTTATTGCTTTTATTTTTTCTGGTTCGAATTGTCTCTATTCAGGACAATTACACTGAACCGGTAGAAATCAATCTCGGAGATGCGGAAGATGGGGTAGGGGCTGCTGTTAC
>JAUZOL010000269.1 GCA_030706455.1 Bacteroidota bacterium
AAAGCCGCGAATAGGAGGCGGAGCATAGAATATGATTTTTCCTTCCTTAATTTTTCCGGTTTTCTTATTAAGCATTTCAATGACGTCCGTCGTTGATGTATCACCCCGCTGTTCCCAGGGCACCAGCGAACAGGTCATCATTCCATGCGAACTACCGTTTGTTCCGCTCAACATACTTTGACCGGCAATACTCATACGTGCAGCAAACAAATGACTGGCATTCATTGTACTGTCAATTTGTTTCATCACATTTTTTGTACGTTCGAGCGAGGCTCCCGGGGGCAGAGTCACATCCGCACTAATCATTCCCTGATCTTCATTGGGAACAAATGCGGTCGGTGTTATTTTTATCAACAAATAGGCTCCCAAAGCAAACGTTACTATTACAGCAACAGGAATCCATCGATGCTTTGTGAAAAGACTCAAAGATTTCTTGTATTTATAAATAGTTGCATCAAAAGCCACATTGAAATTGGCATGTAAACGGGAAATAAAGCTCTTTTTCTCTTCTTCAGACGAAGACCTTTTAATAAAAAAAGTACAAAGCACCGGACTAAGTGTCAATGCATTAATAGCAGATAGGGCAATTGCGACAGCCAACGTAAGTCCGAACTGGCGATAGAAAGTTCCTGCCGGTCCCGACATAAAACTTACCGGAATAAACACGGAAGCCATTACCAAGGTAATCGAGACAATTGCCCTCCAAATTTCATCCATGGCTTTGGATGTAGCCTGAACTGTAGACAACGACTCATCATGATCCATCTTGGCATGAACCGCTTCAACCACCACAATAGCATCATCCACTACAATTCCGATTGCCAAAACCAATGCGAACAGAGTCAGTAAATTAAGTGAAAATCCGAGCAAATTGAGGACAAAAAACGTACCGATAATTGCCACTAATGCCGATATACCGGGAATAAGAGTCGATCTCCAGTTCTGAAGAAATAAGAAAACAACAAGAAAAACCAAAATAAAGGCTTCTATAAATGTTCTCTTTACCTTATGTATAGATGCCTCTAAAAATTTATTAGCATCATTAGGAATCGCATATTTCACTCCGGGAGGAAATCGTTTTGACAAGGTCTCCAGTTTTTCCTTGAGTGCATCTACCACGTCTCGGGCATTAGATCCGGCCATCTGATAAACCGACATACCAACGCCTTCTCTCCCGTTTACCTTCGTATCTACGGTATAATCATATCCACCCAACTCTACACGGGCAACATCTTTTAGCTTCAATATCCGTCCATCATCATTTGCCTTTATAACGATATTTTCGTAATCAGGAACTTCCGTAAACTTCCCTTTGTAAGTCAACGTATATTGAAATTGCTGATTTCCGTTCAACCCCAATTGTCCGGGAGCTGCTTCCACATTCTGTTCCTGAACAGAACTAATTACATCACTCGGCATCAGCTTATACGAAGCCATTTTTACAGGATCGAGCCAAATACGCATCGAGTAGTTACGCGAACCGAAAATATTGACCTGCCCCACCCCATTCACCCGTTCCAATTCAGGAGCAATATTTATACGAGCATAATTTTGCAGGAAAGTCTGATCGAATTTGGGATTATTGCTATACAGAGATGCAACCAAAAGTTGGTTATTCATCATCTTGCGGGTAGTAACGCCGTTTTGTGTCACCGTTGTAGGCAACTGGCTCAGTGCTGCCGACACACGATTCTGTACGTTGACCTGTGCCATATTGGGATCGGTACTCAAATCGAAATAGACGCTAATGCTAGCGCTACCGTTGTTTGTCGCATTCGACACCATGTAGGTCATCCCTTCCACACCATTAATTTGTTCTTCCAATGGTGTAACGACACTTCTTAAAACCGTTTGTGCATTTGCCCCCGGAAAATTAGCGCTTACACGAACCATCGGCGGCGCAATATTAGGAAATTGTTCCACCGGAAGACTTATATAACCCAGTATCCCTAAAATACAAATCAGGATAGAGATGACTGTAGAAAGAACCGGACGACTCAGAAATTTTTGTACCATTGTGTCTAATTTTTTGTAGCCGCAGCTCTCTTTGCACCTTTATTTCCATCGTGAGTTGTTACCGGAATGATCTTATCTCCGTCTTTCAAACGATTAAGGCCATCCACCACAATTCTATCACCCACATTGACTCCATCTTCCACGACGTACTGATCAGATGTTGCATTTGCCACCGTAATGTTAGTTGCATGAATAATTCCATGAGGATCGACCACAAACACCATTTTTTTATCCTGAATTTCGTAAGTAGCTTTTTGCGGCACCAATATCACATTTGAGTAAAACGTAGGAACGTTGATCTTTCCGCTTGTCCCGGTATGCAACAAAGCCTGAGGATTCGGAAATACGGCTTTCATTTGCAACGATCCGGTAGTTTGATCCACAATACTACTTCCCAATTCCAGTTTTCCTTTATATTCATATTTCTGTCCATCTGCCAAAATCAGCTCTACAGGAGGCAGCTTAGCCACCTTCTGTTTCAAAGTACCTGATGCATTATTGCATAGCTGAATTAGTTTCTTTTCATCAAAAGAAAAATAGGCAAAAACGTCTCCACTACTGGCAACTGTTGTTATAGGATCTGCTAACCCTGCCGTCACAAGGCTTCCGGGTTTCAACGTTATTCTCCCCACAACCCCAGAAACCGGACTTTTTATTACAGTATACCCCAAATTAATTCGGGCATTTTCATATGCAGCTCGCGCAGCCTGCAGATTACTCTGAGCAGTCTGCAACTGATAGGGACTAATAATTCCTTTCTCAACCAATGGTTGAAGCTTTTTTACTTCCAATTGAGCATTATCATAGATCGCTCTAGTCGAATTCACAGTCTGACGGTAATCTGCATCACTGATCTTCAGAATCGGGCTTCCTTTTCGCACATTATCCCCTTCTTTAACATAGAGACGTTCAATGTAACCATTTGCTCGAGAATAAATATCAAGAGTATTTTCGCTCTCAATTTGCGTTGCAAAGCTTGTACTGACAGTTGCATCCCCCCTTGTAAACAGCATAACCTGGTATTTTGACGGTCCTTTTTTCTCTTTATCCGCTTTTTTGTTCTGACAAGAGAAAAATAGTCATACAACCAACAATAAAAAAGAAAGGAAAATGATTGACAACCTGTTACCATACTGTTTCATAGCTATAGTGTGTTTATATTATACTAATAGATGCGACAAATGTAAAACTTTTCAACGACAGTGTCCGCTTTTATTTAAGTTATTCTATTACGAATTCATTAAAGATCGGGATCGAGAGGCTATAAGAACTATGATTATAAAACAAAAAGAAGGTTTAAAAACAAATGTGTTTTTTTGCATAAGCATTACACCCTATACTTTCAAGAGGAAGAAGTAGGTACAAACGCAAAAACGCTTCACATCATAAGATGCAAAGCGTTTTGTAAAAGTGGCGGCTACCTACTCTCCCACATTGTGTGCAGTACCATCGGCGTAGTTGGGCTTAACTTCTCTGTTCGGAATGGGAAGAGGTGGAACCCCAGCGCTATAGCCACCTAAAAGTTTTCATTTTCAGGTTTGTTCAACTGTATATTGTTTACGTATTGGAAAGAGAGTTAACTCGTAAGCTAAACTGGATAGCA
>JAUZOL010000027.1 GCA_030706455.1 Bacteroidota bacterium
ACGCAACACATGAATAATAGCATCCGTTTCGCGAATATTTGCGAGGAATTTATTACCTAAACCTTCGCCTTTACTGGCACCCTTCACCAAACCGGCAATGTCTACTATTTCAACCGTAGTAGGCACAACACGTTGTGGATTTACGATTTCTGCCAGTTCGTTAAGACGATGATCGGGAACGGTAATAACACCCACATTCGGTTCTATTGTACAAAAAGGAAAGTTGGCCGATTGCGCTTTTGCATTCGACAAACAATTAAAGAGAGTTGATTTTCCCACGTTGGGCAAACCCACTATACCACATTGTAATGCCATAAAAGTATATTCAGTTTCAAAGTTTCAGGTTCCAAAATTCCATGTTCCGGAATCCCGGCTTAGCATCAACAATCTTCAATTCAAAGTTCCAGTCTACCCTCAATAGTTGGGTTCCTGAAACTTCCAATCTTGAAATTGTTTGAGCGCACAAAGGTACGAATTATTTCCTGCCCGACCGCTTTCTGTTCAGGGATTACATAGTTAAGATGTTGACAAGGGGCTTCCGCCCCTGCGACCCCGACATCCTTTTTGCCTTGAAGCAAAAAGGATGCAAAAAATTCAAGGCTATGTCCACTTCGCTCAAAAAACTGGCGTTCGCCAAGCTAAATCGCCCAAACTCACTCCTTCCTAACGTCAGGAGTATCAAACAGTAGGCGATTTTACGCTCCACTCACTTGTTTTTTGGCTCACCGGACAAGGCCGTTCCTAATCTGACTTAGCAGCATTTGAAAATTAACAACCTATCCTTTGCTAAACTTTCAAACGCGTAACCCATGGCTTTCTGTCAACAATTAGCATTTTTGCGGCCAATAAATCGGAGACAAAACCTTATCTTTGCAAGAGCAACCAAATATGCCAATAGGTCAATATGCCAATGTGCTAATTCAGGCCTAATCAATGAGGATTATTTCCTAGCGAAGGGTAGAGACATTGGCATATTGGCACATTGAAACATTATCTAATTTAAGTTATGGCTCTTGATAAATCCGGCGTAGGCGACATGTTCGATGCAATTGCATGGCGATACGATTTCCTCAACCATTTTCTCACTCTCGGTATCGACAACCTCTGGCGCAATAAGGCTGTAAGCCTGATCTCAGCACCCGAAGGCAGTTCTTTTCTCGACGTTGCCACCGGCACCGGCGATCTGGCAGTTACGCTGGTTCGCAAAAAGGCTCCTGCAAAAGTATTCGGCATTGACATCTCGGAAGGGATGCTAAGTTTCGGACGCAAAAAAATGGAAAAACTCGGTCTCTCTGAGATGGTGACACTAACGCAGGAAGATTGCGAAGCCCTCAGCTTTCAAGAAGGGAGCTTCGAAGCTGTCACCGTAGGGTTTGGTATCCGCAACTTTCTCCATCCGGATAAAGGTCTTTCTGAAATGTACCGTGTACTGAAACCCGGAGGAGAAGCCATTATCCTTGAATTTTCACGTCCCAAAAGTAAACTGCTGTGCAAATTATTTGACATGTACTTTTGCTACGTGTTGCCACAAATCGGCAAACTTTTCTCCAAACATTCATCGGCCTATACCTATCTACCCGACAGCGTGAAAGAATTTCCTTACGGAGAAGGTTTCGCCCAACTGATGCGTGAAGCCGGATTTAAATCGGTAGAATACCATCCGTTGACATTCGGCATTGCCACTGTTTACAAAGGGGTAAAATAAATTCCAGATACAAAGTTCAAAGTTTCAGGTTCTATTTATCAATTGTAAATCTGAAATCGTAAATCGTAAATTGAAACAATGAAATCTTCAATATTGAAATGGATACATATTGTGCGCCCCGGCACGCTTGGTGCAGGCGCAGCACCTGTGTTTGCAGGACTAATCGTAGCTGCCGAAGAACGCACGTTCGACTGGTTCATTGCGTTAGTCACCTTATTGGCCGCATTAACCATCCAAATTGCGAGCAACCTGATTAACGATTACTACGATTTTAAGAAAGGACTCGACAAAGCAGGACGGCTTGGCCCTAAACGCGCCATTGCCGAAGGGGAGGTTTCTCCTCAAACCATGAAAAAAGCCATCATCATTGATATTGCTATAGCTGTATTGTGTGGCTTGTATCTGACCTTAGTAGGCGGGCTACCCATATTAATAATTGGCTGCGTGTCATTGCTTTGCGCCTGGCTCTATACCGCAACCCCCTACTCTCTCAGCTATCTGGGCATTGCCGATTTATTTGTACTGGCATTCTTCGGTCCGATTGCCACACTCGGAACTACCTACCTGCAAATTGAACAATTTTCAGAAAAAGCATTCTGGTTGGGAATGGTGAGCGGGCTCATTTCCATGGGCATTCTCACTATCAATAACATTCGCGACATCGAATCGGATAAGAAAGCCGGGAAACGCAGTATCGTCGTCCGCTTCGGCAAAAAATTCGGCGAATGGGAATATTTTTCTCTCTTTATGCTAATCATCCCCTGTCTCTATCTGGCCAACTCGGCCGGTCTGTGCTATGCGGTAGTAGCAATGGGTATTAGTTTGTTTATGCAGCTAAAGAAAGCAAAAGGAAAAGCTTATAACCGATTACTGATCCGCACCGGACAAGCCAACCTGTTGTTTGCATTTTTGCTTTGGATAGAATATCTGATTTTATGACGTTTTTTCTGATTATCAGATATAATATGCCATCTGTTTTCTCGTTTTAAATGCAAAAAGAAAGCTCTGGAATGAAAAACGGGTTCCCCATATTACTTCTCATAGCGGCATGCAGCTTCATTATAAACAGCTGCTCCGACGAAGTCATTTCTTCCAACCCGAATTACAAGCTGAGTTTTTCAAGAGATTCCCTTTCGTTCGACACGGTATTCAGCACCATCGGCTCCACTACAAGCGGCTTTGTGATTTACAACCGTAATTCAAAGCCGGTATCCATCAGCTCCATCACACTTGCCAATGGCACCACCACAGGTTTTCACATGGTAGTAGACGGCACCATTCCGGCAAACAATCAGCTTTCCAACATTGAAATACGGGCTCACGACAGCCTTTATGTTTTTGTCAGCGTCACCGTAAACCCGACCAGACAAGACAATCCGCTATTGCTGAAAGATTCTATTATTTGTATCACAAACGGCAACCGGCAGAGCATACAACTTCAGGCCTACGGGCAGGATGTAGAGATTTTCAGAAGCAAAACCATTCATAACGACACCACTCTTTCAGCGTCGAAACCCTATCTTATTTACGATTACCTGGCCATTGAGAAAGACAAAACGCTTACCATAAAACCGGGCAGCACGCTCTACTTTCATAAAAATGCATCGCTGAAAATTGTTGGAAACTTAAAAGCTGAAGGTGAGCAAAAAGCAAGAATTCTGTTCCGGGGCGATCGGCTGGATAAACTTTTTGACAATGTCCCTTATAATTATCTGTCAGGACAGTGGAACGGCATTCAGGTGTTAGGTGCTCAAAGCTCCGTTTCGCTTGACTATGTAACCATGAATAGCGGAAAAACAGCCATTCACATCACCAATCCGTCTGCAACCCTGTCTCCTTCTGTTGTAATTAACCACACTCGGATTCAAAATTTTGATTCGTGTGGGATTGCATCACACAATGCCAATCTTACTTTATGGAACAGCGAAGTTTCCAATTGCAGAAGTGGTTGCCTGATCTTAATGGGGGGAAATTACGCGTTTGTTCACAATACCATTGCCAACTATTACAACGATATTTATGCCGGAAAGAGACGTGACGCAACGCCTTCGGTAATGTTACTCAACAGCAATAATGACAAGCATGCTCCGGTTCCGGCTCCTGTCAGCGCACAGTTTATCAATTGCGTCATAACCGGATCGATGCCCAACGAAATAATGATTTCCGATACAACACGCAGCACGCCGCTGAAGTATTCGTTTGACCATTGCTATCTGATGTCGAACCCGATACATTCGCCTTTCATCAAAAATGTACTGTGGGGAAATACAAGAGACCAATTATTTGTAAGAAGCGCCATTAACAAGGACGGCTATTACGACTTCCGTCCGACAGAAGAATCGCTACTCAGAAAAAAAGCAGATATACAGATTAGCCGTCTGCCCGCATTCTGCTTTGACATGAACGATATTTACCGATTGTGGGAAAATGCGCCGGATATCGGAGCTTACCAATGGCCAGGTAAGTAAACCACTTTTTATTTACGGCCAAAGTCTGCGGGTATTTCGCCCCACTCTGTCGTTGGCCATTTCAGCAGTTTGGTAGAAAAAGAGTTCTGTTTCAACCAGTTTTCGGCTCTCTCTATCAACTGAAACAATTCCTCATTTTTAGCGCAGCGTTCCAGCTTTGTTCTGCAATGTTTTGCCTTTACCCAGGCCAGAGCATTCACACTATCAGAGTAAATCGGGAGATCGCTATTCTGGCTCTTGAGAAAAGCCAGACCATGGACTATTGCCAGAAATTCGCCAATATTGTTCGTCCCGAGTTCAAACGGCCCTTGTCTGAAAATTTCTCTTCCGGTGGATGTTTCCACGCCACGATATTCCATTTTTCCGGGATTACCGCTGCAAGCTGCATCTACAGCCAGACTTGGAACAACCGGTTTTGCTCCGCCTTCTCCAACGGCAATCATAGATTGTTTCTGGTTGGCACCGACAGCTTTCCAGTAGTTCATTTTAAAAGCAGCATTTGCAGCCGCCTCTGTCGGGTAACCCTTGTACTGGGCACCTTCAAAGCCGTTAACCTGCTCTTTGCAGCTCTCCCAACTATCGAACACTCCCGTTTGACGGCCTTTCCAGACCACATAGAACTTATTTTTACCCATATCCGGTTTATCTGATTCAGTAAGTAAAATTACAAAAAAATCACGTCGTACCCAAAAACCTTACCTGAGAGGATTCTTGTATTTTTTGGGATTATTTTTTGCTTTTTTCTAAAAAATTCTTCCGTCTTTTGCATTTACTTTTTCCAAATACACCAACAACAATAAGACAGAATGAAAGATTCAAATAAATCACTGATATATGCCGGTTTATCCGTACTTAGCTGGTCAACTGTCGCTACCGCCTTTAAACTGGCCCTGCAACTGCAAACACATTTTGAAATGCTGCTCATCGCCAGTTGCACGGCACTTGTTATTCTGGCAACAGTCATGACCTTTCAATCAAAATGGAGCTCGCTGACATTACTTTCCGCAAAACAGTGGTTGCTTTATGCCCTGATTGGGCTTTTGAATCCTGTAATCTATTATCTCGTTCTATTTAAAGCTTATGCCCTGTTACCGGCACAAATTGCACAACCAATCAACTATTCATGGCCAATTCTACTATTGATACTAATTGCTATTGTCAGCCACCAACCCATCCCGCGCAAAAAATACATAGGCATGGCACTTTCACTGGGAGGCGTAATTCTCATTTCGGCTGGCTCAGGGCAAATCCAACAATCAGCCATACCTGTTGCCGGATTGCTTTTGGCTTTTCTGAGTGCTTTATTATGGGCCGGATTCTGGATCGTCAATAAAATGAATCAAAATGTAGACAATACGGTGAATCTTTTTGCCATCTTTTTGTTCGGATCTGTCTACCTGCTGATTGCCTCATTGTTTGTCCCTGTAAACCTTACATCAACCAACGGATTTCTTGCCAGCATGTATATCGGGGCTTTTGAAATGGCCATACCGTTTATCTTTTTCAGTCTTGCACTTAAAAAGACGAACAATCCGGTACTTATCAACCAATTGTGTTATTTAGCACCATTCACTTCACTCTTTATCATCCATTTAGTTCTGAAAGAGCACATATACACCACCACCTTTATCGGTTTAATACTGATTATCGTTGGCATTATTTTCAATGAATATTTTGCCGGTTCTAGCAAAACTAAATAAAACCCACCATAAATAGTATCATTTATGATGGGTACTTTCACCTGTGACTTGACTTATTAAAATTAGAGAATCTGTATATCAATACATTAAACAACTATAGCAGAAAATATAAAATAATTGCAATGCCAAATAACTCTAATTACTCCTTCCGTAGGATTTTATCTATTTGAGAAAACGTGAAATCTTTGAACGTTGAAGAGCATCACACTTCTCATATTCTTTCAAATCTATTTTGAATCAGCTGCGTGTATTGACTCTTAAAATCTTCACTCAAAAAACTTGTTTGAATGAACGTAAGCCATTTTTCCTTTACCTTCTCCATCTTCGAAAAAATATTGGCTTGTTGCTTTGCGTCTAGTTTTAGTGTAGTAAATGCATGTTCAAAATCCGTTCGCTTAATCTTCTTCTTTTTGCCATTCAGTGTCAATGCAGTATCTTCGTCATCTGCCGGGTTTACTAAAGCTGTTGACAACATATCGTATGCAGGTGCCAAAACAGGCATATTGGAAGAATCATAAATCAAGGAAAAATTTTTAAGGTGCATATCTGCATTGCCAGTAAGAAATGAGAACAAAACAATCTCGCAAAAGTTCACGATATCCAGGCCTGGATTAGTAGAGTATTGCAAAATAGCCTTACCTATCTGTTCGTAAGAAGCCTGATATTTATGCTCCGTCAGCCGTTCTGTTAACTGACACATATCCTCCATATGCAGCTTTTCAGTCCCTACCCGATCGACACGTTTAGTTATGTAAGCCAACTGACCTGATTTCAATCGAATCAGGGAGTGGGGAACAATGTTTATTTTCGCAATTTTTGCCAGATGCATGGTCAAATCCTCCACCTCTGGCATTTCGGGATATGTGACGGTAGGTGGTTTCAATATGTAATCCCCCCACAAACCTACTATTGTAAACCGTTTTGGGTCAGCTTTTCGTTCTCCCCCTGTAAGGTTTAGTGAAAGTTTGGGTTGAACCCCTGTAACAGTTGTTTGGCTTTGAATGATTTTCCATGCAAGATCATTCATTTGACTCTCATCAAACGGCAGCTCCGGAGGTGTAGTCACTCCGAATATTTTCTTACAACAAGAGGCATGAAAATCAGCTTCTTGTTCCGACAATGGTTGATAGCAATACAGACATCGCATACTTAAAATCTATTTAAGCTCTGTTTCCAATGGGATTACACTAACTGCACCAATGCAGTCTTTACAGCAAGCCATAAGCAACCCCATTCTATCACGAGGATCGAGTTTCCAGTTTGTCTCGGCAATATTTAATAGCCAGCCTTCCGGTATCAGCCCATCGAAAAAAGGAAAGAGAATCTGACTATCATACCTTTCCTTTCTCAAAGGCAAAGTAAGGCTCACGGCAACCGGGTTCTCGCTTGCAAGATAATGTTGATCGTACTCAAAATGAAATCCCTCTTCGTCTTGCATCAACCAACCGGCTAAATCACTCTTGTATCGTATTTCAGCTTTTCTCATGCGATTTCAATTAGAGGGTGTCATTAGCATTAAACTTAACAGGGCCAAGCTCATGCCCAAACAATCGCAGTACCTGATTTACTTTATCCAATCGCAATGTCGGTTTTCCCTGCTCCAAATCACGCACAAAGCGCAGCCCCACCCCGGCTTTTTCAGCCAGCTCGGGTTGAGTCAGTTTTGCACTTCCCCTCTTTTGCTTTACAAATTCACTTAAAGTCATAGTTGCTATTATATTTATACCCCATCGGGTGCAAATATAGCGATTATTTCCAAATTATATCCTATCGGGTATAAAATTAGTAAGAGAGCAATAAATTATGCCCTATTGGGTATAATAAGTCACACAAAATAGATTAAAATACCTGTGACAGTTTCTTTATTGTTCAAATCGGGCACAGATCAGGAGATCTGCGCCAGAAAGGGGGATTGTTCTATTAACTAAAAAGGGTTGAGTACATTTCATCAATACTAATATCTGGAGAGCCTTGACGAGAATAATAATATGAAAATCTTGCAACAATATCTTTTATAAAACTTTGATTTACGGAAGATATCCTCTCAAAATTAGCCTCAAAACCTTTTACTCTAATTGATTGTATCTTTTGGAAATTAATAAGTCCTCCTTTGATATTTTTATAATTAGGTAGATAATGATATTTATTTGAATATGCATTTTTCAAAACTTTTTTTAGAATATCTTCAGACTCTTCAATTTTTGAAGGTTCATTCTCTTTATTATTTATGATATTCATATGACTGAAGATCAAACAATTCTCAGGAGATTCTATTTCTGCTAATAAAATGTCTTTTGCCTTTCCTTGAGCTAAATCACACGACGGTGTCAATACAATATATTGCTTGTTAGACGATTTCTCAGCAACTATATCTCCAGTGAATAATTTGGGTTTTATTACAGGTGTAATATATATTTCAGCAGGATGATAATAATCAAAACCAGATTGATCATTTAATTCTAAGTACTCTTGAATATGTGATAAAATTAGTCTTGATAAAATTTTCTGCTTGACTTCAGATGTTCTTGTTTTATCTTTAATCCAGATATCCATTGAATCAGACAAATGAGTCCAAAAAATGGAGTTTAGATAAGTGTCAATCAAGCCCTTACTTCCTAATATTTTTGTTATACCAGTATCATATATATCAACAATCTCATTTAAGACATCATCAAAATTACCATCTCGATCTTTCTTTTTAAATAGTGGAGTTTCTTCTTGATCATATTGAGCTATGCTTCCCGAAACAACAAAAACGGGTATTCTAAGATCATGCAAAATACCATCAATCACCTTTACACCATCTAGTTCTGGGGTGCCTGGAGTTAGTTTTAAATCAATAATTGCTGCATCAAATGCAGGTGTTTTCAACTCCATTTCTGCTTGAGTTACATCTCTAACTATCTTGGGTACAATTTGAGTATCATTATTTCCATTAAATATTTCAATTCGATCTTCATAAAATTGAATTGATTCCTTTTCATTTTCTACAATTAATAAATTCATAATGTAATTAGATTGGATTAGTGATAATTTCTATTTTAAAAAAAGCACCGGAATCAGAATAAATTGCTTTTAGAGTTCCATTATTTCGAGCAATTGCTTCTCCTGCAATTGCTAAACCTAATCCGGTACCTCCACCAGGTTTATTGCTAAATTCAGGTTCAAAAATTATTTCACTCTCAATAAGTGCCTTTTCTATTCCTGGGCCATTATCTCTATATTCGATTATTGTGACCTCAGATTCATCTTTGTAAATATTAATAGAAATCAACTTTTCGTTCTCATTTGTTTGTAACCAATAAATACTATTCTCAATTAAATTTGCAAGAGTTATAGATATATCTTCTTTCCATCCAGATATAAAATCATTATAATCACATTTTATATCAACATTTATATTTTTTTCTATTAAATCAGACTGAAAGATACCTTTGACATTTTCAATTATAGGTTTCAACTTAAATTGAGCTTTATCTTTATTCCTTTTAGCTGATAGAGGATCTAATTTTTTAAACAATTCACTGATTGCCTTTCCTTGCTCACCTATAACTTGTAGCCGATCAATAATTTTGTCTTGTAGTTCTTTGGTATAATTTTTTTCCAACATATTGGTCCAATCAACAATTGTCGGAATTTGATTTCGAAGATAACCTAGTGGTTTTCTACCTTCATGCATTATTACATTTACAATCTTTCCAAGCGTAGCTTGTCCTTGATATAATGCGATTATTTGCTTTAAGTCATTTGCAACAGTATTATTTTCCTGTTCCTTATCACTGATTAATTTTTTAATTATTGTTATATTGTCTGTAGAGACTCCAAATGCAATGAGTTGGTTTTCAATATTATTTTTGAGTTCCTCAAAATTATAGAGTTTATCTACTTTGGCATTTACATTATTATTTGAACGACCAAGCCCCATTGTTTTTCTATATGCAAATCGTCTATTCTCTAATAAAGAAAGAACCTGTCTGGAAATTTCTCTCAATCCAAAGTATTCTTGAGATTCCTTTAGACCATCCCGTGCACTTTTTTCTTCTAAACCAGACTCTAATTCTGATTGTATATGAATAAATCCAATTACTTGGTCGCAACCGACTCTCATTGATGGTTTTTGAACCCTTTGATTATCTAAAGACATCCAATCATATCCAGCATCTCCTAATGGTCTTAATCTAAATCCATTTCGGTATACACCTATTCCATTGTTTAGGTCAAGAATCCGTCTTGCTTCTCTTTTTCCAACATACTGATTTGTAATTGGATCTTTAAGTCCTCTTTCTATTAAACCATCTATTGAATTAGCATCTCTATCAAATACTCTAAAGTCGATTTTTACTTCACCACAATACTTTTGAAATGCATCTTTTGAAAAAAAGGAATTTCCCTGATTTAACCATATTTTATAATTTTTAATTTCTTCTACAGGTGAATTTGGTACTCTTTTATTCTCAAATTTCAAATTTGCCATACCATCACTGGAAACAGTACCAGAAATTCTATAATCAAACAATTCCAAAATAGGATAAGGCTCAATAGTTTCAGTTAGATTTGATAGTTCAGGATATGGAAAATCACCTAATTCGATTTCAATTTTAAAATTCTCAGAAACAGAATTATTTAAATTTAAATCAGTCACTTGGGGTGGAATAAGTTTCTTTAATTCAAACATTAAATTTCTTATTTCTTTCACATCCCAAGAATTCAAGTGTTCCTCATTTCCAACTATTGATATTTCAGTTCCAGAGTTCTTGTTTGTTATGAAATTTTCTATTAAAACATCAACATCTTCCAAGTATTTTGCATTTTCAAAATCATCCCAAATTAAATATAAAGTTGTAAGTTCACCATTAGAATCAATAGTTTCCAAGACTAAGTCATTACCTAATAATGACGCAGAATAACGTCCAATGCCTTTCTTTCCTTGCATTATTCTACCCTTAGGACTTTCAACTCTGTAAAATTTGTCGTTAGTTGATGGAACCATCCACTTCTCTGTTACAGTTTCAAATGACATTCCATGACCTTCATCTTTAATGATAATTTTTATACCTTTATTAACTATCAATTCTCCATCAATTTCAATTTGTTTCTCAAAAGGAAGGAGAGATATTTTACAATATGATGAATCTGCGTCATAAGAATTCTTTACTAATTCAACAATAGCTGCATACTTATCTTTAATTAAATCCCTACCAATTGTAACAATATGTCTACCTGCGGGTCTAACTTTAAAATAACCATCCTTAATTTTCAATTCTTCTGACATAGTATTTTCATTTTTAAAGCAATCTCCTCTGCCAATACCACAGGAACAGCATTCCCGATTTGTTTAAAAGCAGCAGTTCTACTAGGTTTTTCTGATTCTCCTTCGAAATAAAAATCATCCGGAAACGATTGAAGCCGTGCCGCTTCGCGCACTGTCAATGAGCGGTTTTGGTTTATATCCGGATGTATATAATAGTGTCCATCTTTAGCTATGTGTGCAACCACCGTTTGCGAAGCTGGTAAGTTTGGAGCTACCACTTTGAAACGGTCAACAAACGAGTGTCTGTTTTTATGGGTCTTCAACCTTTTCTCCAGATCGTTATAATTCAGACGCTCTCCCTTTTCAAACCACTTTTTCACAGCAATACTGTATATCTCCTTATCTTGCTCGTTCTGGGGGCGTGCAATATGCAGGGTTGTAAATTCTAAATCGCTTACAATTTTCTTTTCTAACAAATATTCAGACTCTTTATCGAAGGTATAAGGCACTACGCCCATTTTACCTTCTCCTGCATGTAACTTAGGAAGTCCTTTAAAAACTTCATCCACGTTTACTTCTCTTGGTTGAATTTTAAAATCTGGATAAAAATCTTTTTCTTTACCTTTTTTCCCAATCAAAATCACCCTGCGACGTTGCTGTAATACTCCGAAATCAGCTGCATTTAAAGTACTCAGCTCAGTCTCATAACCTAAGTCACGATATAATTCAATCAATTTATCGAGATATCGTACACCAGCTTTATCTTTTGCAGAATAAAGTCCTATTACATTCTCAAAAACGAAATAATCCGGTTGATATTTTTTCAGAAATTCACCATACTGAACATAAAGAAAATTCCTGTCATCTTCCTTCATTTTATTTTTATCAGCAGCACGACCAATCAACGAATAAGCTTGACAAGGAGGTCCACCAATGATTAAGTCAATCTTTTGCTTCCCGTTTATTTCATCTATCTGATTGAATATCATGTCATTGTTAGCCGCGCCAATTGCAGAATGAATTACTGATCTACGTAGATTATCGGGTAGCAGGCTGTATAATTCAGAACGTTTTATTTTACCTTTGAGATAATCTGAATAAATCTCAAACTTATTAATTTCTTTCAGATAATGATACGCTGTGCGTGTTCGTAAGGTGTTGCAGGCTGCTCCATCCATTTCAACGTGTGCAACCGGCTCAAATCCCTGCCTTATAAAGCCTTCACTCAGTCCACCCGCACCGGCAAATAAATCTATAAATCTTATTGTTTTAGTTTCTGATTTCATTAATTATCGTATCGAAAATCGATTTGTTTTTTATCTCACACTCCCATATCACCATTACTTTGTATCCGGTTTCTCTGAGTAAAGCATGTTGTTTTATATCGTTTTTTATATTCCCTTCAATCTTTGCTGTCCACCATTCAGTACGGGTTGCTGGCAATTTAAAATACTTACAGTTTTCATGCCCATGCCAGAAACATCCATTTACAAATATCACTGTTTTGTATTTGGGCAGTACAATATCCGGTTTACCTGGCAGCTTTTTGTCGTTGAGACGGTAACGAAAACCGTTCGCAAAGAGGAATTTTCTTATTAGAATTTCAGGCTTTGTATCCTTATTCCGGATACGGCTCATATTGTAACTTCGTGTCGCTTTGTCGTGTACGTCGGCCATTTTAATCAAATAATTCCTTCATATTGACCTTAAGAGCAATCGCCAGCTTCTCTATCACAGTAATAGACACATTTCGGTTACCTTTTTCAATCCCGGGTATATATGTACGGTCGAGATTGGCTTCATTAGCCAATCCTTCCTGAGACAACCCACGTTCTAACCTGAGTTTTTTTATTTTATCTCCGAATTTTTTCTTAACATCCATAGTCGCCAAAAGTACTTAAGTGTAGATTACTGTACAACGGACAATTGTCTACAAAACACATAAAAACGCCAAAACTCTGCACTAGAGTTGTGGCGTTCAATTAAAGATTTACCTGTCTGTCTGCGATTTCACTATTAAACAACCGCATTTAATGGCTTAAAATTCTTGTCGGTGTACAAACCAAAACACCCCAACCTGAAAGTCATCAGATTGGGGTGCTGTTATTTAAGTCTCCCCTTCAGGGGAGATTTAGAGGGGCCCTTTATTTCACTTCTTCGTAATCAACGTCCGTTACGTTGTCTTTTCCGTCATTGGAAGAAGCACCTTCGTTCGGTTGTTGATACTGTTGTTGCTGTGCTCCCTGAGCGCCTTGTGCACCGGCCTGAGCATTATACATCTCCTGGCTTGCTGCATGGAATACACTTTCCAGTTCTTTGGTTGCAGTATCAATAGCGGCCAGATCCTGAGCTTTATGTGCTTCTTTCAATTTAGCAAGTGCTGCTTCGATCGGAGCTTTTTTGTCAGCCGGCAGTTTATCGCCAAACTCTGATAATTGTTTTTCTGTCTGGAAAATCAACGAGTCTGCATGATTCAGTTTCTCGATGCGTTCCTTTTCTTTAGCATCTGCTTCTGCGTTTGCAGCAGCTTCGTCTTTCATTCGTTTGATTTCAGCATCGGTCAATCCGCTTGATGCTTCGATACGGATGCTCTGTTCCTTGCCTGTTGCTTTGTCTTTGGCAGAAACCTTCAGAATACCGTTCGCATCGATATCGAATGAAACTTCAATCTGAGGAACACCACGCGGAGCAGAAGGAATGCCATCGAGGTGGAATACGCCGATCTGCTTGTTGTCGCGTGCCATCGGACGTTCGCCCTGCAAAACGTTGATCTGTACCGAAGGTTGATTATCAGCAGCTGTACTGAACACTTCCGACTTTTTGGTTGGAATGGTTGTGTTTGCTTCGATCAGTCTTGTCATTACGCCCCCGTAGGTTTCAATACCCAGCGAAAGCGGAGTCACGTCGAGCAAAAGAACGTCTTTTACGTCACCTGTCAACACAGCACCCTGAATTGCAGCACCAACAGCTACCACTTCGTCAGGATTTACACCTTTGGAAGGAGCCTTACCGAAGAATTTTTCTACGATTGTCTGGATAGCCGGGATACGGGTAGAACCACCTACCAGAATTACTTCGTCAATATCAGAAGCGCTCAAACCGGCATCAGAGAGTGCCTTACGACAGGGCTCAACGGTTGCCTGAATCAGGTTATCGGCCAATTGTTCGAATTTAGCACGGGTCAGCGTTTTCACAAGGTGCTTTGGAATACCGTTAACCGGCATGATGTACGGCAGGTTGATTTCTGTTGAGGTTGAGCTTGACAATTCGATTTTTGCTTTTTCTGCAGCTTCTTTCAAACGTTGCAAAGCCATCGGATCCTGACGGAGGTCGATACCCTCTTCGCTGATAAATTCCTGAGCCAGCCAGTCGATAATCACGTGGTCGAAGTCGTCACCACCCAGGTGAGTATCACCGTTGGTAGATTTTACTTCAAATACGCCGTCACCCAATTCAAGGATAGAAATATCGAAAGTACCGCCACCAAGGTCGAACACCGCAATCTTCATATCTTTGTGAGTCTTATCCAGACCGTAAGCCAAAGAAGCAGCAGTCGGTTCGTTCACGATACGACGTACATTCAAACCTGCAATTTCGCCGGCTTCTTTTGTCGCCTGACGTTGTGATTCGCTAAAGTAAGCGGGAACGGTAATAACCGCATCGGTTACTTCCTGTCCGAGGTAATCTTCTGCAGTTTTCTTCATTTTCTGAAGGATCATTGCCGAAATTTCCTGCGGGGTATAAAGACGACCATCGATATCAACACGTGGTGTATTGTTGTCTCCTTTGGCCACGTCATATGGCACCCGGCCAATCTCTTTTTGAACCTGATCGTATGTTTCTCCCATGAAACGTTTGATGGAGAAGATCGTTTTTTTAGGATTTGTGATTGCCTGACGTTTTGCAGGATCTCCTACTTTACGTTCTCCACCTTCAATAAATGCAACAATAGAAGGGGTTGTGCGCTTTCCTTCGCTGTTTGCAATTACGACAGGTTCGTTACCTTCCATAACGGCCACACATGAATTTGTGGTACCTAAGTCAATTCCAATAATTTTTCCCATAGTTGTCTGTAAAATATATGTTTTGTATAATTTTTTTCGTATCTGTTATGCCCTGAACGACGTTTACATAAAAGCAAACCTTATGCCAACAAGCAAATTTCAGCATCAGAAAGACACCATTCACACCTTTTAACCATTGATAATATGCAACTTACACAGCCAAAACACAAAATCACGCTTTCTACAGCCTTGCAATATAAATTTGTCTTAGCGGGTTATTTTGACAGCAAACAGGAAGTTCCCTTCGTTTTTTTGACAAAAGATATGACAAAACGACAGATATAAGCACAAAAAAAGACCGTCCGCTTGGACAGTCTTTTCAATGTTTTGAACAGGATATTGAATTTCTACTTATGTCTGGCTTCGTTGGCTTTTCGCTTTATTTCTTCCAAAACCTTTTCTTTAAAATCGCGCTCTGCAATATAATATCTGAACAACTTTTCCGGCGGAAGAATTTTCTTAAATTGTTCGTGATAGGTTCTTGCCAGTTTAGCTCGTGTGACTTCGGTATAGATATACAAATCGTTTAATTTGGCAAAATCAGTATTTCCATCTTTTTTAATTTGTCTCCACTGATCCCGCTGTTTGCTGATTTCCCATCTTTTTTGTTCCAGCTCGTTATAAAGCGGCCAAAATGCTTTCTCTTCATCTTCAGTCATATTGACCCGCTGCTTGATAAAAGCAATTTTCTTGGCTCTTAGTTCTTCTAATTGCGGATTACGTTGCTGTCCGAACAATAAAGTTGAAGCAAAGACAACAATAGCACATAAAATTAATCTTCTCATAGCTTTTACTTATTAGAAGTTTGTCCTTCAGCATCAGTACTGCACAAATAATTAGCCAAACTGGCTTCATCCATCTGATTTAAAATATATGATTCTTCAACACTATGCTGCTGAGCAACAGTTTTGGATGCCATTTCCACCGGCATCAGTAATTTAGCGCCAATTAATACCCCTGACAATGTCGCAGCAATAGCGACCCAGGATTTTGTCTTTTTATACCAAGGCAAACTTGGCATGGATGTTTGGGTCATCGAAGCCATCTTTGCAGCAAAATCCTCAAAATATCCATCAGGCACTGTGAATGGATTTCTTTTGTCAAAGTTGGAATTCATATTCATCTTCTTTAGTTTTTTGTATTTAGACTAATCGTCTTCGCAATAGTTTAAATTTCGCTTAATAAATATGCCTCTATTTTTTTAACGGCATGGTGGTACGAAGCTTTCAATGCTCCTACCGATGTACCTAAGATCTCTTCCATCTCTTCGTATTTGAGATCATCAAAATATTTCATATTGAATACCAAACGTTGTTTATCGGGCAATTTCATAATAGCTTTCTGAAATTTCAACTGCGCCTCATCTCCTGAAAAATAAGGATCTGCTTCCAGATTTTGCGCCATCGAACTTTCAATATCGTCCGTAGAATAACTGTTCTTATTTCTTTGACTATTCAAAAACGTAATGGTTTCATTTACGGCAATACGAAATAACCAGGTCGAAATCTTAGACTCCCCTCTGAAGCTATCGAGAGCACTCCACGCCTTCATAAAAGTAGTCTGCATCACATCATTGGCATCGTCATGGTTCAACACCATTTTACGGATATGCCAATAAATAGGCTGCTGATACTCCTGTACAATTCGTCCAAAAGCAGCACTCCGGTGCTTTGGACTATTGAGCTTGGCTAACCATTCGGCTTCGTTAAATCCATTCATAAATCTCGAGTCGAGGGTTGTAAATGACGATTAAGTCTGTGCCACAGCCAAACGCTATAGAAGTAAAACGGAAATGCAAGTGCAGCTCCTGTTATCACGTCAATAACGTAATGCGCTTTTATATATACAGTTGAAAGAGCCAATAATATTGAAAATGGCAATATCCAAAAAAACAATTTACGGGCATGATACCAAAATAAAATCATATATGTCACCATAAGTCCTATATGCGAACTGGGAATTGCCCCTGTAGGACGTTCTCCTTCAGACTGAAGCCACATCAGCAAACCACGCATCGGTCCGTAATTCGGAATGGCAACCGACGGATGAGAGCAAATGTAGAACTGGGGTCCTTCCGCAGGGAAAAATATATAAAACATATAGAACAACAGGAATGAACTCAGTAAAACAAAGGAAGCAAAGAACGCTTTTTCCGTTTTAACCTTGAGAAAATAGAGATGAACAAAAGCAAGTGCCAGATAAAAAGACATGTATGCAAAATTCATCAATTCGTTAAACCATGCTGCAGGAGCCCATAATTCAGAAAAGAGAGTACTGGGCTGACATCCGCATACCCATTGATCAGCAGCTATCAAAAACTTATCTATATCTTTAAAAAACAGCTGATTATAATAATATGTTTCCGGATACCAATAAGTAATAAGCAAGATAGGAGCCAACTGCCTGAAATAGGTAAGAAACTGCCATCCGCTCACCCTGTGAAGCAACATTACGGCTACAAATCCGGCCATAATGGTTCCTCTCATCATCAACAAATGTACCCAGGTTGTTTCTCGCACCGATGAAGGAAAAAACAAAATGAAAAGACCGGTAAAAATGATCCAGATAAATGTAATTATTTCAATAGGGTATATCGGTAAATAGCGTTTCATTGACAGTCAGACAAAATTTAATTTAGTTTGGCTTTAAGTTATTATTTATAAATCACTATCGGTCAGTCTTTAATAAAACAACGGGTTCTGAAATATGGTTCTTTTTCATAGTTATCCCAGATTCCCACTGCATTGATATTCGTTTCGAGCTGTCCGGTTGAAATGGCATATTTGACATTGTGTTTTCTGTATTGCTCATTCAGCGCCACATAGTAAAGAGAATGAATGCCTTTTTTCTGCCAATCAGGATGTACACCGTTAAAATACAAATCCACGGTATCATATTTTCTAAGCGCTTTCAGTATGTGGAAGAAACCGAAAGGAAAAATTCGGCCTTTCGCTTTTTGAAATGCTTTGGAAAGCGACGGGAAACTAATTCCAAATCCCACCACATTACTGCTTTCGTCCAACAGAAAACATAAAAGTTCCGGTCTCGCAAATCCCAGATAAGTTTTAATGTAAAACTCGATCTGACGGTCAGACAATTCGGCAAATCCGTAAAGGTCTTTGAATGCAGCATTCAACGTTTCAAAAAACTGAGGTGCATAGCGTTTGATTTCCTTTTTATTTTTGGGAATCACCACTTCCACCTTATATTTTTGCATAATCAGTTCGTTGATACGCTTCACCTTATCAGGAATTTCCTGTGCAGCATTAAATTTATACTGTACCCAATCCACCGACTTTCTGAAACCAAGGTGTTCAAGATGCTTAGGAAAATATGGAAAATTGTAGGCCGTAGTTATACTCGGTTCATTATCAAATCCCTCCACCTGCATTCCTTCCTGATCAAGATCGGAGAATCCCAAAGGCCCATGAATTCCCTGCATGCCTTTTGCAGCCCCCCAGGCTTCGGCAGCGTCCAACAATGCTTTCGAGACTTCGGGATCATCAATAAACGCTATCCAGCCAAAACGGGTTCGCTTTTCATCCCAACGTACATTTGCCTTGTGGTTAATAATCGCTGCAATTCTTCCAACGATTTTGTTATCCTTATATGCTAAAAAATATGTTGCTTCACAATGATCAAAAGCCGGATTCTTCCTGCTATCCAGCGTATTCCACTCATCCATAATCAGAGGTGGAACCCAGTTTTTATTGTTTTTATAAAGTTCGAAAGGGAACATGATAAATTGCTTCAGTTCCTTCCGAGTAGTTACTTCTTTTATCGTTATCATAGATTATCGACGATCTCTTGTAATAAAATGCCCCTTTCAGGCAATGAAAAATCAGGCAAATATACGCATTTTTCATTGCCCCATAATGTTATTTTTAAGCAAAAATTATGCGAAAGCATTTTTGAAGAATGCCTTTTGCCCACCAATAACAAACTGTTCGCGTTATTTTCGACAAAATATTTTGAAAGCTTTGTGAAAAGCTATAACTTGCAACGAATTTCGATTTTCGTATTTTTAAGTTGCAATATATGTCCGCACACGTAAGCCGTCCGTTTACCTTCGACAGAGTTGTCCGATTAATAATCGGCCTCATCATATTGGTTTCTCTCTATTTTCTGGTCGATTATCTTAGTAGCGTTTTACTCCCATTTCTGCTGGGCTGGCTCATCGCATACATGATGAATCCGATGGTGAACTTTTTTCAGTTCAAACTTAAATTACACTACCGTTCGCTGGCAATTTTTGTGTCGTTTGTGACGCTTATAGGAATAGCATTCGGCTGCGTATTACTTCTCATCGACCCGGTTTCATCTGAAGTTTCAAGGGCTGGTCAACTTATCTCTCAATATCTTATAAACCCTAAAACGCATCAATTCCAGCTCTCGTTTCTACCGCCCGAATGGCAGCAATATATTGTAGATCATTTTTCGTATAAAGAGATGCAGAGCTTAATGAACAGTTCTTCATTCCAGGAAGTTGTAAGCAAGGTTCAACCCCACTTTATGAGCTTTTTGTCCGGTACGCTTCAATTTATTCTGAGCTTATTTATCGGCTTTGTCATTTTATTGTATGTCATTTTTATCCTGCTCGATTACGAAAAGATAACTACCGGATGGAGAAGTGCAATTCCGCACAAGTATCGCCCTTTCTGTGAAGGATTGGTAGATGATCTGATGATGGGGATGAATCGTTACTTCCGAGGACAGGCTTTTGTGGCAGGGATGGTAGGAATTATGTGTGCCGCAGGCTTTTCCATTATCGGGCTTCCACTGGCAATTGTTATGGGGCTGTTTATCGGGTTGCTCAACATGGTGCCTTACCTGCAATGGTTCGGGTATATTCCGGTTACCTTTCTGATGTGGATCCGGTCTGTGGAAACCGGGCAAAGCTTCCCCATGCTTTTCTTAGAATTAGCCATTGTGGTAGCGATTGTACAGATAGTGCAGGATCTTTTTCTGATTCCTAAAATAATGGGAAAAATGACGGGCCTGAAACCGGCTCTTATTTTGCTCTCGCTGTCGGTATGGGGAGCGCTTTTAGGAATAGTCGGCATGATTATAGCACTTCCGCTCACCACGCTGATTATATCATACTACAAACGCTACGTTCTTAATGTTGACGAGCCGGAAAGTGAAGAAACACCCCCAGTGTTATAGACACGAATTTATTACCGGAATTTCCGAAGGTATCTTTCTTTGAATTGGGAAAAATATCACTCAGTCCAAAAGAATATCGCCCTTCTAACGTGTAACTGGTAGAACCGACACAGAGTTCGAATCCGGTGCCCGCGCAAAATCCATAATCGAATTTATTGGCAATCGGCATGGTGTACTCTTCATGAGACGAAGATGCCACTGCGTTTTGAGAGCTTTCTGATAACAGATAACCAATCTTCGGCCCAAAATTGAGCATCCACCTGAATTTATTTCCAAGATAAAAATGGGTCAGCACCGGCATTTCAAAATAATTCAGCCGTCGTTGAAAAGCACCAGCTGTGGCCTGCTCTTTCCATCCGCGTTGAGAATAATTCAGCTCCACCTGCAATCCGAAGCTTTTCTCCGAAACATAGTTGGCTGCAATGCCGCCATAATATCCCATAAGTTGCTGCTGAACAACCGCCGGATAAAAATTGATATTAGAAAAACTAACCCCATGAGAAGTACCAAAACTAAAATAGGGTTTGAAGTCGGACGATTGAGCTTTGCAAAAGATTGACAATCCTGCAAAACATGTAATTACAGCAAACCGTTGAATGGTATTGACTATCTGAATTCTGAATATTTTCACGCTTAATTGGTTGTATTATAAAAATCATTCACTTATAAGAGTCACACCCTTGCCACTTTTATAGTTAAGCAAATGCAACTCGTTATTCTGGAAACCGCCTCCGGCAGCAACTCGTTTAAAGGCAAACCTGGATTCGATATTTTCGGATAACTGAGCGGACAAATGTTGAGTAAAACCGGGAACCCCGTATTTGCTCATCATCGATATAAAATACAGAGACAGGTCGTAACCCAACAGATCGAACCGTATGACTTCGCCTGAGTTAGGGTTCAAATGAAACCATTTGGTGTATTCTCGGTTGTAGTCAGCCAGACTCTCTTTATCATGAGTATAAAACAAAGAGGCATAATACAGATTGGGATAAACGTTTGTTTCCGGCTCCCAATCTAAAAAGCCGTACAAAGAGACATGTTTGCTTTCGGAGTTTAACCCTGCAAAAGCAGACAAATATGGCGCTGCTTTTTCCGCATTGGAGGTTGCAAGCACCACAATAGCAGGCTTGCCTTCTGTAATCCACGGCTTAATCGGTTCCAGATTTCCGCCCTGCAACACTGCCGTATGGTAGGCTATGTGGTTTTGTTTCAGTTTCGACATCAGGTTTTCTGCAAAGACAGTTCCGTCATCATTGTTATTACCGTTCACTGGTTGAGCGATCACGATATTAGAATTGCGGAACTGCTTGACAAACAACGATGCGGCTTGCACATACTGCGAATGTATGGATGGATTAAACTGAAACAGGTATGGATTAGTTGCTATGCCATCTACTTTCTGTGTGAAAGGAATGATGGTATATATTTTATGCAGCTTAGCAAAATCTGCTACAGGCTTGGTTTGTGCAGCATAAGCCGGTCCTATAATCAAATCCACATGAGAAAGTTCTTCGTTTTCAAGCACTTTCGTGACACCAGCCACAGTTTTGGCTATATCATAAGTATGAATATCCACCGAGACACCCTTCTCTTTCAGGTCTGACAGTGCAAGTAGCATTCCTCTGTAAAAGTCGACAAACTTTTCGATCGTCGGATCATCTTTTGCTCCATCCAATGAGAAGGGCAAAAGCACTGCCACTTTTACCAGGCTCTTACTTACGGATGTTGTTTGGACAGGCTCTTGTTTTACAAGCGGTTTACGTTCTGACACTATCGGTTTTGCAACAGCTTTAGCCGTGTCCGAAGGAATGATCACTGTTTCTCCGGTTTTCAAAACTTCAACAGTAGGATTGGCATTTTTAATAGCCTCAACAGGCACTTTATACATCCTGCTCAGACTATAAAAGGTCTCACCGGCAGCAACCTGATGGCGAACTCCGTCTTTTGTTACAGCCTGTTTTGGCGCTGCTATAACCTGCTTCTTCTCTTCTTTTGCAACTGCAGGAGTCTCTTTGACACTCTTTTTCACCGGTTCTTCCGGCTCTTTATAAGCCTCACTGGCTTTCTTTGTCTGCGGAGGAGGTATTTGCAACACATCACCCTCTTTTATGCCTTTCGCAGCATCCGGATTCATTGCAACAATGGCTTCTACTGTCACACCATACTGATATGCAATCGAATACAGGGTTTGTTTCTTTATCACAGTATGTTGCCTTGTTGTGGTTACCGTAGGCAGCGTTTGGGTAGATAGCGGAATTTTGATCACCTGACCGGCCTTCAGTCCTTCAGCTATTGACGGATTGCAATTTAAAATATCCGCCTGTGTCACATTAAACTTATGACTGACGGCATATAAACCCTCTTTTGCATCTACTGTGTACAGGTAAAATTTTTGTCCATGTTCTTCTACCACAGGATAATTCAGATCCTGACAGTATGCTGTAAGAGCAAGCAAAAGCATGAATATTCCAAAACAAAAAATTCGGGAGTACTTCATTGTTTCAATATTTAAATAGATCCGGCTGCAAATTCATTTCTAAAAGCTGGAGTCACAATGGCAGTTATTCTTTTTGTTATTCAAATACTGCCACAAATCCGCTAATGAAATATAATGCAAATGTAATGAAAAAATAGGGAAACGAACGGAGTTGTTGCTGACCGAATCACCAAACACTGAAGCGGAGATAACCCGTACAAAAACAACATAAAACATTACAATAAAATACATTACGCAATTTTTAAACATCCTTTACAGAAGTAATAAGATATCTAAATTTCCAGTCAAATAGCTTTTTCGTCTACTCAATTGGCTCATTCGTCTATTATTTTTTCCTCCACAAAAGAGAGCTTATACCTTTGTTGCATCAAAAAACAAAAGGAACAGATGAACTATCGGAAGTGGACATTGGCATTGCTCTTTATAACAACATTTACAGTCGCTCAATCGCAAAATATAGGTAAGACCAAGCTTGAATGGAATTATAACGGCACACTCGACAATGTTTTGAAAGCAATAGGCGACGACTATGATATTCACTTCGTTTACGATTCTCTGCAACTTCAAAATATCGACGTCACTTATTATGCTTTCGAAGAAAACACACTCTCCAAATTGTTTAACGAGTGGAAAACTCAGTGGAATCTATTTACTTATGTTGAAAAGAACAGAACCGTACTTATAACGAATAAACAACTCACTCGCATCGAGCGCAAAGAGTACATTGCTCAACTAACAAAAAGAGGAAAATAGCATATGAGAAATTACTACTCAAATTTCAAAACCAAAAAATTGCTGATAGGTATTTTCTTATTATCCGCGATTACCATTTCTGCTCAAGACATTACGGGCAAGGTAATTGACGGCAACTCCAGACAAACGATACCCAACGCCGGCATAGCACTCTATGGCAGCACTGGTTCTCTCATCTCCAGCACTATAAGCACATCGACCGGCACATTCGATCTGCATTATAAGCTGTCGGGAGTCTACCGGCTTAGGGTTTCGTTCGTAGGCTACCAAACATATGAAAGAGACATTAAACTCGACGGGGAGGGTGTAAGCGTAGGAACTCTTTCGCTGAAAGAAAAGACACAAGACATTAGCGAAGTAGTTGTTAAAGCCTCGGTTCCACTTGCAACTCAACGCGGAGACACTACGGTGATGAATGCGAGTGCCTATAAAACCAATCCTGATGCCAATGTGCAGGATTTGGTGCAAAAAATGCCCGGAATTGTTGTACAGAATGGCACGCTACAAGCTCATGGTGAAGACGTAAAACAGGTATTGGTAGATGGAAAAGAATTCTTCAAAGATGATATTACAGCCGCATTAAAAAATCTTCCGGCGTCAATTGTGAATGAGATTCAGGTCTATGACAGTCAGAGCGAGCAAACCCGTTTCACAGGCTTTGATGATGGCAACAGGCTAAAAACTATCAATATCGTTACCAAAACCGGCGTAACCAAAAGCCAGTTCGGGCGATTGTATGCCGGTGCCGGTTCAGACAATCTGTATTCTGCCGGTGGCAATCTCAGCCTTTTCAGAAACGACCGCCGCATTACCATTATCGGTCAATCCAACAACACCAACGAGCGTAATTTCGCCATGGGCAATATCTTTGCCGGCGGAGGTAATCCGAATGGCCCTCCGGGGGCTCAGATTGGGGCCATGGGTGGAGGATCTTCAAGCAGTGACGGAGTAAACAACTATTCCGTCGATACCCAAAATGGCATCAACAAAATAAACTCCATCGGCTTCAACTATTCTGATCAGCTAAGCAAAAAAATCAAACTCGACGGCAACTATTTCTTTAGTTCGTTGAACAACACCTCAGCACAAAGTTCGCTGTACGATTACACGGCAAGACAGGGACAAAGCTACCTCGAAAACAAAAATACAACTGCGCATGTCATCAACCATAGGTTCAATTTCAGACTTGATTATGATATTGATGACAGAAACTCACTCTTCATCAGGCCGAACATATCTTTTCAACAAAGCGACGGAACCAGCAGAACTTTGTCTCACACTGATTCTGTATCGAAACCTTTGAGCGCAGTATCAAGCTCAACCGCTCCATCGTTAAAAGGAGCCAATATTTCCGGACAGATTCTTTTTCGTCATAAATTCGATCGCAAAGGCAGAACATTGTCTCTGGATGTAAACTCAACATCGCAAACTAAAAATGGCAACAACTATCTAAACTCAATAACAGACTATTACTCGTCCAACACAATCGATACGATACGTGAATATTCCAATCTCCATTCCACCGGTTATTCTTTTTCCGCAAACGCGTCCTATACAGAACCTATCAACCGGAAAAGCATGATCATGTTCAACTATATGTATGGTTATCAAACGGGGAAATCAAATCAAAAAGCCTTTAATTATAATAGCAAGACCGGCTTATATGACGATCAGGATCTATCGTTGACAAGCATTTACAAAAGCAACTATCAAACAAACTCGGGTGGCATGTCTTACTTATATCACACCCGTAAAATGAACCTGAACACAAACCTCAACTACCAACATGGAACACTGACGGGTGAAAACGAGTTGAGCAACGCTTTTGCCATTCCTTCAAAAACCTACAACAATCTATTGCCATCGATGATGCTGCGTTATAGTTTTTCTTCAACGACAAATCTGCAGGTGGATTACCGAACATCAGCAAGCGCACCGTCGATTGCACAACTTCAGGAAGTATTGGACAAAACAAATCCGACCCAGCTCACCGTAGGAAATTCACATCTGGCTCAAACATACCAGCATAGCCTCAACGTCCGGCTGATTGCACCTAACACATCCACAGCCTCGGTGTTCATGGCTTTTATCAACGGAAGCCTGTCGAATAACTTCATTGCATCCAATACATTAATAGCTCAATCCGACACACTTTTATCGAAATACAACCAGACACTAGCCAAAGGCGGACAGCTAACCACTTACCAGAACCTGAGCGGATATTATAATCTGAACGGAGTGGTAGGATACGGATTCCCGTTTACCGCAATAAAAACCAACCTCCACCTGATGTTAAACGCCAACGCCAGCCGGACTCCAAGCATCATCAACAATCAGAAAAATTATTCCAGGCAGCTTTCATGGGGCGGTAATTTGATTATGAGCAGCAATATCAGTCAAAACGTTGATTTCTCGATTAATTCCAGAGCCAATTTCAGCTCGGTGAATAATACACTTCCGGGACAAACCGACACTCACTTCTGGAATCTTAGTTCGGGAGCCAATCTAACCTGGATTGCGTTGAATCACATAGTTTTTCAATCGGGCTATTCGTTTTCCGGCTACTTTCAGCAAGGGAGCAAGAATGAAATTACCAACATGCTGAATTGTTCGCTTGGAGTAAAATTCCTGAAAAAAAATGCCGGAGACCTTCGCTTTTCCTGCAACGATTTACTGAATCAGAATACAAATTTCAGCCGCAGTACGACGCCACTCTACACGCTGACACATCAAAGCAATACGGTGGGTCGGTATTACATGCTGACATTCACCTATACATTAGGCAATTTCAATGGTGGGAATCCGGGGGCTCCACGTCCGATGTAATTCAACAAAACACAACTAACTCAAAATAATATGCACAAGACACACTATTTACGAACATTGGCCTGCATAGCTTTCGCCGGTTGCCTTTCGGTATCGGTTTATGCAAAGGCCAAACTGGTTACCCAGAGTCAGTATTGCGCCGATTTTGCCTCTGTTACCCCACCCGATAGCTCAGCGATGTTTTCTTCATTTGCCGACGGGAAAGTTCTCATACGGGCATTCAATAATCCGACCGGCTTTTACATTCAATTGGTTGCAGCTGATGAACAAACCCAACAAAAGCTGCTGGTTAACGGAATGACCGTTTATGTTGATCCTACAGGAAAAGAAAAAGACAAATACGCTGTTATTTTTCCCTCCATGATGTCGCTAAGACAACAAATGGGACAAACAGGTATGAATCAGGAAGAAACCAGACCTCAATTACAAGATGCCGGTCAGGAGCAGGGAACGCAAAACCAGCTAAGTCCAAGGCGTCCTGATCCTTCAAAAATGGTACAGCAGATAAATCTGAAAGGCGCCACTTTCGACATTGACGGAGATTCCCGTGCGGTAGGTATCGAATGGGTTAAACTGACAATCACTCCAAACCAGAAAATCTGTTACAACATCAAGTTACCTTATTCTGTTTTCAACCTCAAAAATTCGTCTCCTGAATTCCTGAGCATAGGTCTTCTATCTGAATTCAGTTTACCACAGGGTATGCAATCTGGCGGCGGAATGGGAGGCCCCGGTGGTGGTATAGGCGGACCTGGCGGCGGAATGGGTGGTCCTGGTGGCGGAATGGGCGGTCCCGGCGGTGGTATGGGTGGTCCTGGTGGCGGAATGGGTGCTCCCGGCGGAATGGGACAAAGCTCCGGCAATGCACGTTCTATGTTTGCCGAAATGGGGAAACCCGTAAAAGGATGGATTCAAACGAAACTGGATGCAGCTCATTAAGCCGCAAAAACAGGATTGAACAGGCATGAACTTCAATAAAAAATACGGCAAAGCGATCAACGTGCTAATCCACATTTGTTTTTGGATAGGATTTATTGCTATACCTGCTATTTTACCGAAGCCTCAACACAGACCGTTTCATCCTCCGTTTCACCCCGGATTACATCCGGACATGCAAATAATTGCGATAACCATCGCGTTACAGATCGGATATTTTTACCTGAATTATTTCGTTTTCTTCAAATTATTCAAAACACGGCGATACTATCTGTTCTTCATTGTCAACCTTGCTATTGTATCGGTTATTTTTGTAATAAGGTGTGTTTATGACCGGTTCGATGGTTTGAATATGATGATTTTCAGAGAACTATCGCCGTATATTTTTTTCTTTCTGGCAGGAACGTCATTGCGAATTATCAGGGATCAGTTCAGGCTTCAAAGCGAGTTGCTCGAAAACGAAGTCACCTTTTTGCGCAATCAAATCAACCCGCATTTTCTATTCAATGTATTGAACATGGTCAATTCGTTTGCCCGGACACGACCGGAACTGATTGAGCCCACGGTGGAGAAGCTGTCGAACCTGATGCGATACATGCTTTACAATACAGACAAACAAACCTCATTAATGGATGAAGTTGAACACCTGAACAACTACATCGAACTACAAAGAACCCGGTACAACGATTCTGTAAAAATCAGTTACCATACGGAAGGCGAGATTCCTGACAAGACAATTGAGCCAATGCTGCTCATTCCTATCGTTGAAAACGCATTCAAGCATGGAACGGCACTGATAGATTCGCCCGAGATCCACATCAAGCTCACAAGTTCAGATAGAACCCTTGCCCTGGAAGTGAGCAATCGTTACAAAAACGACTTGCAGGAAAATTTAAGCCCCTACAGCGGCATTGGGTTACAAAACATCATCAGAAGGTTGGAACTGCTCTACCCTGACTCACACGTGCTGAACCATTTTGCTGAAAACGGTTGGTATAAAATACAATTGACGATTGCCTTATGATTAGTTGCATTGCCGTTGACGACGAAAAATACGCCCTCGATTTATTAATTGACAATATCCGCAGGGTTCCTTTTCTTGAGTTGAAAGAGACGTTCAGAAATGGCGTAGACGCGTTGCATTATCTGGAAAAGAATCCGGTTGATCTGGCATTCCTCGATATTCAGATGCCGGTTCTGAACGGCCTGCAAATGTTACGAAAGTTGCAGGTAAGACCAATGATTGTGATCGTATCCGCATTTAAAAGTTATGCACTTGAAAGTTTTGAGCTCGACGTACTTGATTATCTGCTAAAGCCTGTATCGTACGAACGATTTCTGAGAGCAGCTAACAAAGCCAACGACTATTTTCAGCTGAAACATGCAAAAAACGGACAACGGAATGATTATATATTTGTCAATGC
>JAUZOL010000270.1 GCA_030706455.1 Bacteroidota bacterium
ATGCCCGTTATTTTGTAAAACGCTTCATATACAGCCGGATTAAGCGGCTCGCCTGCAATAGTGCAATATTTCAGAGATGAAAGATCGTAACTTTTTAAATCTTCGCGGATCAGGAAACGGAACACCGTTGGAGGTGCACAGAAAGATGTTACTTTGTATTTCTCGATCATGTGAAGCACGTCGGCTGGTGTGAATTTTTCATGATCGTACACAAAAATAGCTGCGCCGGCAATCCATTGCCCGTAGAGTTTTCCCCATACGGCCTTTCCCCAACCGGTGTCTGCAACCGTTAAGTGCAAACTGTCCTGATTGATATTGTGCCAGTATGAGGCAGTTACGATATGTCCCAATGGATAGGTGAAGTCGTGGATCACCATTTTGGGATTGCCCGTTGTGCCCGATGTAAAGTAGAGCAATGAGATGTCGTCGTTTTCGTTCTTTTGGGCAGGTTGTACAAACGGAGCAGCGTTACGGATACCTTCGTGGAAGTCGTTCCACCCTTCTGGCAGATCGGGACCCACGGAAACTAATTGTGTAATGGTGGGAGAGTCTTTCAGTGCTCCGTTGACGTGTTTTATTACTTCTTCTTCGCCCACAGCAACAATCATTTTGATACTTGCTGCATTACAACGGTAAACGATGTCTTTTGGAGTGAGAAGGTGAGTGGCGGGTATGCAGACGGCTCCCAGTTTGTGTAATGCTAAAATGGAAAACCAAAATTCGTACCGCCGTTTCAGAATCAGCATCACCATATCGCCTTTGCCAATGCCCAGCTGTTGAAAGTAGGCGGCAGTAGCATCGCTATATTGCTTCATTTCCGCAAACGAAAAATCAATATGCTTGCCGTGGTCGTTTGTCCAGCAAAGTGCTCTTTTGTCGGGAGCAATGCGCGCCCATTCATCAACAACATCGTAGGCAAAATTAAAATTCTCAGGAACCACTACCTGAAAGTTCTGCCTGAAATCATCAAGTGATTCGAATTCGGTTTTGGTAAGAAATTTTTCAATCATGTCGAAAAAACATTACAAATGTGATTGTAATGACAGTGTGTTGGTTATGGTAAACAGATTTGCTTTAGATTAATTGTTGTGCGCAACTAATGCGACACTATTTTTTGTCGTTGCCTTTGTCTTGGGGCCTCTCGTACTTTTTCATGACTTCGGCCTCTTTTGCTTGCCACGACTGGTATTTATCTTCTGTGTGCGTATTTTCGTTCAGTAGCTCGGTTGGCATTTTCATGGGATCCTGATATCCAACTTTTGCATTATAGTGAAATGTGCCTTTGCCTACTCCGCTTTCAATGATGCGTCGCTGCTCTTCAAGCAGGGGCTTGTAAATGGCTTCCATTAACTTTTTGTATTTGTCCTCTTCAGCTTGCGTCATTTTCATGAATTGATTGATGGTGAGTTGCTTCACCGTCTGAATTCCATTGAATTTGATGCTGTCGCTGATAATCAGACCGGAGCGACGGGGCGGCACATACCCCGAAAAACGGATCATCTTCTTTAGGTCTGTACTAATGTGCAAAGGCTTGACCGTGTCAATAACGTTTTGCGCTTTAGCTTCCATTCCGTTGCATATCCACAAACAGGTTCCTGCAATCAGAAGATGAAAAGGAACGGTCTGAAAGGAAGAATGTCCGTTCAAACCGCTCTTTAATAAACAGCGTATTTTGTAATGCAATAGCTTAGCCTTGAATGTACTTCACTAACCATTCGCCCACTTCTGTCGTTGTGTGGGGTTGGCCATTGCTGCAAATATCTTCGGTAACGAAGCCGGCTTCGAGTGAAGCATTCACCGCCTGGCGAATCAGAGAACCTTCTTCCATCAGGTTGAAAGCATATTCGAACATCAATGCTGCCGAGAGTACAGTAGCCAAAGGATTGGCGATGTTTTTGCCAGCTGCCTGCGGGTAAGAACCGTGAATAGGTTCAAACACCGAGGTGTGAATACCGATAGAAGCTGAAGGTAACATGCCCAAAGAACCAGTGATAACGGAAGCTTCGTCGGTAAGGATATCGCCGAAAAGGTTTTCGGTTACCAATACGTCAAAGCTCTTTGGCCACTGGATAATACGCATGGCAGCGTTATCCACGAACATATATTCGGTTTCGATGTCGGGATATTGTGGAGCAATTTCCTGAGCAATCTGTCTCCATAAACGCGATGTTGCGATGACGTTAGCTTTGTCTACCACCGTCACTTTCTTGCGGCGTTGGCCTGCAAATTTATATGCAAGATGCAGAATGCGTTCCACCTCTTCGCGGGTATAAACGCAGGTATCATAGGCTGTGTTTCCGTCTTCGCTTCTGCCTTGCGGACGACCGAAGTACATACCGCCTGTGAGTTCGCGAATACACATAAAGTCGGCACCATCCACCAAATCGGCACGCAGCGGCGATTTGTGAAGCAGCGAAGCAAAAGTAGAAACCGGACGAATATTAGCATACAGACCCAGATTCTTGCGCATTTTGAGCAAGCCCTGTTCGGGACGAACTTTTGCAGAAGGGTTGTTGTCATATTTCGGATCACCGATGGCACCGAAGAGAACAGCATCCGATTTCATACACAGAGCATGGGTTTCGTCAGGGTAAGGAGCGCCGGTTTTATCGATAGCGCATGCACCTACCAAAGCGTATTCATAAGAGAGCGTATGACCGAATTTTTCAGCTACGGCTTTAGTAACGTTCAACGCTACTTCTACGATTTCGGGTCCGATTCCATCACCGGGGAGAATTGCGAGATTTAGTTGCATAGTTCTACAGGTTCCATTTTTCTTGTCGAAGGAAAACGGAAGTTTATTAGTGTTAGAAAAATAAAATTGATTCGTTATTGTTGCTCTTCACGGTGGAAGTAGACATACTTCGGTTCTTTGGGTTGATACTCTTCGTTGTCCCACAAAGAACTGGTAATCATTAAATCGGCGCTATAGCGGTTGCACGCAATGGGCACGTTGTGAATACGGCACTGACGAAGCAACATCTGGATGTCGGCTTCGTGGGGTTGTGCGTTAAGGTCGTCGATAAGGAAAACGGCCAGATTGATCTTCTTTTGAGCTACTAATGCTGCAATTTCGGCATCGCCACCCATCGGACCTGAATTTACGCAGGTGATGTCGGCTTCAATTCCTTTTTTGTCGAAAGCATCCTTGATAAGTCCGCCGGTGGTGCCGGTACAAATAATCTTATGCTTGGATAACATCTCAGCATTGAAGTTTGCCCATTCCACCATGTCGACTTTGCGACGGTCGTGAGCCACCAGTGCGATGGTCAGTCTTTTGTGTAAAGAAATATTCGATTGAGTCATAAATAGCGGTATTTGTTAATGTTATCAGATCAGATGGTTAAATGGCATCCGGTCCGGTGATTGTCTTTCGATTTGATAGTGCAAAGGTAGTTGAAAATGGTCGATTGTCAAAAAAGAGCCCGGATTTCTTGCGATTTAACTTTTTCTTAACGTGGGTCGGGCTAACTCTATTACTTCCATATCGTTGATGTTACGTTCGTCAATAGAAAACCGCAGCAGTGTTTGTACCGTATGAAATCCGTAACGCCCTGCAGCTCCGGGATTGACGCACAGCATCCGCAAGTGATGGTCGTATTGAA
>JAUZOL010000271.1 GCA_030706455.1 Bacteroidota bacterium
ATACAACGAAGCCTGGCAGAAACAAGAAGCGCTGTTTCAGCAGACTATTCAACAGAAGCTACAAAATGCAACGACTTCGAATTACCTTATCTTGTGCGAACACCCACATGTTTTCACTCTTGGCAAAAACGGATCAGCCAACAACCTGTTGATTGGCAACTTACAACTGCGCTCCGTGCATGCCCAATATGTTGAAACTAATCGAGGAGGAGATATTACCTATCACGGCCCGGGACAAATAGTGGGGTACCCTATCTTTGACCTCGCAAATTTTGATATGGGGCTTAAACAGTACATCTTCAACATGGAAGAAGCTGTCATTTCCACTTTGAAGCGAATTGGAATACAATCTGAAAGACTTGAAGGTGCAACAGGAGTGTGGCTAGATACGGCTTACCCGGATAAATGTCGTAAAATTTGTGCTATTGGTGTGAGAAGCAGTCATTTTGTAACCATGCACGGATTTGCGTTGAATGTAAACACTGACCTGAACTATTTCTCATACATCAATCCCTGTGGTTTTGTTGACAAAGGCGTGACGTCCATCCAGAAAGAACTCGGATCACCTTATTCTTTGGAAAAGATAAAACAATTATTACGGGAAGAATTTAACCGAAGCTTTCTTGGCTAAAACGTGTAAATTTAGACTGCCACTTCAGAACACAGTCTCACTTAAGTTATGACCAGCTCAAACCGCATATTATCTTCTTTTACAATGTTTTGTTTGGCATTGATGGCATATGCACAAGCTGGCGGGGCTGTATATTCATTTCTGAATTTACCGGCTTCTTCCCGACTTGCGGCTATGGGAGGAAGTAATGTATCCATCAGAGATAACGATATCAACTTAAGCTTTTCCAACCCGGCATTACTAACGCAAGAAACTGACCAATGTATTGGATTAAACTATACCGCCTATCCAGCCGGAATACACATTGGCTCTGTGATTTACGGCATTGCTTTGAATGACAACAGCTATATTGCTGCCGGAATACAATTTGTAAATTACGGACAGTTTCAGGAGGTCACGGAAGAAAATATGCAACTAGGTACTTTTTCCGCAAGTGATTACGCACTCAATTTGATGTATGCACAAAAACTAACTGAAAAGTGGACTTTGGGAGCAATTGTCAAACCTATATACTCTTCGTACGAAAGCTATTCCAGCTTTGGCATTGCCACTGACATCGGAATTAATTACAATAATGAAGAAAGTCTTTGGAGTGGTGGCCTTGTCATTAAAAACATAGGTACTGAATTGAAAAGCTATTATTCTTCGGATGGTGCGCAACACCACGAACGTTTACCTTTCGAGATTATGATGGGAGCCTCAAAACGTTTTGCACATGCACCTTTAAGAATCTCAATTACAGCCACAAACCTTCAAAAATGGGATCTTTATTATTCAAAACTGAACACATCGCTCTATGCTGTTGAAAATGCAAAAAGCAACTTTACCGGTATGCTTTTAAGGCATTTAATATTAGGAGTTGATTTCCTTCCATCGAACAACTTTTATCTTACAGTCTCCTATAATTTTCGCAGAGCGGCAGAGATGTCAATCAATAATGTTCGCTCAATGTCGGGCTTTGCTGGCGGATTTGGCATGAAAATATCGAAATTTCAAGCTGGTTTTAGCGTTGCTCAATATCAAATCGGAGCTTTATCTTATAATTTTTCACTTACCACTTCACTTAATCAATTCGGTTTATAACGATCACAAACACAAATACTATGTCTGATAACATAAAAATAAACATTGCCATCGACGGACATTCTTCGTGCGGTAAAAGTACTATTGCCAAAGGGTTAGCAAAGAAAATCGGTTATACTTACATTGATAGCGGAGCGATGTACAGAGCTGTCGCACTTTATTGCCTACAAAACGGACTAATAAAAGATGGTGTAGTAGATGAACCAGCCCTAAAATCGAGCATAAAAGCACTTATAATTGAGTTTAGACCCAATTCTATGGGAGGTGCAGACACCTACATGAATAACGTTAATGTAGAAAATGAGATCCGTTCTTTAGAAGCCGCAAGTGCCGCAAGTAAAGTCAGCACTATAAAATTCGTGCGCCAAACAATGGTCTATTTACAACAGCAAATGGGTAAAAACAAAGGAGTTGTGATGGATGGCCGCGATATTGGCACTGTAGTTTTCCCCGATGCAGAATTAAAAATATTCGTTACCGCGAAACCGGAGATAAGAGCAGAAAGACGTTATAAAGAGCTATTAAATAAAGGCCTGGATGTTGATTATGATGATGTGCTTGCAAATGTAATCGAAAGGGACGAAAGAGATTCAAATCGAACAGAAAGCCCTTTACGTCAGGCAGAAGATTCGGTAGTACTTGACAATAGCGACCTTACCCCCGATCAACAATTTGAGTGGGCTGTATCTGCCTGCAAAGCAGCTATTGAAAAGGTAAAAGCAAGTCGTTAATTGTAATATTTTGCATACACAACATTAAACTTATCCGACTTTGTGAAATGCTCCAACCAACGGTTCACCGATTTGGTCAACTCAGGTGTTCGTTTGTTAAGCCCCCACCCCTGCAACTGCGGGAATCCGATTTCAACATTCGTATCAATACCCGGGAAGCGTTTCACAAAATAATTTGCAATCTTTTCATCACAAACACCGTAGCGAATACTACCTTTGGCAATTAGAAGAATAAGTTCCTCTGCGTCATGCACTTTCAGCTCACTCACGTAAATAGTGTCACTGATCTCTTCTGCCAAATGTCGTATTCGCTGTGCATATGAAGAACCACGCACAATACAAAGTTGTTTTTTACCCAAATCCAACTGGTTCTTTACATAAATAGTATCTTCATCTCCCGAGGATTTTCGCTGCACCAGTACCGATTTAGACAATAAAATGGGCGTAGAAATCGAGATATGTTGCAACACATCCGTTGTCCTCGGAATATTCTGCGCGATCAAATCCACTTTCCCTTTTTCCATCAATAGAATGGCTTCAGCGACATCCGGCACACGTACCCACTTGATTTTAACCTTCAAACAACTATCAACAAACATTTTGGCCAATTCATACTGAAAGCCGGCCATCGTATCACCACGCATCATGCAATCAATCTGGTTCATCCGTACTGCAATGCGGATCTCCCCACTCTTTTGTATCTTCTCAATATCACGAGGACCGGAAGGCAAAAGAGTCCAAAGAAGTATCGCACTTATAAACAACAAGATAAATAAAAATACCCCAATTATTTTAGTACGTTTTTGCATGAGCATAAATTTTATTTGTTAATAGGAGTACCCTTAAAATAATGCCGTCTGCCCAGTCACTTCGTCTATTAGTGGCGGTTCTTCATCATCGCTTCCCGTAGCATTTTCCGGTAATACCGATTCTGCTGGCATTAAACGAGCTGGCGGTGCTTGGGCTTCTTCACTTTCATCTGCCATCCCGTCTTGCGAACCTATGTCTTCTGTTCCATTTTCTTCCCATTCACTTTCCTCGGTCTCAACCGGTTCAGGATAACGGGTTGGCTCCAACTCATTAACGGATGCAATTTCCCAGGTACAAATGCGTTTCCCTTTGGCTTTACAACTTTTGATGCC
>JAUZOL010000272.1 GCA_030706455.1 Bacteroidota bacterium
CTGGGGTTCCACCTCTTCCCATTCCGAACAGAGAAGTTAAGCCCAACTACGCCGATGGTACTGCACACAATGTGGGAGAGTAGGTAGCCGCCACTTTTACAAAACGCTTCGCATCTTACGATGTGAAGCGTTTTTGCGTTTGTAGACCTCTTTAGTCCTGATGTTATTTACAAACAGGATAATCAAAGTTGGTGTGTTTTGTTATAAAATAGAATCAAAGCCGCTGTTTTCCTTTCATTTGTTTACTTACTCAAAAAAAATAGTTACTTTTGTTCCCGCTTTTAGTTTTTATGGAAAAAGATTTCAACGAAATACAGGAACGAGTCAGGACAATTGAATTCAATGAGCAATTCGATTTGGTAATTGCTATCGCTAATGGCGGAACTATTCCCGCTGAATTAATCAGACAAAAACTGGGATTGGAGTTGTTTCTGCTAAAGATAAACCTACGCGATTCAAACCATATTCCTGTACATCCGGATCCGGTGTTACTCCATCCTATCGATTTTGATGTGAAAAATAAGCGTGTTTTGTTAGTGGAAGACAGGATAAAGACGGGGAAAACTGTCGAATTTGCAAAACGTCTTTTGCTTGAAAACGGAGCAGCCATGGTAAAAACTCTGGCCGTTAATGGAAATGCAGACTACTTTCTTTACAATGAAACCTGTTTCCGGTTTCCGTGGATTCTTTAACGTCTTACCCATACGCACGATAAAAATACAATTAAAAATATAAACAGGCTCATATTATGGCAAACGACAATACCGCAGTATTGCTTATTCACTGCCCCGACCGGCCGGGAATTCTTGCTGCTGTTACCGATTTTATCAATCAGCAGAAAGGGAATATTCTTTATCTTGACCAATATGTAAACAGAGAAGATCATATATTCTTCATGAGAGTTGAATGGGCTCTTGATAATTTTATAATTCCGAGAAATGAAATTGAAGATTATATTGATACACTGCTGGCCAAACGCTACAGTATGAATTTCCGTCTTTATTTTTCGGATTCAAAGCCCCGTATGGCTATCTTTGTATCTAAGATGTCGCACTGTCTGTTTGATCTTTTGGGACGCTACCATGCCGGGGAATGGAATGTAGAACTTCCTTTGATAATTAGCAATCACCCCGACCTGAAGCCGGTAGCCGATCAATTTGGAATAGACTATTTTGTTTTTCCTATCAATAAAGAAAATAAAGCTGAACAGGAAGCCAAGGAGCTGGAGTTGCTGAAGCAATACAACATTAATTTCGTCGTTCTGGCGCGCTATATGCAGGTATTGTCGCCACAACTGATTGACAGCTATCCGAACCGTATTATCAATATTCATCACTCATTCCTTCCTGCATTTGCTGGAGCGAAACCATATCATGCAGCACATGAACGCGGGGTGAAAATCATAGGGGCAACAAGCCACTACGTGACCAGTGATTTGGATGCCGGTCCCATTATTGGTCAGGATGTGGTGAGAGTGACCCATAAGGATACAATTGAAAGCATGGTTCGAAAGGGCAGGGATTTGGAAAAAATCGTTCTTTCCCGTGCTGTTGAAAAGCATATTGATCGAAAAATTCTGACTTATCAAAACCGCACGGTAGTCTTCGATTAAACCTTTAGACTATTAATGCCGTCTAATAAAAATGTAACAACCCAATAATTCTATGTGCCTATGAAACGTCGTGATTTTCTTTTGTCTGCAGCCATTACCGGTGTAGCCTCGACTTTACGGTTCGATAAGCTGGAAGCTGCCCTTCAAAACAATAAAGTCAGAGTAACTTCCACACCCGATCTCGTTGCGGTGATGGGTGGTGAGCCTGCAGCCATGCTTGATAAGGCACTTGCTAAATTCGGAGGTATTCAGGCATTTGTGAAGAAGGGTCAGACTGTTGTTATTAAACCGAATATCGGATGGGATAAATCGCCCAATCTGGCAGCAAATACGAATCCGGAGCTCGTAAAAGCTTTGGTAAAGAAATGCCTTGCTGCCGGAGCAAAAAAGGTGCAGGTTTTCGATCATACCTGTCAACAATGGGATAACTGTTACCGAAACAGCGGGATAAAAGCCGCAGTTGAAAGTGCCGGAGGTGAAATGTTGCCGGGAAATGACGGAAGCCACTACCAGAAAGTTGCTCTTCCTCATGGTGTTCGGCTTAAAGAGGCAATGATCCATAAGGCTTTGCTCGAATGTGACGTCTGGTTTAATATGCCTATTCTTAAAAATCATGGTGGCGCCAAGATGTCCATATCAATGAAAAATTATATGGGTATTGTTTGGGATAGAGGCTTCTTTCATAGTTCAGACCTGCAACAATGTATAGCCGACATATGTACTTTTTCCAAGCGTCCAGCTCTCAATATAGTGGATGCTTATCGGGTGTTGTACAAAAACGGACCGCAGGGAAGGAATGAATCGGATACTTACGTGCTTAAATCATTGATTGTCTCTCCTAATATCGTTGCTGCCGATACAGCCTCCATTAAGTTTTTTAATCAGGTAGAGAAGATGGACATCAATGCAGTAGGGCACATTGCAAAAGCAGAAGCGTTGCATCTTGGTACCCGCAATCTGGATTCACTAAAAATAGAACGAATTAAGATGTGATTGAATAAACGATAGTAGATTAATATCTTCTTGTTTCTTAAAGTTCACCCCGAAAGTTTGATAAAAGCTTTTGGGGTGAACTTTTAATGTCATTATCCTTGTTGTGTTTTGAGGAAGGCGATTTATGGTAAGATTGTTCATCAACGATTTTTCAACAATCCCGTTTTTTTAAGAAATCCGGTGGTGGAGATTTTCTTCAAAATGGCTTACTTTGTATGTAATGAACGAAGCAATCCTCGAAAAACTGAAAGTGCTGGCAGAATCGGCAAAGTACGACGTGTCGTGTGCCTCCAGCGGTACTACGCGTAAGAATATTCCCGGCGGAATAGGAAACGCGCAGGGGTGGGGTATTTGCCATTCGTTCACAGAAGATGGTCGATGCGTGTCGCTGCTCAAGATTATGCTCACTAATCATTGTATCTACGATTGCGCTTACTGTATCAACCGACGGAGCAACGACCTCCAACGGGCTACTTTCAGCGTGTCGGAACTGGTGGAGCTGACTATTGAGTTTTATCGCCGTAACTATATCGAAGGATTGTTTCTTAGTTCGGGGGTGGTGCGCAATCCTGATTATACCATGGAACGTCTGGTTCGGGCAATTAAAGACCTGCGGACGGTGCACCGTTTCAATGGTTATATTCACATGAAAAGCATTCCTGGTGCGAGTGAACAGTTGGTGCACGAGGCCGGATTGTATGCCGACCGTCTTAGCGTCAATATAGAGATCCCGACGGAGCAGAACCTGAAATTGCTTGCGCCTGAAAAGGATCACGCCAGTGTTTACAAGCCGATGTCGTTTATTCAGCAGGGAATGCTGGAAAGCAAGGAGGATCGGCGAAAATTTCGTTCGGCACCCCGTTTTGCTCCGGCCGGGCAGAGCACACAGATGATTGTGGGGGCTACCAGCGAAA
>JAUZOL010000273.1 GCA_030706455.1 Bacteroidota bacterium
ACGTACCCTTTGCCCCAGTCGCTATTTTTAGCGGCATTCGCATCCTGACAGGCTTTCAGTTCAGCAAGCATGTAATCCATCCGTTTTTTGCATTCGGCATTGCCCGTTGCAGCATAGTTGATTGCCAACGCCGACAGGTAGTGGCCGCCCACATGTCCGTCTAGGCCGTCCCAGTTGACATAACTCTTTGCTTTTGCCGGCAATCCGGCCTCTTTGCGATAACCTGCCAACAGACGGTCAACATCATATTTCAGCAGGACCTGAATATTCAAATCGCGGGCGTGTTTGAACGGACCGTCAAGTAAGGTCACATCCCGCAAAGGGAATTCGTTGGGATATAGTTTTGTTTGAGCAAAGGCATTGGTGGATGCCGCTAAAAAACAGGAAAAAAGCAATGATGCTAAAACAGTTTTTCTCAAAAGTCTGTTCATACCGGAATTCGATTTATTTTAGTACTGTTATCGTAGAATCGGATTATTTTGCGGGGGTAAACTTATAAAATACCACCCCATGCACAGGCACTTTCAGAGAAAGTTGTCCGTTCGTGGCGTTGATTACGGATACATTCTTTTGTCTCCACAAATCACGCACAACCTGCTTACCGGATATTCCGAGTTTTGCAAAATCTTTATATGAAAGCTGGGCTATCTCAAGACCGAAATTGCAAAAACCAACCGCTTTGCTACCATCTTCGAGTTCTTTCACGTAAACGCGAACATCGCCCATCGTCTGAGCACAGACAGCCTCTTTCCCCAACGGATCCTGATTTACTTCAATCACCTCATCATTCGTCAGCAAACTATAGGTAAAATCGTCCAGTTTTTCCATATCACAACCAATAAGAAGTGGTGACGAGAAAAGGCTCCAAAGGCTAATGTGGAGGTATTGTTCATCAGGTTTCAGTTTGCTTTTATGCGGATTTCCCCAACCGACAGTACCCACTACCAACATATCAGGGTCGTTCCAGTTGCCCGGTTTTGCCCATGCGGCAGATTTGTCCTGGTCGAGCGCAATGCTTTTCACGCTTTCCCATGTGTCGGTAATATCGTTGGTGGTACGCCAGCAGTTGCCACTCACCGAATCGCCCCATTTCCACACATCCGACATGCCGTATTGGCACAAGCTGTACACAATATCGCGGGGCTGCTGACGAAGAAATTCGCCCATCATTTTATACGGCTTAATGGCGGTATTCAATTCATTTCCGCCTTTGTACGACAAGGAAGATACTTTATTCGGGTCGTTTTCAGGCAATCCGTCGATTACGTTACCATAGCTGCACCAGTCGTATTTCAGATAGTCGAAACCCCATTTTGCATAGCTTTCGGCATCCTGTTTTTCGTAACCATAGCTTCCGGCGCAACCTCCGCAGGTCCACGGACCGGGACTGGAATACAAACCGATTTTCAGACCAAGGCCATGAACATAATCGGCCAGCGGTTTCATGTCGCCAAAGCGGGCGTTGGGAATAATATATCCGGCTTCGTCACGGAATTTACCCCGCAACGATTGATCTTTCGAATCGCGGTGATTCTGCCAGAAGTCATCAATATTAATGTATGTCCAACCGTGATTGATAAGACCGCTTTTTACCATCGCATCGGCAGCCCGTTTCACCTTATCGGCCGAGACTTCGCCTGCAAAACAGTTCCAACTGTTCCACCCCATTGGCGGAGTCAGTGCAATACGGTCGCCACAAACAATACGGAGTTTTTTGTCCGCTTTCCCCTTTGCATTTTTAGCGCTAAGGACCACCTCGTATGTTCCCGCTTTGGAAAGCGAGCCGGTGATAATACCGGTTTTGGGATCCAGTTTCAGACCTTCGGGCAGGCCTTTTGCAGAGAACGTCATCGGACGGTCACCGGTTGCGGCAACAAAATACTGGAAAGGAGAACCCGGACGTACACCGAAAACTGCGGCACTATTAATACGGGGTTTGTCCGAAGCTTTTGGGGTCAGTATATACGGAACGCTACTTACCGGATTGTAGGTTTTGAAAGTAGCAACACCTTTTGCCTCAAATTTAGCATCTGCCCAATCGGCATGGTCGTAATAATTGCCGTTGCCGCCATCGGTTACCACCAATTCGAGCTTATTTATGCCTGTAAGTAGTACAGAACAAGCCTTTGCTGCATCTCCCAATTTCATCAGACCACTTGCCCATATTTTTTTGCCGTCGCCAAAGAGTTGAAATTCAACCGCCGGATCGTGACCGGCAACCTCATCGTCGATCCCTACCTGAGCAGTAAAATTGACCGCCTTGCCTTCAAGCAAAACCAACAACGAACTCACCGAATGGGTTGAAAAACCACGTTCGAATGTTTTTCCGGCAATCGTCATCGTTTTGCCATCCAACGATTTGTTCTTCCCTGGAACGCCGTAACCCTGCGTAGCTGCACTGAGATCTAACTGGTCGAGCCAGACGGTTTGGGCGGAAAGAGGCTCCACACCTGACAGCATCGAGGCCATCACAAACAAAAAAAATGTTGCAAATTTTAAGTTACCTATCATGTTTCAAGTATGTTTTTGTATCAAAAAGAAATATTACACTGAATAACAGAACCTTTGGTCGTTTATTGAACGGGCGTGATTCGGTAAAGTCCGGCTCCGTGTTGCTTCAACTCCCGGCTGAATGATCCTCTAAAAGTGCCCAGATCCTTATGAGCCCAAAGGTCACACACTCTCGCTTTTCCTTTGATACCAATGGATTGGAAATTAACCTTCACATCAGCTTTTTCCGGAAGATCCATTTTGCCTTTATCCACAAGTGCTCCAAAAACAACCGAGCCCGTTTCCTGAGTTACATATCCTGTTGCAGAGAAAGTATCATACCCTTCCGGCAAGTCGTAAATAATTGTTGATTCTGCATGAGTGCCAATACCATTCACGGCTTGACCATTCACCTGCAACAGTTTACCATCGCAAGCCTTATTTACCTGAGCGGCTCCCCAACCGGCAGTTGCACTGATCCACTTCAAATCGGTCAGTTTCAGATCGCCTTTCGGACCGTGAAGTACAGGATCGACCCAGGCCACATGATCCCAATCGTTACCATTGCCACCGTCCTTCACAAAAAGCACCAGTCGTTTGCCGTCTTTTACCGACACTTCCACTTTTTGAGAACGTCCATTGCCTGCGATTACAGGACTGGCATAATCGGCATTAGCAAAATCGATGTTGTCGCCTTTGCTTTGGACATTGAAGAGCGCCACGTATTTATCTTTACTCCCCGGCACATCAGCAGTCCAAACTATCAGATTCTTATCGCGATATACCTGACGGTTGTTTTTGCTGTGTTGATTCACTTTCAACATTTCGGGGTTCGTCAGCATTTCTTTGGTAAAGGCGTCGATCTTAGTCATGTCGCCACCAAAAATCAACGGCGAACGACCGATAGCCCAAAGGCTCATCAACGTATATTGTTCCTCTTTAGTAAAATGAGTAGGGCGATTGAATTCTATCTGTCCTATGGGCAACATGTCGCCATCGGGAAAATGGCCGGCGCCGCGA
>JAUZOL010000274.1 GCA_030706455.1 Bacteroidota bacterium
TCGATCCACGGGTAAATAAGCAGGTTGTCGCCGATAGCAATTTCGACGGTATCGAAGCCGGCATCGATCAGTTCGACACACAGAAAAGCCGAGTCGAGCACGATATCCCGGTGGTTCGAGATAAAGAGATGATTGATCGATCTGTCGAGTTTTTCGGCTCCTTCCAGATTGATTCCTTTGCTTGTCTTCGCTTCGAGTTGCTTCAGAAACGGATAGTCGATCTTACGCTGAAAATCGTCTACGGTTTGGACGCTTTGAAAAAGCGCAATAACCTTTTCGAGCGGAATCTGGGGAAACAGATATTGTAAAACTCCTACAAAGTTGGGTTCTGAAAGTAAACTTTTTACCGCTTCGGGCACCTGGTTGCTGTGCAGCGGGCAAATGTCGTCAAACTGTTCAGGATGATTTTCCATAGTCGGGCTTGCTGTTTTTGTTGATGTACAAAGATACGAATTATATGACGATTTGTGAAAGTGAGAATGCACACATTGACCCCCATTAGCTTCGCTGATCTTCGATTCCCCTAAATGGGGCAATAACATTACAAAATGGATGGAATTTTCTCATTTTGCATCCATTCCTCCCATTTAAGAAGACTAGTAGAGTTGAGTTAAAGAATGAATCATATCTAACCCCTCCGCTGCGCTCGTCCCCTTTATCCAAAGGGGACAACACTGCCTGCGAGGTTTAGCTCTATATAACAATCTATTGCTAAAATAGCAGATTTATCTCCCCTTGAGATCAAGGGGAGTACCCGATAGGGGGTAGGGTTTGATAATTCAAACTCTGAATGTCTAGTTTCTTCATCATCCATTTCTCACTATTCATCCAAAAAATCGTAACTTTGCACTGCTTTTCGTGTCGGAGCCCGTTGATGGGCTTTCTGTTACGCGAATATTTTGATTTTTAGCAGCAACTAATATGGATATCACAATTTTAGGTATAGAATCTTCCTGCGACGACACTTCGGCCGCAGTTATTCAAAATGGTGTTATGTTGTCGAACGTAACAGCCAATCAGGATGTGCACAAAGCTTACGGTGGTGTAGTGCCCGAACTGGCATCGCGTGCCCACCAGCAAAACATTATCCCGGTGGTAGACGCCGCATTGAACCGTGCCGGCATCAAACGTGAAGACCTGAGTGCGGTGGCCTTTACCCGTGGTCCCGGCCTGATGGGTTCGCTGTTGGTCGGCACCTCGTTTGCCAAAGGGTTTTCGCAGTCGCTGAACATTCCCTTGGTGGATGTAAACCACTTGCAGGGACACGTGTTGGCTCACTTTATTCAGGAAAAAGATACGCCTTTTAATCCTCCGAAATTTCCGTTCCTTTGCTTGCTTGTTTCGGGCGGTAATTCGCAAATAGTACTGGTTAAATCGCACTTCGAGATGGAAGTGATCGGGCAAACCATCGACGACGCGGCCGGTGAAGCATTCGACAAGTGCGCCAAAGTGATGGGGCTTCCTTACCCCGGCGGACCGGTAATCGACCGCCTGGCAAAAGAAGGTGATCCGAAAGCATTTACGCTCAACAAACCGTCGATAGAGGGTTACAACTACAGTTTCAGCGGGTTGAAGACTTCATTTCTGTACATGATTCGCGACGAGCTGAAGAAAAATCCGAACTTCCTCGAAGAACGCAAAAACGACTTGTGTGCCGTACTGCAAAGTACTGTGGTGGATATTTTGATGCAGAAACTGCGGAAAGCAGCCAAAGAATTACGAATCAATGAAGTGGCTGTGGCCGGAGGTGTGTCTGCCAATTCGGCGCTGCGCAACGCGTTTGTGGAACATGGTGAAAAATACGGTTGGAATGTCTATATCCCGAAGTTCTCATTCACCACCGACAACGCAGCAATGATTGCCATCACAGGTTATTACAAGTTCCAGAAAGGTGAATATTGCGACATCGCTCTTCCTCCTTTTGCAAAAGCTGTGATCGGATAAAATTCACCGAACCCCGCAGCGAACGTCCTTTTTGGCCTTATATTTGCATTAAACGGTAAATATTAAGGATATGGAACACACTATTATTCACAACGAACAAAAGAGCCGGTTCGAACTTTCGCTCGAAGGTCATCTGGCTCACATCGACTATGTACGCGGTGACGGCACTTTGGATCTGCATCATACGCTGGTTCCGAAGCCGTTGGAAGGAAGGGGCATAGGTTCGCTACTTACCCGTTTTGCACTCGATTACGCAACGGAAAACGATTTGAAGGTGATACCGACCTGTCCGTTCGTAAAAGTATTTATCGACCGGCATCCCATCTATCAACCGCTAACCGATTTATCAAACGAAGACTAACTGATCCCGGATGGTACTATCAGACGTTACCGCCCCACTATTTTCGAACATTACGCTCGATAATATTCTGTTAATCGGGTCGATCCTGCTTTTTGTCAGCCTGCTGGCAAGCAAGACAACCCGATTTGGCATTCCTACGCTCTTGCTCTTTCTCCTTGTAGGAATGCTCGCCGGGCAGGACGGTCCCGGAGGAATCGTATTCAACGACCCTAAAATCACCAAATTCGTAGGTGCAATCGCACTTAGCTTTATCCTTTTTTCGGGTGGCCTCGAAACCCGCAAAGCAGACATCAAACCCATTGTTTGGCAGGGACTCACGCTCTCCACGCTGGGAGTAATTCTCACCGCAGTTGTCGTGGGATGGTTTGTTTCATGGATAACCGGTTGGTCTTTGGTAGAAGGGATGCTGATTGGCGCCATCGTTTCATCTACCGATGCGGCAGCTGTATTTTCCATACTTCGTTCGCGCAGTATCGGACTGAAAGGCAACCTGAAACCTTTGCTGGAACTGGAAAGCGGCAGTAACGACCCGATGGCCTATATTTTGACTATTTCTTTCACCTATCTGCTGACGGCCAAAGATGCCAACTGGATAGTTCTGATTGCCGTTTTTTTCAAACAGATGATTCTGGGAGGAGTGGTAGGCTACGGAGCCGGAGTGGGCATGCAGCGTATTCTCAACTGGGTGAAACTCGAATTCGAAGGCCTCTATTCTGTGTTGTTGCTGACAATGGTGATACTGATCTTCTCGTTTACTGACTTTATAGGAGGAAACGCATTTCTGGCGGTCTACCTGTCGGCCTACGTATTGGGCAACACCGATTTTATCCATAAAAAAAGCCTGACCAAACATTTCGATGGTCAGGCATGGTTGATGCAAATTATCATGTTTATCACGCTGGGTTTGCTGGTGATCCCGAGTCAGATCAAGCCTCTCATTGGAATCGGACTACTTGTTTCGGCTTTTCTCATCTTTATAGCCCGTCCTCTGAGCGTGTTTATCACACTCCATTTTTTCAAAATCAAAACACGGGAAAAACTATTCGTTTCATGGGTCGGTTTACGTGGTGCCGTACCAATTGTTTTAGCTACCTACCCCATGATTGCGGCAGTAGACAAATCAAATGGCATCTTTCATCTGGTTTTCTTTATTTCCGTCACTTCCGTTCTTATTCAGGGAACCAGCCTGCCTTTGGTGGCA
>JAUZOL010000275.1 GCA_030706455.1 Bacteroidota bacterium
ATAAGTTTTTAATGTGGTAAGGTCAATGGCTTCCACTTGCTCGCATAAAGCTGTTTTTGCAGTTAGATTTACTTCTTCCTGCGCTTTCAGCGAAGCGAAAAATTCCTGATGTTTCTTATTGATGACAGTGGATGCATTCTTAAAACGATTCCACAGATCTTCTCTGAGTTCGCGGGCAACAGGGCCAATTTCTCTCCATTCCTCGTGGAGTTTTTGAAGCAAACGTGATGCAGCAACCACATCTTTTTCTTCAGTAAGCTTTTCTGCCGTATCACAAAGCACGGTTTTCTGTTCCAGATTCTTTTTGAAATCATAGTCGCGCATTTCGTTGTTGATCTTTATCAAATCATAGAAACGCTCCATGTATAAATTGTAGGTTTTCCACAATTCATTGACTCTTGCTTGCGGCACCTGACCAATTGCTTTCCATTCTTGCTGAAGTTTCCGGAATACAGACAAAGACTCACCCAAATCTCCTGATTCAGCAATCGTTTTTAATTGGTCGAGAATAGCAACTTTCTTAGAAAGATTTTCTTCTCGTTCTTTTTCAATTGCATCATAATGGGATGCTTTTTCTTCTCTGTATTTTTGAAGTAATTCTTTAAGAACAATCTCGTTGTTATCAGTCTCTGGTTCGAAGGCTGACTCTTCCCCTCCATTCTCAATAAAGGCTTTTTTCTGATTTTCTATCTCGGCCTTATTCTTTTTGTAGAATAATTGCCTGATGGCATCAACCTCTTCTTTTTCTATTTCAGCAACAGACTTATTCATAACTTCTTTGAGCTTTTCTACTAACTCCGCTTGAGAAAGAGCAACATAAGCTTCAGTAAAGTTGTTTGTTGTGTCAACATTCTCTTGTTCCTGATCTACAATTCCACTTTCGGTTTCTTGTAAAGCAATTGATTCGGCTTTGCTAACTTCATTTACCGGAAGTTCAGCTTTGTTGTCATCCATTAAGTCCATACGCTGTGTAATATTTAGAGTATTTAGGAGCTTGTGAAATCTGGAATTTACAACCAAATCTCACTTATTCATATAAATGCAAAAGTAATTACTTTTTTTGTGACTACAAACAAAAATCCAATTTCTGAGGCTCTAAAACGCAATCTTTGTGTGGTCGTTAAATGAGCAACAATAATTAATGGGTATTGTTAACTAATGGATTATTTTAATGCAATCTTTATATCTTTGCAGTTGTTTTTTGTAATGAATCAGTAAGCAGGTTGTTTGCGGATAGCAAATTTGGCTTGTTTTAATAAATTTGATAGATGAAAACTATTTTAATTACCGGCGGTGCCGGCTTTATTGGATCTCATGTAGTAAGGTTGTTTGTTAATAAATATCCTGAATATCATATTGTAAACCTGGATGCTTTAACTTATGCCGGGAATCTTGAGAATCTGGCAGATGTCGCTCAACAACTTAATTATACGTTTGTTAAAGCCGATATTACAGATACTGAAGCTATTCAGGCTTTGTTTAATAATTTTGATTTTCAAGGAGTTATTCATCTAGCGGCTGAATCTCATGTTGATAGGTCTATTACAGATCCGTTTTCTTTTATCCGAACAAATATTTTGGGAACAGTGAACTTGATTCACGCAGCAAAAGAATCATGGAAAGGAAAAATGGAAGGTCGTCTTTTTTATCATATCTCAACTGACGAAGTGTATGGTTCTCTTGGTAAAACCGGGATGTTCGCGGAGACTACTCCGTATGATCCAAGAAGTCCATATTCCTCATCCAAAGCTAGTTCTGATCATCTTGTAAGGGCATACCATCATACATATGGTCTTCCGGTTGTAGTTTCAAACTGTTCTAACAATTATGGCTCTCATCAATTCCCTGAAAAGCTGATTCCTCTTTCAATTAACAACATCAAACATAATAAGCCAATTCCAATTTATGGCAAAGGGGAAAATATTAGAGACTGGTTGTTTGTAGAAGATCATGCATCAGCGATTGACACCATTTTCCACAAAGGTAAGGTAGGCGAGACGTACAATATCGGAGGCATAAATGAATGGACCAATATTGATTTAATTCATTTGTTGTGCAAAATTATGGATAAAAAGCTGGGTCGTCCGGAGGGAGAATCGGCTAAACTGATTACTTTTGTTACGGACCGTGCGGGGCATGATTTACGTTATGCTATCGATTCGTCTAAGCTGCAAAGAGAACTCGGATGGCATCCTTCTCTGCAATTTGAAGAAGGGCTTGAAAAAACTGTGGACTGGTATTTAGCAAATGAGAGCTGGATGGAGAACATCACAAGTGGTGAATATCAGAAGTATTATGCCAAACAATACGAAAACAGATAAGTAATTGTATTCAAATAACATAACAGAAAAGCCTGCAGATTATAATGCCGGTTTTTCTGTTTTTCAAATCAAACACTAAGTTTGATTCAATAAATTCTACGAGCACATGGCTACAGCAAAAAAAATATCCTATACAGATTGTTTGAAAGAACTTGAAGAAATATTGGCTAAACTTGAGTCTGAGGACATCTCTTTAGAAGAATTGTCTCCATTGGTAAAAAAAGCGGCATTGATTATTGAACGCTGTAAACAACAATTATTTGATACAGATGCAGAAATTCAGCAAATGCTTGATAATATCAATTAATCCAGCAGAGCAATAATTTTAGGGAGAAAGATTATCAAACCGATTACTACAGAAGTGATCGCCAATATCAACACTGCTCCCGCAGAAATATCTTTCACAAGTCCTGCCTTAGAATTCCACTCGGGAGAAACCATGTCGACCAATGCTTCAATCGCGGTATTGAACATTTCAGCCACAATTACAACTCCACAGCATAATATCACAAGCGCCCATTCCATCGCACTAATCGACAAAAGTGCACCCAACACTATTGTTATCAATGCAACAATAGTATGTATTTTGATGTTGACATGATGCTTTGAGTATGAAGCTACAATTCCTTTAGCTGCATAGCCAAAACTTCTGAGTAAGCGACCAAAAGAAAAGCCTGTTTGTGCCATAATCTAATGATTAAAGAAAGTGGCGATATTGGTTGCAAATAGTTTAACCGCAATGGCCAACAAAATAATACCAAAGAACTTTCTCAGAATATAGATTCCGCCTTTCCCTATAAATTTTTCAATCTTATCAGTGAGTACAAGTACCAGATATACAAATATCATGTTAAGTGAAAGCGCTATTATAATGTTAATAGTCTGATATTCAGCTCTAAGTGAGAGTAGGGAGGTGAATGACCCAGGACCTGCAATTAGCGGGAAAGCAAGGGGAACAATAGATGCAACTTTCTCTGGTCCATCCATTTTGAATATCTCAACGCCTAAAGTCATTTCCATCGCCATAAAAAATAGCACGAAGGAACCGGCAACTGCAAATGACTTGATATCAACACCAAACATGCTTAGCACAATATCTCCGGCATACAAAAAGCCAAGCATCACCCCAAACGATGC
>JAUZOL010000276.1 GCA_030706455.1 Bacteroidota bacterium
CAGCACGGATGAAATAATATTGAACCACAAGACGGCCATTAGCCCTAACTCGGAACTTTTCAGGCTCTTGCGATCGAATCTTCAGTTTGTACTTGATGCTTCCTCCCGGAAAGTAATCGTGGTTACCTCAACGCAACAGGGCGAAGGCAAAACATTGGTCAGCATTAATCTGGCAGCCATCTTATCGTTAGCCGACAAAAAAGTACTCCTCGTTGAACTGGATTTGCGGCGGCCACGGTTATCAACATACATGAATATTGAAGCAAAGAAAGGTATAAGTTCTTACCTGATGGGAGAAGATACGGATATGCAGGAAATTATTAAGCCAGCTGCTGATTATCCGATGCTGGATATATTGCCCACTGGAATTATTCCACCGAATCCGAACGAACTGATACTGAAAGACCGTCTCGACATACTGATATCCAGGTTAAAAGAAAAATACGATTATATAGTAATCGACTCGGCGCCGGTAGGAATCGTATCGGACACGTTCCTGATAAACCGGCTGGCTGACATCAACCTGTATGTTTGCAGATCGAGATACACAGACAAACGTAATCTGGTGTACATCAATCAAATTCACCAGGAAGGCCGGCTAAATCACCTGTACATTGTGATTAATGATGTTTCGCTTCAAAACCACAGCTATTCGTACCATCGGAAATATGGCTATGGTTATGCACAGGAAAATACGTAGTGACAACGCTAAATGTAAATCGTCATGATCGAATTACTTCGCAAAGAAGATTGCAACGGTTGTTGTGCCTGTGTTGACATTTGCCCGACAATGGCAATAAAACTCCACACCGACGAAGAAGGTTTCTGGTATCCGGAGACCGATAAAGACGTATGCAATGACTGTGGATTATGCAACAGTGTATGCCCGGAATTACACGTCGCAGAGGTAAAGAAAAACGATTTTGAAAAGCCCTTTGCGTATGCTGCTGTGCATAAAAACCTTGATGTCAGATTCAACAGCACATCCGGAGGATTATTTTCTGCCATGGCCGAAATCATCTATAAAAACGGAGGAAGTGTTGCCGGCGCTGTTTACAATGAAGATTTTTCGGTTAAACACTACATTTCAGGCACTAAAAGCGATTTACCGAAGCTACGCAGCTCAAAATACCAGCAAAGCAACATGAGCGGGATGCACCGGGAGATCAAACGTCGTTTGGATGACGGCGAAAACGTGCTTGTATGCGGCACGCCATGTCAGATGGCAGCATTAAGACTCTTCCTGAAAAAAGATTATGACAACCTCATCATTCTCGATTTTGTTTGCCGCGGAGTCAATTCACCCATGGTTTTCCAGAAATACCTGCAATCGCAGGAAGAAGCGAACGGAGCGAAAATTGTTGCCGCACAAGCAAAGAACAAGGAACTGGGATGGAGAAGTCTGACCTTCAAGATGACTTTCGACAACGGCAAGTCCGTTTTTCAGTCCAAAGAGTCCAATCTGTTTTTACGTGGCTATCTTAGTGCAAATGCGTATTGTCGACCTTCTTGTTACACCTGCCAGTTCAAAGGGTGGCCGAGGATAGCCGATATTACGCTGGCCGATTTCTGGGGCATCGAACATGTGGATGCTTCGCTCGATAATGACCTGGGGACTTCAATGGTACTGATCAATTCGAAAAAGGGTGCGGCATTCTTTGAAAACATAAAGGAGAAAATCGAATTTAAAGAAGTTAATCTTGCGCAGGCATCGGCAAACAACGGTGCGTTAATAACACCCTTAAAAAAGCCGACAATAGACAGGAAACAGTTCTTTGCTGAGTTGAAAACATCGTCGTTTGAGAAAGTGGCAACTAAATATTTTCCACTGCCCGCTGTTCCTGCGAGAGAAAAGATTCGGGAATTTTTAGGAACCATACTAACGATAGCTCAAACAACACGTTTACACCCAAAAATGCTTTACCAGTTTGTGAAATACAACTTCCTGTCAGGGAAAGTAACGACAAATATCAGAAAACAAGGGTGGTTGATAACAACGCCTCACTCAGTATTGGAGATACATAAAAGAGCCAAAATCGACTGTAAAGGCACACTGTATCTGGGAATGAAAAGAATAAAAAGGTCCAGACTGGAAAGCCGCCTGTTGGTAGATCCCGGAGGCGAAATTGTCGTGAATGGCGATTTTATATTTGGATACGGATCTGACATAGAGGTGTTTAAAAACGCGAAACTCATACTAAACGAAAACGGAGCCACAAATATCTCTACCACCATTATTTGTGCTGAACGAATAGAAATCGGCAAGCATGTCAGGATGGGGCGCAATGTCACCATCAGAGACACTAACGGAAATCACTTTCTGGCTCTTCAGGGATACAAGCCATCGCGACCCGTAACCATCGGCGACCACGTATGGCTTTGCGAGGGCTGTACCATTTTACCCGGAGTGAAAATTGGCGATGGCGCCATCATAGGAGCATGTTCAACAGTCGTTTCCAATGTACCGGCCAATGCCATTGTGATGGGAAATCCCGCCAAGGTAGTAGATGAAAATATTTTATGGAAGTTCTGAGTTCTCAACATTTATATTAACCCTTTAATAACAAAGTATATGGAACTGCAAGATTACATCAGCAAATTCGCTGCAAGGTTTGAAGAAACACCTGCAGAAAAATTTAGCGCCGATACTGAATTCAAGGCGTTGGACGAATGGAGTTCTCTTTCTGCATTAACCATTATTGCTATGGCTGATGAAGAATATGGAGTCAAAATCAAGGGTGAAGATATCCGCAATTCGGACACCATTAAAGATTTGTATGCTATCGTAAAATCGAGAGCCTGAGCAGCTTTCATAAAAACCACGTGCCCTATGAACCGAAGCTACATAAAAGCGCTAACATACTACCTCCCCAAACAGGTACTCTCCAACGAAGACCTGGCGAGAGAATTTTCCGATCCGAATGTTGAAAAAAACGCGGGGAAAGTCGGAATAGATGTAAGGTACATTGCGGCCGAAGACGAAACTGCGGGAGACATGGCAGAACAGGCCGCACGGAATCTGTTTCAGGAATATAGCATAACTCCTGAAACGATAGATTTCCTGATACTTTGCACGCAAAGCCCTGATTATTTTTTACCGGCTACGGCTTGTGTTTTACAACACCGGTTGGGAATTCCGTCACACTCAGGTGCTATCGATTTCAATCAGGGATGCTCGGGCTACCTGTACGGACTCGCACTGGCAAAAGGCCTGATAGCCGGTAATATAGCAAAAAATATTTTGCTGCTAACAGCTGAGACCTATTCCAAACATCTTCATCCACAGGACAAAACAAACCGGATTTTATTCGGAGATGCCGCCTCGGCCACGCTTATCTCTAATGAAGGTTTTGCTGCAATCGGAGAATTCAGTTTGGGAACAGACGGTGCCGGAGAAAACGATTTGATTGTTAAAACAGGAGGATTTA
>JAUZOL010000277.1 GCA_030706455.1 Bacteroidota bacterium
GGAGCCTTGCTCGCGCAGGATGATGGGGGCCGACATTAGTTCTGCAGCGCTTATGCTGTCCTTTTGAGCGTAAATGCTTTTTGAGCCTGTAACAGCCACAATTTCGTCTTTTGCAAACGCAGTATATCTTAATTCCTGTATTCCGGAACTATTTTCGACTAAAGCAACATCAATTTCGTTGTTAATTAAAAGGGATTCAACTTGTTTTGAGTTTCCGGCAACCATTGAAAGCGTGACTTTGGGGTAGCGTTTATGAAATTTTGCCAAAAGTTCAGGTATTACATATTGAGCAATGGTAGAACTGGCGCCCAAACGAAGCGAACCTTCACTTTCACCTTTCAGAGAGCTTAGTTCAAAATCGAGCTCGTTATACAGATTTTCAATTGTCCCTAACCGATTGTATAAGATTTCTCCTGCCTGGGTTAAAAAAATCTTGTTGCCTTTTCTGACAAGCAGCGCTATGCCCATTTTCTGTTCCAGTTCGTGAATGTGTTTTGTCACTGCAGGTTGTGATATATACAGGCTTTCTGCAGCTCTGGTAATATTGAGCCGTTCGGCCACTGCCATGAATACTTTTTCTCGGTAATCCATACTGAATAAGTCTGTTTGAATCTTGCGTACAATCGCAGGAATTAAGGACAAAAATACAACTTTTGTATCAGGATTTTATTTGTTATTTTTGTAGCTTAAAACTGATGTGCAAAAATGAGAAAGCTACACATAGTATTTGTCGGTCTGTTATCTTTTGTATTGTCCTTTGGCACAGTGTTTGCTGCAGGTTTTACCGTCACAATTGATGCTGGTCATGGAGGAAAAGACCCCGGTGCTATCGGCTCTTTTGCAAAGGAAAAGAATATTAATCTGGCTGTTGCGTTGAAAGTCGGTAAGATTATCGAAAGCCGGTATCCCGAAGTAAGGGTTGTTTATACCAGAAAAACGGATGTGTTTATTCCTTTGGAAGAAAGGGCGGCGATTGCTAATAATGCGCATTCAAATTTATTCCTTTGCATCCACACTAATTCATCTCCGAGTCCGGTAGCTTCAGGTTCAGAGACATACACGCTGGGATTGGCAAAATCTCAGGCAAACATGAATGTGGCGCGTCGCGAAAATGCTGTGATCTTGCTGGAAGATAATTATAAGCAACGTTATCAGGGTTTTAACCCGAATTCGACCGACTCTTATATCATGTTTGAATACATGCAGGACAAATATATCGACCGTAGTGTTCAATTTGCATCCGATATTCAAACTCAATTTGCACAAAAGGCAAACCGATCTGATCGGGGAGTCCGCCAGGCTGGTTTTTGGGTATTGCACCGTACAGCAATGCCTGCGGTTCTCGTCGAAGTTGGGTATATTTCAAATAAAAATGAGGAGGAGTTTATCTCTTCAGAGGCAGGGCAGGAGCGTTTGGCAGAGTCAATTGTGTCTGCTTTCGGGAAATTCAAGCATGAACACGATCGTCGTTCCGGAAAATTGCAAGTGGCGGCAGATAGAGAAGATACTGTTTCAGCAGCAAGACTCGAGCGGCCCGCTAAACAAGATTCAACGCGACAAGAATCCGAAGAAAAAAGAACACCTAAAAAGAAGAAGAGGAAAAACACTCAGCCGGTTGTAGAAGAAGCTCCCAAACAGGAAGTAATACCGGATCAAAAAGAAGTACAGGAGACTGTCGGATCCGATGCTTTGGTATTTAAAGTGCAGTTCTTTACTTCTCCGACTAAGGTGCGTAAAAGTAGTCCGAAGCTAAAAGGGGTGAAGGATGTGGATTTTTATCAGGAAAAGAGCTCTTATAAATATACGACGGCAGAGTCCGAAGATTATAATCAGGTAGTGAACTCTTTTAAGCAGCTGCTGAAAACCTTCCCTGATGCGTTTATTGTTGCATTTAGAGGAGAGCAGAAAGTTCCATTGCAGGATGCCATCAAACAATGGAGAAAACAGAAGAAACAATAACGGTTATGAGCCGATAATACAAGGATAATATACATTTTATGAATAAAGAATTTTTATCAAAAAGCCGGGAGATGCGTATCGGGTTGATCGTCATTATTGCTATTGGCTTGCTCTTTTTTGGATTGAATTACCTTAAAGGAGTCAATATATTCTCCCCGACAAACTATTATATCGCCATCTACAAGAATGTCGACGGACTGGTGCCTTCCAATGCGGTTTATATTAAAGGCTATAAGGTTGGTCAGATTGATAAAATAGTGTACGACTTCAGTCGCGACAGCTCTTTTATGGTGTACATGACAATAAATAAAGACTTGAAGCTTCCTAAAGGAACACGGGCAGAACTGGCCGACGAAGGGTTAGTCGGAGGTAAGCAGGTCAACTTAGTTTTGGGGCCCGCTTCTGAAACGTACTATCATTCAGGCGATATTATCGAATCTTCAGTTCCGGTTACTTTGATGGAGACTCTGAAAACAGGGATTGTTCCTAATCTGGAAAAAATTGTACCCAAGCTCGATTCTCTTGTTACAAACTTAAACAAGGTAGCATCCGATCCTGCAATTGGTAAAAGCTTGGCTTCGATACAGCGTACTACAGCCAATCTGGATGAAACATCTGCTCAGTTGAAGTCTATGATGCATAAAGATGTTCCTCTGATTATGACCAAGGTCAACAGAATCACCGATAATTTTGCTTCCGTTACAGATAATCTCAGGAATGCTAACTTTGCGGCTACTATTGCCAGCATCAATCATACATTGGCAAATCTCGAATCGGCAACCGGCAAACTGAACAGTAAAGAGGGAACTTTAGGAATGTTGCTTAATGACAAAACCTTATACGTCAATCTGTCGAATATGACCGGTAGCGCCAATGATCTGATGGTTGACTTGAAAGCTCACCCCAAACGCTACGTACACTTCTCTGTTTTCGGGAAGAAAGATAAATAATTTGCCAATTATCCAATATGACGATATGTCAATTCAATTGGCAAATTGGCATTTTAGCACATTAAATAATTGAACAATATGGATTTTCAAACATTAAATCTCAATAATCCGGCTCCGGTACAACCAGTGTCCGGAACTGCCGAACAGGTACGATGCCTTATCATCGGTTCGGGACCTGCCGGATACACGGCAGCTATTTATGCCGGTCGAGCTAATCTGGCTCCTGTTTTATACGAGGGAATGCAACCCGGCGGTCAGTTGACAACTACTACTGACGTGGAAAATTTTCCTGGTTATCCTTCCGGTGTGGATGGCAATCAACTTATGGCTGACCTTCGCGAACAGGCCGGCCGCTTTGGAACTGACCTCCGTTACGGAGCTGCAACCGCTGCTGATCTTTCGTCTTCTCCTTACAAAATAACTATTGACGGAGAAAAGCTTATTGAAGCAGAGTCGGTGATTATTGCTACCGGTGCATCTGCTAAATATCTGGGTCTACCCGATGAACAGAAATA
>JAUZOL010000278.1 GCA_030706455.1 Bacteroidota bacterium
CGCCGCATGGTAGCCACACCAATGAAGCGATCGAACTTCCTCATTGCCATGATGCTGGTTCGCTTTGTGATGAATCTTGTGGAAGCCGGTATTCTATTCTTCTTCTCCTGGTTATTTTTCGGCATTACCATTCAGGGCAACATTCCGGCTTTGTTATCATTGCTTCTTGCCGGAAATATTGCTTTTGCCGGCATCTCGGTACTGATTGCCTGCCGCACCTCCAAAACGGAGATCGGCACTGGCTGGATCAACGCAGTCACTATGCCTATGATGATCCTGTCAGGAATTTTCTTTAGCTACCACAATTTTCCGGAATGGAGCATCGGCTTTATCAAAGTGCTACCTCTCACAGCCCTCACCGACGGTGTGCGCAGCATCTTCAACGAAGGTGCCGGTTGGATGGACGTCGCCACGCCTACTCTGGCACTGTCGGCCTTCGGGGTGCTCTGTTTTATCCTGGGATTGCGTTTTTTCAAATGGGGATAAATTAGAAATATTTTATTGGATAAGAGAGAGATGGCACAAAATAATTTAAATATCAACGCTTTAACAAGACTTAGCTTCCTATCAACGACGCTCAGTTTATTGTTTTTGGTGTCTTCTTCTGTGAATATTAAAGCAGAACAAACGAATAAAGTCAATAACAACATTCTGCTGCTTCATTTCACCTCGACCAGAAGTTGTAAAGTTGTGAAATTTCTCAAACAACCAGTATCAAAGGCGGATTCTCTTTGTTATGATGTACCATCTAAATATGACAATTTCACTACATTTTACCCATTAAAGCGAGTTTTCTATATAGACAACATTCTTAAAATTGATTCAACATCACAGCTACTCTTCTGGCATGATTATTTTGTTAAGCAAATATATTTTCTACCCTGGAAATATTTTCAATTTAATTTCAAGAAGTTACGTTCTGATTCTATCATCACTATAACTATCAGAAACAAAAATTACTTATTACGGCCAAATCAATCCATGTCCCATACCTTTATATCGTATAAAAACGAAAGAAACAGAATCATAAAATATTCTGATACGATAACACTCATAAACGTCGGACTGATCAATAGAGAAAATGTGTATGATAGGTCTAACTGGGAAGAGAATAAGGTTAAATATGATTTAGATGCCCAATTAGAGCCATATTCAACGCCCGACATTTATCCACAAGTTCAAATTAATTTTCTGGACTACATTTACACACAACTTAGAGCTAATCAAAGTTTAGAAAACATCAAAGTTTTGGGTAAAATAGTGATTAAAGCCATCGTAAACATTAAAGGACAAATTACTCATGCAAGAATTGTTCGTGGGATAAACCCGCTTATTGACAAAGCTTCTCTTGAAGCCGTTACAAATATGCCTGCATGGATTCCAGCCAAAAATAATGGAAAAGTTGTTGAAGCTGAAGTCAATTTATCCTTTGAATATCCCTATAAGAATTAACGTTCTTGCAATTGCACGCCTGTTTTTTTAGCAGGGATAAATCTGTAGAATGTAAATTCATAGACTCCTTGAAAATTTTCGTATCTTTGAATTACTGATAGCAAGACCTATGCGCTTTGCCTATCGGTTTCATTACTAAGCAATAAATCACACTTCATACATGGAAAAGAAAGCGGTGGAAACACCCTTGATGAAACAATATTATCAGGTAAAAGAAAAACATCCCGACGCCATCCTACTATTCCGGGTAGGCGACTTCTATGAAACCTTCTCGGACGATGCTATCAAAGCGTCCGAAATTCTGGGCATTACCCTCACCCGCCGCGCCAACGGTTCGGCTCAATCGGTAGAGCTTGCCGGATTTCCGCATCATGCTCTCGATACCTACCTGCCCAAACTGGTTCGTGCCGGAATGCGTGTGGCCGTATGCGACCAGTTGGAAGATCCCAAAAAGACGAAAACCATCGTCAAACGAGGAATTACCGAAGTGGTTACACCAGGGGTTTCTATCAACGACAATGTGTTGAATCACAAGGAAAACAACTTTCTTGCCAGCGTACATCTTAACGGAAAATCAGTAGGCTTGGCTTTCCTTGACATCTCTACCGGCGAATTCTTGACGGCTGAAGGAACACCGGAATACGCAGACAAACTGATCAACAGCTTTTCGCCCAAAGAGGTTCTACACGAACGCAACAAACGCAAAGACTTTGCCGATATTTTTGGGAACAAGCTTTATACCTACGAACAGGAAGACTGGATCTACACTGCCGATTCGGCCAACGACCGTCTGCTGAAACATTTCGAAACCTCCAATCTCAAAGGGTTCGGGGTGGATAACCTACCGAACGGAATCATAGCTGCCGGAGCAATTCTCTACTATCTTGATCACACCCAGCACACCAACAACGGCCACATTACTCGATTGGCTCGTATCGAAGAAGATCGCTTCGTCTGGCTCGACCGCTTCACGGTGCGCAATCTGGAACTATTCTCAGGCCAACAGGAAGGTGCCATTTCGCTAACCGACGTGCTCGACAAAACCGTTACCCCGATGGGTAGCCGCCTGTTGAAACGTTGGGTCTCCTTTCCACTAAAGAACCTGAAGCAAATAGAAGAGCGTCACAACGTGGTTGAACATTTTTTCAAAGACGTTGAGATGAAAGAGATGCTCGGTCAGCAACTGGCGCTGGTGGGCGACCTGGAACGTATCGTCTCGAAAATTGCCGTCGGGCGCGTCTCTCCCCGCGAAGTGGTGCAACTGAAAGTGGCGCTTTCTTCCATTGAACCAATCAAAGAGGCTTGTCTGGCAACGCAGAATGCCACATTGCACAAAATCGGCGAGCAGTTCAATCCCTGCGAAAAAATCCGCGAGCGCATTGCCAGTGAAATACAAAACGATCCACCTAATGCAGTCAACCGTGGCGGAGTTATTCAAAACGGAGTCAATGACGAGTTGGATAAATTGCGGGAAATTGCCTACTCGGGCAAAGATTACCTGCTCCACATCCAGCAACGCGAAAGCGAAACCACCGGCATTCCCAGCCTGAAGATCAGCTTCAATAATGTTTTTGGATATTATATCGAGGTACGTAACGCACACAAGGACAAAGTGCCCGAAAACTGGATCCGCAAGCAGACATTGGTCGGAGCCGAACGTTACATCACGCAGGAGCTGAAAGAGTACGAAGAAAAAATTCTGGGTGCCGAGGATAAAATTCTGGCACTGGAAACGGAACTTTTCAATAATCTTGTCGTCGGCCTGACCGATTACATCACCGCATTTCAGCTCAATGCTAACCTTTTGGCGCAACTCGACTGCCTGCTGTCGTTTGCCAAAGTATCGGCTCAGAACAAATACGTCCGCCCGCAAATGAACGACGGCTACGTGATCGACATCAAACAAGGGCGTCACCCGGTAATTGAAAAACAGTTGCCTGCCGGCGAAAGTTACATTGCCAACGACG
>JAUZOL010000279.1 GCA_030706455.1 Bacteroidota bacterium
AATGGCTTTCAAGTCATCCTTACGGCCAACCGAAGAGTTTGTTTCCAAGCTCTACCTTAAAAAAGAAGGTTTGCGTTACGTTTTTTATCAGGCTATTTATCGCCTTGCCGACAACAGACTGTGCATTACGGCCAAAGTGGATAATGCAGTATTAATCAACGGAAGGCTGGGACATTGCGAAGCTCTTGACAAAATAGTGGAAGAATGCGAAAAAAGCATTCCGCAATAAAACGTCTCTGGCATTAAAACGGACTGCCAAAAAAGTGCGCTTTATATTTGAGGTAAGGTTCTATGTGACGGCGACGTTTTTCTTCAAAAATATCAGCAACCGTAATCATAATACCTGTGTCAAAAATATTGGCGAACTCCTGATTGATACCGGTACCGAACGTTTTCATTGTAGGTGACAGCCCGATATAAGCATTGATAAGCGCCGGGATATTAACCCCAAGCGTGCGGACTTCGAGATTGAGTTTGCGGTAGTTATCCTTAAACGTCTTTTCGTTAAAGAAGGCATCGTAGTGTTTCATCTTTTCTTCCGAGGGACGAAAATCCTGCTCCTTTAACGTTACCAGAGATTCATCATCATTGAAGTAACGATACATAAAATAGAGGATCATATCACGTGCATCCGCGTTGAAATCGGGATAAATAGTCACTTTACCGATAAGATAGTCTGTATGTTCATCGGTAGCCAATGCTCCCAGACCATCCCAAAGATTGTCGAGAGCAAAAAGACTTTTAGCTCCTTTATGGGAAGATTGATAAGCAGGTGGCACAAAAGCGCGTCCAAGATCAATTGTTTTGGGAAGATATTCGTTAATGAATTTCGGAGAAAAATGAAACATGTGAGAAGTAACCGCCACCGGCTGGCCTTCGGAGTCAAATTTCATATCGCGTCCGTGAAGGAAACGGTAGCCACCCATGATTTCTCTTTCCTCCTCGTTCCATACGATCAGTTGCTTATATGGCTCGTCCATCGTATCAAACTCGTCCACGTCGATTTCCAGACCGGTACCACCTCCGGAAGCCCGAAACGAGAGTTCGCGCAGTCGGCCTATCTCCCTCATCACGTTGGGTGAATCGTGAGCCGTAATGACATAAATATGATTATTTGCCTTATTCGTGGGACGTAAGAGTTTGTCTGCCGTCAGCTCGCTTAAAAGTAAATTTGTATCTACGGGAGGTATAATATCAATCATAAGTTTAATAAAAAAACCGGACAAAAGTAAACATAATTATCGAACAATCAGACAGAGAGAACAGATTAATTTTTTGTTACAGATAAAAACAAAAAACCACAGTAACGATCCGACCGCCCGAAAACGCCTTCAAATCTCTATAAAACAAGCCACTATAAAACACACACTGACTTTCAGTCAATTATAAGATTTTCCCCGTAAATAAAATTTTAAGAAATCGGATAAAAGCTGTTGAAAACATGTTGGAAAATATTCAATGTGTTTTAAAGTGGGGAATTGTGGGGCGATGAAAAATTGTATATCTTTACACCATCTTATGCAGTTTTGAAACAACATGTCTGTTTTTATTGGAAATAGTGACGCAAAGGCCGATGCAAAGGGCAGAATCTTCATTCCGGCCCATTATCGCAAGGCGCTTCAGGAGGGCGAAAGCAGCCGTCTCGTGATGCGAAAAGACCCTTACAGCAACAGCCTCATGCTTTATCCGGAAACGATATGGAATCAAAAACTCACTACCCTGAAAAACGGACTTGACGAATGGAATCCGACCCATCAGATAGTACTCATGCAATATGTATCTGAAGCCGAATGGCTGGATATGGACTCACAAGGCCGGGTACTCATTCCTAAGAAATACCTCCAACTGATTGGAGCCGAATCTGAAGTTCAGTTTGTCGGAATGCTTGACACGTTTTCTCTGTGGGCAAAAGGCAATTTCGAAAAAGCCAAGCTGCCCGCCGACGAATTCACCAGTCTTTTGCAGCAAATCATGTCTAAGCCCAAAAACACGCAAGAACAATAAAATCAATCTCCTTTACTATGAGTGAATATCACGTACCTGCCCTTTTAAACGAAACCATCGACGGATTAAACATCCGCCCGGACGGGGTGTATGTTGACGTCACCTTCGGAGGTGGAGGACATTCAAAAGAAATTCTCAGCCATCTGGGCAAAAATGGCAAGCTTCTGGGCTTCGATCAGGATGAAGCCGCATATAACAACAGGCTGGACGACGAACGCTTCATCTTTGTCCGCAGCAATTTTCGTTACATCAGCAACTTTCTCAAATATCACGGCATCGAAAAGGTAGACGGTGTTTTAGCCGATCTGGGTGTGTCGTCGCACCATTTTGATAGTGCCGACCGTGGTTTTTCGTTCCGTTTTGACGGCAATCTCGATATGCGAATGAACAAAAAATCCACGCTCAGTGCCGAACAAATAATCAACTCGTATCCGGAAGAAAAGCTGGCAAATCTCTTTTATAATTACGGAGAACTGAACAACTCACGAAAACTTGCCTCGGCAATTGTCAAAGCACGATCTCAAAACAAAATCACCACGATCAACGAATTACTGGAAATTCTGCAACCTTTCTTCCGATTTGAACGGGAGAAGAAAGATCTGGCAAAAGCATTCCAGGCTATCCGCATTGAGGTGAATAACGAGATGGGCACCCTGAAAGAGCTCCTGACCCAGATTCCGGACCTACTGAATCCCGGAGGCAGATTGGCCGTTATCACCTACCATTCGCTCGAAGACCGTCTGGTAAAGAATTTCATTCGGAGTGGAAACATGGAGGGCAAAATTGAGAAAGATTTCTACGGCAACATACAAACGCCCCTCAAAGCGATTAACAACAAGCCGATTATCCCCACAGACGAAGAAGTAACAACAAACCCGAGAGCACGAAGCGCAAAGTTACGCGTAGCAGAAAAGGTTAGTGAACGAAAATAGCACGAACATGGACTCGACAGAACAAACCACACAACCGAAAGAAACGGCAAAAGCAAAACAATGGAGCTTCCGTCAATGGATGAGCGGAGACATTCTGACCACTGATTTTTTCAGAGGGCAGATTTTTCTCTTTCTTTTGCTTTGTGTTATAGCTATCTTTTATATCGACAACCGTTTTGCCTGCGAACAACAAATCGTGAAGATCAACCGACTAAAAGAACAGCTTACCAATGCCAAGTACGAATCGCTAACGACCTCGTCTATTCTGATGCAAATCAGCAGACAATCGCAGGTTAGCGTCGAAGTGACCAACAAAGGCATTGACCTTCAACCATCTTCAGAACCCGCCATAAAAATAGATGACAATGAACAATGACCGCCGCGACATATTGCTCCGATTTGGTATTGTGTATGTAATAATACTGGCAGTAGCCGCCGCAATTGTTTTCAAAATAATTGACATACAATA
>JAUZOL010000028.1 GCA_030706455.1 Bacteroidota bacterium
AAACGGCACCGGAGCTGCGGTGTGAGTTCGTATACTGCACGGCGTGGGATGATCAGGCAAAACAGCAATGGTTACAAGTTCATCCCATTTTGAAACTTCTTCGAATATCGGCTTCACCACTCTGCTATCCAAATATTCGATGGTTTTTACTTTAAGAGCCACATCGCCTTCATGGCCTGCTTCATCACTCGCCTCAATATGAAGGTAGACAAAATCGTCGGTGCGCAAAGCATCAATTGCAGCCTGAGCCTTGCCTTCGTAATTAGTATTGTAAAGTCCGGTCGCACCATCCACTACAATAGGCCGCAATCCGGCATACACACCGATTCCCTTAATGAGATCTACAGCCGAAATAACAGCCCCACTCTTCACACCGAATAACTGATTTATAGTTTTCATCTGAGGGCGATAACCGGGAGACCACAGCCAGATACTATTCGCAGGATCTTTGCCCGCTGCCTTTCTTTTAATATTCACCGGATGATTTTCCAGTAATTGTTGCGATTTCAAGGTAAGCTCATTCAATTGTTTAGCGGTTGCTTCCGCTTCTACAGTCAGTGCATTTATCATCACATCCGAAAAAGGAGTTCCCGGAACATCGTGTGGAGGTGTACAATCGAGATGTTTATCTCCCCCCTTCATCTTCAACAAATGGCGATAGGAAACCCCCGGAAAAAACTGTATAACATCATCGCTAAGCTCTTTATTCAAAAATTCAATCAGTTCAGAAGCCTCTTCGTTTGAAATATGGCCTGCCGAATGGTTTTTTATTTTTCCATCCTCAATGCAAATCAAATTACAGCGCATCGCCATTTCCCCATCTTCAATATCAATGCCCATACTGGCAGCCTCCAAAGAACCTCTACCTTCAAACACCTTCGGAACATCATAGCCTAATACAGCCAGATTGGCTATTTCACTACCCGGAGTAAATCCTTCCGGAATAGTTTTCAGCATACCAGAACAACCCAGTGCTGCGAGCTTGTCAATATTGGGCTTGTGAGCCGCTTGCAACGGGGTTTTTCCCCCGAGTTCTGCAATAGGCTCATCAGCCATACCGTCTCCTAAAATTACAATATATTTCATTTGCAAATAATTTTCTTGTTTAAGGATATCAGGAAAAAGTATCACTAAAAACCACTTTCACGCCTATTGGGATTACGAAACAGCATATCGGTTTCATTCTGTGACATTTTAGCTGAAATATATTACACAAAGTAATTTTTATCCTACTAATTTTTAAAAACAACTCTTTTTTCACACCACAAAGATACAAAAAAGAGCTATGACAGACCGCCTCAATTCTCAGTCTTACTAGTTTTAGCGATCAATACATCAGGTACGCTTTCAAATATCCAACATGGTATGATCGGGTCTTGCGATTATAATCTCCAGACACTGAGATAATAATCATTCTATAATTAGGTCCGATCAAAGTCATTTCTTCTTTAGTGTATTTATTTCTCTTTTCAGTTCCTGCATTCACAAACTGCTGTAATATAGATTCCAGCGGAATCGTTATATATCTGGACGACGGCGTTTTGGCTTGAACCGTAACAACAGCTCCATCAACTTTCAGAATAACATTTTCATCCTCGTATGGATTATCCGGAGAGAACGACTTGTTAATCGCCACAATGTTTGAAAAAGGAGCCACTTTGGACGACCAGGTATCTTCTCGCTGCCAGGCATCAAAAGGCTGAATGACTTTAGAGTTTTTTCCCTGTATTCCAAAACGATTCACTATTTCCCGTGAACTCATTTTATTAACGGGATATGCAAACAAATACTGTAAGCTTTCGACACCATATGTATCAAAAAGATAATTAGTGATCTCTGTAATTCTGTCTCTTGAAGTTGAATCTACAGACATTGTCGGAATCTTCATTTTCACCGTTCCTCCATTTTCCAGCAAATGCAAACCCGATAGGCGACTCTTCAATTCATGACGCAAACTATATTTGGAGATATTTCCAATGCTCCATGGACCTACCGATGATAGAAATGCAACCAAAGCAAACGACACAACAATCCACTTAATATATTTTGATTTCACAATAAACAACCAGATACTGACACCAAACAACCACAAATTCAACAACAAAACATAGAGACGATTAATCGTCATGCCGTAATCATCCAGCCTTCTCGCTATGGCAATAAACATCAACACTAACAAAGGAAGAAGTACCAGCGGAAAATATTTTGCCAGCCACACCACCGTTCGGTTTTCCTCCCGAATACGAAGCGGATAAAGAATTATTATTGTAAGCAAACCTCCGATTCCAAGCGCAGACACCAACATGGAAACCCATCCATTGGGCAATTCCCACTTAGTAATAATCTGGAACATGTACACATACAAAATTGACAGATAAATACAAAGGATTGGCAACAGGATATACAGCCCAAGTATTTTAAGCACCTTATTAAATTGCACACGATTATCAAATTTTTCATCCGAATGAGGAATTGATGCCAGCCAATAAACCGGGGCAAAAATCACAAAACAAAAAACATTGAGGTATCCATATATTTTTTCGTTGATAACAACATGGAATAATTTATCGAGCGAAAGAAGCGCCAGACTCAACCCTCCCATTAATACCGATGCAAAAAGATACGTCACCAGCAACAGCACAATAATATTATACACAAAGTTCCAAAATGGAATTTCACGTTCTTTTTTCAGGAAAGCAATAAAAAATATTGACAACGCAAATGAGGCAGAGACAACAACAACCTGATAAATATGTACAGGCTGCAAGTGTTTAGGCAAGGTTAAGCAATAAATAAGCCAAACTATTACCACAAGAATCTCCACTGATATAGCAGCGAGTTTATTTCTCATCTCCTCACATAGCAGCGTGGTAGCGATTGACAAGAAGATTCCCCCCAAAAACAAAGGCCACATAAACTCACTAATTTCCACCTTATAGTCATGAATTTTCAGCACAAACAACACGCTTGTTCCTAAAACAAATAACAATGACAAAGGAAAACGAACTAACACCAGCTTAAGTTTTTCGTTCCAGTTATTAAAAAAGTAGAGTTTCATAGTCTGGCTGATTTAATGTAGTTACAAAAATAAGATTTGCATAACAAAGAGAAACAATCAATTGACTTCAAAGATACTACCTACATTAACAAATCAGCGCATAAGAGGTTCATTTTACCAACATTCCAATACACATTTTCCAAATTAAACAAAATCTGCTAACTTTGAGTCACTACACAAAGAGAAAAATCTAAACATAAATTACTTACGGATGAAGGAAGTACTACTTCAGTATGCATGGCAGCATAAACTTTTTTACGCTGGCAATCTGGCTACAATCAAAGGGGAAAAAGTGGAAGTCATAGATCCCGGACAAATAAACAGAGATGCGGGACCTGATTTTTTTAACGCAAAAATCAAAATCGGAGAAACTTTGTGGGCCGGAAATGTCGAAGTACATGTAAATTCGTCCGACTGGAAAGGCCATCACCATACCAATGACAGTGCCTACAACAATATAATTCTACATGTTGTAGCCAAACATGACGCTGACATTTTCAGAACTTCCGGTGAAGAAATCGAACAATTACTACTCCCCTGCTACGAAGACCTTGAGTCCCGGCACGAAGCATTGATGGAACAAAAATCGTTTGTTTCGTGTGCTGAACATTTAGACAAAGTTCCGCGCTTTCTTCTTTCCGGCTGGAAAAACGCATTGCTAACGGAACGACTTGAGCTAAAGGTAAACGATATTGAAACACTTCTTCAAAACACGCAGAACAATTGGGAAGAAGCTTTTTATATAACATTGGCGCATAATTTAGGAACAGGCATCAATTCCATTCCATTTGAACTTTTAGCCAAAAGTTTGCCCCAAATACACCTTGCAAAGCACAAAGACAATCTAACGCAAATTGAAGCGATGCTATTCGGTCAGTCCGGACTACTAAATCAATCGCCGGCAAGCGATTATACAGACAAATTAAAACAGGAATACTCCTTTCTGAAAGCCAAATATCAACTTCAACCGATTGACGCCCATCTCTGGAAACTACTCCGCTTGCGCCCGCAAAATTTCCCTCACGTGAGGATTGCCCAGTTTGCTACTCTAACGAGTAAATCCTCAAAACTCTTTTCAAAAATTGTCAATGCAAAATCCATCGAAGAAATGGAGTCTTTGTTCAAATGTAGTACATCCGAATACTGGCAATCGCATTATACCTTCAACAAAACAGCAGATCCAAAGAGCAAACCAATAGGAAAATCAACAATCAAAATTTTATTAATCAATACCGCTGCTCCGTTCCTATTTGCTTACGGACGATACAAAAACGATGAAAGAATGCAGGAAAAAGCACTTACATTATTGGAACAAATCCCGCCCGAACAAAACAGCATAATCAAAAACTGGAAGCAATACAATATCGTTGCAACCTCCGCATTTGACAGTCAGGCGCTCATTCATCTCAAAAAACATTATTGTGATTGTAAAAAATGCCTTCAATGCAGGATAGGACATTATGTATTGCAACAAAATTCATAAGCAGAGGCCGTTTTGCAAAATAACTTAAATACAAGATCTGACATTAAACCATTTTGCGTTCATCCCATCACAAATAATGATTATTGATTGAAACCAACGCCCATACAAGAACAGAAACGCTAAACCAGACACCGATGAAAAATCTCATTCTTTCTCTGTTTCTTTGCTTGTCAGCAACTATTTTTGCTCAAAGCATCACGGTAACCGGAAATATATTTGATTCTAAACACAAACCTCTTCCCGGTGCAACGGTATACTTATATACCAAGAATAATCCCAATCATAGAATGGGGAATGTCGCCAACACTGACGGTTCTTTTTCTATTGATGGCCTTGGATTCGGCCCTTACATAATGCAGATTTCGTTTGTTGGCTTTAATAGCCTCACACAAAATGTTGTGATATCAAAGAACAACCAGAACTTAGGCAATTTCACTCTACAAGAAGAAACTATCAGTCTCAAGGAAGTAACTGCTGTCGGACGTGAAAGCCGGGCCGTGCAATTGAATGACACCATGCGATACAATGCAGATGCTTTCAAAACTATTCAGGGAGCAAATGTTGAAACGCTTATATCAAAAATGCCGGGTATCGTGGTGGATGGATCAGGAAACGTGCAAGCTCAGGGTGAAACTGTTCAAAAGGTTTTAGTGGACGGGAAACCATTCTTTGATGGAGATCCGACTCTTGCTTTGCGCAACCTTCCGGCAGAAATTGTTCAGAACATTGAGGTATTTGACAAAAAAAGCGAACAAGCTGAATTTACAGGTTTTGATGATGGAAATTCGGTAAAAACCATTAATGTTGTGACTCGTAGGGGAATGCAAACAGGCGTTTTTGGCAAATTAACAGGCGGAATTGGCCTCAATCAAGACAACAAAGTGGATTATCAGGGATCTGCATCCGTGAATTTATTCACCGGAAACAGAAGGATTACCCTTTTGGGAATGTCTAACAATATCAACCAACAAAACTTCTCACAGGAAGACCTTGCCGGGCTTATGAGTGGAGGTGGAAGCCGTGGTGGTCGTGGAGGAGGAAGAAGCGGTGGATCTTCTCTAATTTCTGGTGGATCTGGAGGATTGACAAACACGAATGCCGGCGGCTTTAACTACACTGACAAATGGGGTAAAAACATTGATATTACCGGAGGTTATTTCTTCAACATGACAGACAACACCCTCAACAAATCAAATGTGGGTACCTATTTCAAGTCCGATGCTCAAGGCCGTATTCGAACGTATGACGAACTGGACAATTCCAATTCGACCAACATCAATCACCGGTTCAACCTGAAGCTCGATTATAAAATTAACAACAACAACTCTTTAACCTTTATGCCGTCTCTGAGTTTTCAGACAAACACAGGTAGCAATTCCTCGCTCGGCAACACCTATTTCAATAAAGCTTTCGCTACAAATTCGAGGACACATTCAACCAATGACGTAACAGCGAACAATATGTCTGCCTCTTTGCTTTACCGGCACAAATTCAGCAAAGCAGGCCGAACCATTTCCGTATCATTGAATGGAGGCTCCAATCAAAACAATAACGACGGCTACAACGAAAAACATTTTACCAATACGACATCGACTAAAGATGATTATCAAACCATTCTAAACAACTCCAATGGGTATAGCCTCGGATCGAATGTCATTTATACCGAGCCTTTAAGCAAAAACACCATTTTGCAGGGTGCTTACCGTATTAATTACAATCATCGTGATATTGATAAAAAGACACTCGACTATTATACAATGGTACTGGACACGGCTTTATCAAACCTTTATAACAGCGACTACCTGACTCAACAGGCAGGTTTAGGGTATCGCCTGCGCAACAGTAAAGGACTGATGTTGATGGCAAATCTTGATTTTCAACACGCCTCGCTTACCGGAGATCAAACTTATCCTCTTAATGTTCAGACAGACAAATCGTACAACAGCCTTTTACCCAGTTTTATGCTAAACTACAGGCTAAATTCTTTCAATTCGATCAGAGCCTCGTTCCGTTCATCAACATCTGCACCGTCCATTCAACAATTGCAAAATGTGATTGATAATTCCAATCCGGCAGCCTTCACCGGAGGAAATCCCGGGCTGAATCAACAGATTTCGAACAGGACAATGGTACGATATACGTTTACCCCAAAATCAGGGCAAACATTAATTGTTATGTTCAGCGCCGGCAACACTCTGAATTACATAGGGAACTCTACTATCCTTGCCACCAAAGACAGTGTTCTGCAAAAAGGAATTACCCTCCCCGCCGGCGCTCAAATAAGTTCTCCAGTCAACCTGTCGGGCAATTGGAGTACCAATGCACTGATCACTTTTGGGTTTCCGATTGATTTCATAAAAAGCAACCTGAATTTATCCGGTAATTTCGGGTACAACCAGCTTCCTTCTCTGTATAACAAAGTAAAACAAATTACCCGCAACTATACCATTACCCCAAAGGTAATTCTGGGTAGCAACATAAGTGATAAACTCGATTTTACATTCTCTTACAGTTCTACCTTCAACATCGCCAAAAATAATATTTCATCAGTGTCAAACAACACCTACCTGAACCAAACGGCAGGTTTCAAGATCGACTGGATATTCTGGAAGGGATTTACTCTCCAGAATAACATGACTTACCAGAATTATTCCGGCCTTTCGTCAGCTTCCTCGCAAAATTATTTTCTATGGAATGCCGGCATCGGAAAGAAAATACTGAAAGGAAACCGGGGTGAAATCAAACTGCAGGCCTACGACCTATTACACCAAAACAAAGCCTTGGTTCGTAACGTTACCGCCGATTACTTTGAAGACGCCACGACCAACGTACTTAAGCCTTTTTATATGATAAGTTTCACATACGATTTACGAAACTTCAAAGGCCAGCAGTATCAGAAGCGGCAGCAACAGGAAAACCAACAACGTCGGCAACAATGGAAAAACGGAGGAATGCCTGACAACAGTCTACCTCCTGCAGGAGGTAAGCCTGGAGGTGGGGATATGATGTAATTTTTCAAAACCAATAAAAACGGACAGCGTAATCATGTTGTTCGTTTTTTTTACCTTATTCCTCGGATGACACAATCCTTTCCAGCAATAAATACTTTCTCATCCTTCTATTTGCTATGAGGAAATATAAATAGAACAACAACTTATTTACCGTTGATTTTACATACGAATTGCCATCAATACCACTGGATAAGAAAGATATCAGCTCACTTTCCTTTTGTCTGTTCTGCATCAGGTTCGATGACGAATTTCATTAGATTATCCATCCGGGATAGTGGAAGAAACACGACATAATGACATTATAGTCCACTGAAGTCTTCGGACATGCCATTACATAAAAGCCAAAAATCGATTGCTTTGCAAAAATAATTTAAATTATTCAGGCTATATTAAACTTTTTACTATCATTTGCATCTCATTAGTGACAATTATTTTGAAATACTTCCCATTTTGTAAATTAAACGCTAAATCTCAGATCAAATGAAAAACTTGTTTTTCGCACTATTTTTAATTCTTTCGGCGACTGTTTCGGCTCAAAACATCACGGTAACCGGATCTATTTTTGATTCGAAGCACCAGCCACTCATTGGTGCCACCGCAACTCTCGTTAGCAAAAGCAACCCAAACCATAAGTTGGGTGATGTTGCAAATGCTAACGGCAATTTTACCGTAAAAGGGTTATCGATTGGTACATATACCTTGCAAATTTCGTTTGTAGGATTTACGACTCTGACCAAGAGTATTGATATAAAGCAAAACAATCAACGCTTAGGCAGTTTTACGCTGAAAGAAGAATCGATTGACCTCAAAGAGATAACTGCCGTGGGACGAGCCACACGGGCACAACAAACAGAAGACACCATCAAATACAATGCGGATGCCTTTAAAACCATTCAAGGTGCTGATGCGAGCACGCTGATTTCTAAAATGCCGGGTATCGTAGTAGACGGATCGGGCAAAATACAGGCTCAGGGTGAAACTGTACAGAAAGTACTTGTAGACGGCAAGCCTTTTTTTGATGGAGACCCGAACTTAGCTTTGAAAAATTTGCCGGCAGAAGTTGTACAGAACATCCAAGTATTCGATAAAAAAAGCGAACAGGCTGAATTTACAGGATTTGAAGATGGGAATTCAGTAAAAACGATCAACGTAATCACACGAAGGGGTGTTCAAACCGGAGTATTCGGAAAATTTAATGCCGGCATAGGTCTGGACGAAGACAACAAAACTGATTATCAGGGATCACTATCAATGAATATATTCCGAGGTGACCGACGCATCACGCTGTTGGGAATGTCGAACAACATTAATCAGCAAAACTTCTCTCAGGACGATTTAGCCGGCATTATGGGCGGTGGAATGGGGATGGGCCGGGGTGGTCGTGGCGGAGGCTTCGGCGGTGGCTCCACTCTGGTTTCCGGTGGTAGTGGTCTAACCAAAACCAATGCAGGTGGACTTAACTATACTGATAAATGGGGGAAAAAAATCGATATTACAGGTGGGTATTTCTTCAACATGACAGACAACACTTTGATCCAATCAAAGAATGATACCTATTTCAAACCGGATGCATTAGGTCGATTCCAGACTTCTGACGAAAACGATTTTTCCAAAACCAGAAATATCAACCACCGCTTCAACCTGAAACTGGACTATCAGATCGACAAAAACAACTCGTTGACATTTATGCCGAACTTAAGTTTCCAATCCAACAACGGGAGCAGTTCTATGCTTTATAATACTTATCTGAACGGACTTTCATCGACTAAAACCAACACAGCCTCAACCAGAGATATCACAGCTAATAACCTATCGGCTATGTTGTTATATCGCCACCGGTTCAGCAAATCGGGACGTACCATTTCACTTACCTTCAATGGAAGTTCCAACCAAAACAACAACGACGGTTATGCTGAAAAACATTTTCAAAATAATGTCGCAACAACAGATGACTATCAAACGATTCTGAACAACTCAAACGGCTATAGTCTGGGAGCGAATGCTATATACACCGAACCATTGAGTAAAACATCGCAATTGCAAGCTACCTACCGTGTCAACTACAATCATCGCGACATCGACAAGAAAACGCTAGATCGTTTGACGATGGTTATGGACACAGTCTTATCAAATCTTTACAACAGTGACTATCTGACTCAATCCGGTGGCTTGGGATATCGTCTCAGTGGAAAAGGATTAATGTTGATGGCAAATGTCGATTTTCAACGAGCCTCTCTTAACGGAGATCAAACTTTTCCGTCGATTGCTACGACAGACAAAGCCTTCAACAGTGTATTGCCCAACCTGATGTTGAACTATCGTTTCAACGCATACAATACGATAAGAGTATTTTTACGTTCGTCAACGGCAGCTCCTTCCATACAACAGTTGCAACATTCCATTGACAATTCAAATCCAGCTGCCGTCACCGATGGCAACCCGAACTTGACTCAACAAGTATCAAACAATGCTATGTTCCGATACACTTTCACTCCGAAATCGGGTCAAACCCTCATAGTGATGTTCAGTGCAGGAAATACTTTACATTACATCGGAAACTCGACTATACTGGCCGATCACGACAGTATTTATCACGGCACAGTTATTTACCACAAAGATGCTCAGTATAGTTATCCGGTCAATTTATCCGGTAGCTGGAACATAAACTCCATGTTAACCTTCGGATTTCCGGTCGATTTTCTCAAGAGTAATCTGAATATTTCAAGCAATTTTGGTATTAATCAGATCCCATCTCTTTATTACGGGATAAAACAAATAACAAAGAATTACACGATTACGCCTAAGGTAATCCTTGGCAGTAACATCAGTGATAAGCTTGACTTTACACTTTCGTACGGTGCTGCCTATAACATTGCCCGTAGCAAAGCTCTCTCCGCTGCGGATAATACGAACAATACCTATCTGAATCAAACAGCAAGTTTCAAACTCGACTGGATATTCTGGAAGGGATTTACATTCCAGAATGGCATGTCTTATCAAAATTACCACAGTATGGCCAATGCCCTTTCCAAAGGCTTTACTCAAAACTACTTTATGTGGACAGCCAGTGTGGGTAAGAAGATCATGAAGGCCAACAGAGGGGAGATTAAGATACAGGCTTATGACATCTTACGCCAGAACAAATCGTTGACACGTAATGTTTACGACAGTTATTACCAAGATGTAACGACCAATGTACTGAAGCCATATGTAATGTTGAGTTTCACATACGACTTGCGTAATTTTAGCGGACAAAAATATCAACAGCAGCAACAAAACCAGAATCGCCAAAGACAACAAATGTGGGAAAAAGGAGGAATGCCTCCGGGAGGAGGAATGCCTGGTGGAATGCCTCCGGGCGGTATGCCAATGATGTAAGTCTAAAATTCAACGAAAATGCTGTAAGTAAACAAGATTACTTACAGCATTTTTCTTTTTACCACGTTTTTGCAGGCGGCGACTTTTCTTAACTTTGCAAAAAAAATCAATCCGCATAAAATGAGAATTTGTATCGTCCAGACATCCGCCTTCAAAGGTGATATTGAAAAGAATATTGCCAAACATCTGCAATTTATTGATCTCGCCATTGCGAACCAATGCGATTTGATTCTTTTCCCGGAGCTATCCCTTACCGGCTATGAACCAACGCTTGCCAAAGAACTGGCAACGAACAGCCATGATGATCGACTCAGCTGTTTTCAAAAGCTAAGCAACCAGCAAAATGTCATTATCTGTGCCGGATTACCAACCAAAATGGATGCAAAACTTTTCATCAGCATGATCATCTTTCAACCTGACAAAGAGCCCATCACTTATTCAAAACAACACCTATACCCTAGTGAGGTCTATTATTTCTCTCCTGGAGCTACACCTGTTTATCTCCATATTGACGAAACAGTTGCTGCGCCGGCCATCTGTTATGAACTATCGGTTTCTCAACATGCAGAGAATGCATGCCGCAATGAGGCATCCGTTTACCTTGCCAGCGTGCTCAATTCGGTAGCCGGAGTAGATGCGGACTTACAAAAATTATCCGACATAGCACGAAAATACCGCATGACGACTTTTATGGCAAACTATGTGGGAGAATCTGGAGGATACAAGTGTGCCGGCAAAAGTTCGGTCTGGCATTCGGATGGCATTCTGGCCGGTCAACTCGATGGCACAAGCGAAGGAATCCTTATCTATGACACAACGACCAAAGCTGTATTTCAACAATTGATATAAGCCGATCCTATGAGATTCAAAATTCTTTTTTTGCTTTTACTCTGCATCTCTTTACATTCACAGGCTCAAACCGATTATTCTTCCGTTGATCAGATAGCGCTCCGGCTTCCCGAATCAGAGAGCAAGACAACAAACGGGATTGCGGCTTATATCAACAGCCATTTCAATACACCGGACGATAAAGTCCGTGCTATCTTTTGCTGGATCACCCACAACATTGCCTATGATGTGGAGAACATGTACAAAGTCAATCTTTACCAGAATACAAATGATATTGTAGAGAGAACACTGAACTCGCGGAAAGGCATTTGCATGTCTTACACAGAGCTGTTCAATGCCATTGCCTCAAAAACAGGGTTAAAATCATTTGCCGTGCAAGGATATACAAAACAGAACAACAAAGTGGATATACTTCCGCATGCATGGAATGCCGTTCAGATTGGGTTGGAGTGGAATCTAATAGACGCCACCTGGGGTGCCGGATATATACAAAACGGGAAATTTGTCCGCCATATCGAAAACAATAATTTCAAAGCCAATCCACGTCAGTTCATAAATACGCATATCCCATTTGATCCCCTGTGGCAAATGCTCGATTATACTGTTATCAACCAGGATTTCTACGAAGGGAAAACAGGACCGGCCAATAAGAAGAGCTTCAACTATAAAGATTCACTGTCCGAATACCAAATGTTACCCGAAAGTAAGCAGCTCAGCGATGCCGCCCGACGAGTAGAAGCCAACGGGGTGAAAAATGCTATGATTTACGAACACCTGCAGCACCTTCACCAACAGTTGGAGTATCTGCATAATTACAAAATGACTGATCTTTTCAATCAGGCCGTCGCTCATTACAATAACGGCATTGCACTGATGAATCTGTTTATCAATTACAGGAATAACCAATTTAATCCGAAGAAAGAAGAGAAAGAAATCCGGCAAATGGTGGACACTGTTAGCATAGAACTTTTGGCATCACAAAGCAGATTGGCTGAAATTCAAAAGCCAGACGCACAAACAGCAGCATCCATTGCTCAGTTAAACAAATCGTTGGAGCAGGCTGCCGCCGGGATGAACGAGCAAAAAGCATTTGTCGATAAATATTTCAAGACCGGGAAATTATTTCGTAAAACCCTGTTTTATAAATACACCGTGATAGGCGTTCCGCTGAATTAATACGCTTCAATCTTTATCTTTTCCTCACGTTTTCTCAATTAAGTTGTAACATGCAACTATTTAATTTGCGATAGAAAACAATTAGTGAGAATTATGAGAAAAAATGGATGGTTATTAGTTAGTATCCTCAGTGTATTGTCTTCCCTCAACCTCTTCGCTCAACAGCCCGAAACATGTCCTTTTGAAGCAAATTCACAGCAATTAAAAATTCTAAGTTGGAACATCTACATGCTTCCATACGTTAGTTGGTTCAACCATAACGGTCATCGCGCCCGAGCAATAGGAAAACAGTTACAGGATTCCGATTTTCAGATTGTTGTATTTCAGGAAGCTTTCAGCATCAAGTGCCGGAGAATAATACGGAAGATGCTAGCCGAAAAATATCCCTATCAATATGGGCCTGCGAACTCGTCGCTGTGGCCTTTCAAAACCAGTAGCGGTTTGTGGATTCTAAGTAAAATTCCATTGACCGAACTGAAAACTATTAAGTTCCATGCAGCAAAGGGATACGATAAGATTGCCCGTAAAGGCGCCGTGTTGTTCGAAGGAAGTTTCAACGGAGCAAAGTTCCAACTGATGGCGACCCACCTTCAGGCTGACAATCCCTACCGGATACGGCAAGCTCAATGTCAGGAAATATCGCAACTGCTTGGAGAATTTTATGAAGTGGATATTCCTCAGATTTTGTGCGGAGATTTCAATACTGAAATGAGTGATCGGCAAAATTATGAACAGATGCTGCAGACGCTTGATGCACAAAACGGAGAACTGGCAGGACAACTGAAAGTCACTTATGATGAACGCAATAACAATCTGGCTTGGCGTCCTAACGGCAAAGGTGAGATTATCGATTACATCCTTACCCGCAACTCACACTTAATTGATAATATCCAACGCAAAGTTCTTGAATTTTATCACTCAGAGCCAAGGTACAAAACTCACCTGTCCGACCACTATGCAATGGAAGCTACAGTTCATTTTTCCACCGTTCCAGTATCGGCTTTCATTGCCAACCATTAATCCTCCGCAGATTATTCTTTCCCGAAATAATCGCGGGTTACCATCAAATCAGAGATATTCCAGGCCGATTTGATATGTTCGCGGATATCAGGAGCTGCCGATTGTGCCACACCAAACTCATGCATTCGGGCATTGACCGCAAACGGTGTTTTTTCGGGAGTAAAAATACTGGTTCCCAAACCATGCCATTGATAATTCTGCAGACCGAGAATAGAAATTAAAGACGGATAAATATCGATCTGCCCCATAACCGGAGCATAAGTTTGTTGCCGGTTTCCATTTACAACAATAAAGGGAGTAAGAGCAGTCTCCACATTCCAACGTTTTGCATACACCCGCCATTGAGCCTGTTGTCGTTTGGTACAATCGTGATCGCCGGTAATTATCAATACCGATTTAGAAAGCAACCCGTTACTACGCAGGCCGTCAACAAACCTTCCGATACATTGATCCACGTAATGAATAGCATTCAGGTAAGCGGCCATATCGGCTGGACAATCGGACGGCACTTTCAGGTAAATACGGTCATTGGGCAATTTATAGGGATCGTGTGAACTTAGCGTAATCATCTGCGCCATAAAAGGCTGTTTAAACGCTTTCAGCTTTTCCACCGACTGAGCCAAAAAGGTACTGTCGGTGAGTCCCATCTCGTAATACTCATCACAATTATATTGATCGACAGCTATCAGATCGTCATAGCCCAATTGCCTGGTCAATACTCCCTGATTCCAGAATGAAGCATTACCACCCAGCATGGTATGGGTGTTGTAACCTTTCTCTTTCAATGCTTTTGCCAATGTAAAATAACTATTGCGCGCATAACGAAAACAAGCCGCTCCGGTACGGGGAGGAAGCATTCCTGCATTGAATATCAACTGAGCATCGCTGGAATGTCCGCCATTTACCTGAGGCACCACATGAGGAGCGTACAGGCACGATTCTTCTTTTAGCAATCGATTCAGATTGGGTGTAATTTCAGTTCCGTTCAGCGAATTGCCAATGGGGAAAGATTCAAGTGACTCGACAATCAGGAAGATTACATTCTTGCTTCCGGCTTCGTGAACCGTCACCGGACTCATATCCTTCTTATTATCCTTCAACCATTTTTCCACTATGCGTTTCTCCGCCGCCGTCATTTGTGCTTGTTCGTGCAAGAGACTTTTAGCCTGATAAACCCAACAATGAAAAAAGCCATAAGTTGAAGCGCCTTCCACCAAATCGTATCGAAATTCATTCTCTTCCGACAAGAGATTACTCACATTGTTCCTATCCTTAAAAAGGTTATATCCAATAGTAATCACAATTGCAGCAAGAACGACCGCACTACTAATTGCCCTCAAACGAATAGATTCAGGAATGATCGATTTGCGAAAGAAGAACAGATAGCTCAACAATAACAAAACAGATGGAATCGGGAAAAACCAGTCGACTTTTCTGAAGGAACCGAGAATACTGTCGCCCAAGCCATTCAGGTTATTCACCATTGTAAATGAATCGAAGGGCAGAAGAGTAAAATAGGTTCGGTAATATAACAAGTTACTAATGCAGTAAAAGTTGAGAAAAAACAGCACACCCAATAAAATCCCCTTATGTCTGCGCATTAAAAAATAAGGCAGGGCTAAAATCAGCGCTGTGGCAATATGAAGAAATACCGACGAAGGAAGTTCGGTACTAATCGGTTGTTCTACAATATCCAGAAACAACCAGAAATTGTAATAAAAAGCAGCTGTAAACAAGAGAAAAAACAGAAGATTGTAGCGATATGGCAACAAATTCTGCAAGAAAAATTTACACCGGAGGAAGAAGGTTTTCATCTGATAGTTTAGGCTCTGATTTTGGCGCGACAAAGGTATATACTTTTTGGTATCAGCAACATGAAAATTGGTTAAAAATAAATTCACAAAAAAAGCTGTTGCACAGGGCAGTACAACAGCTTTACATTTTGCAATATGAAGACTATTCCAGCACTTCGTTATCGTGCATCTTACGCATAAATGTCACAAAATCGTTTTTCTGATCAGAATCCATCCATTCCAGTCCGCTGCGAGGGTGTTCATTCAACGCTCCGGTAATCAGGTAGGGAATGTGATAACCCCAATCGATATTCTTTTGCATGGGATGAATATGATCCTGAATCACCTGTAAAAGAGGCAACAAACGGTATTTTGGATTCTTAAGGAAAGCGATCAGAATTTCAATGGGACAGTTGCCTGCTCCCCGACCCAATCCCATAAGTGTCGCATCCAGCATGGTACAACCCTCTTTCAAGGCTGTAATAGTATTCGACATGGCCAGCTGCATGTTGTTGTGAGCATGAATACCAATCTCTTTGCCCGGCAACGCGTTGATATATTTACGAACAAGATGTTCCACCGAATCCACAAACATGCTACCGAAACTATCGACGGCATAAAATACCGGAACGCGTGACTTGGCGATATCTTTCAAAGCCTCATCCAGATCAATTTCGTTCACTTTCGACACGGCCATCAGATTGATGGTTGTTTCGTAACCCTTATCCATACAATGCTGTGCCAGTTCGATCGCTTTATCTACCTGATGAACGTAGCAGGCAACACGAATCATGTCAAGCACACTCTCCGATGCAGGAGGAATATCCGACAATTCGATACGGCCGATATCAGCCATTGCCGAGAGTTTCAGGTTTGTTTCGTTTTTACCGACAATACGTTCCAAATCTTTCTGATGGCAGAATTTCCAGGGACCCATCACATTACGGTCGAAAGCCTTTTCGCTACTCAGATAACCAATTTCCATATAATCAATTCCGGCTTCCACGCAGGCATTATAAACTCCACGTACAAAGTCGTCGCTGAATTGCCACTTGTTCATCAGACCACCGTCACGCACAGTACAGTCCATTACTTTTACATTCTTCAAGTACATCGTTTTTAATTTCTGTTATTTGATTTGTCTGTTTCTATCTTATTTCAGCAATTTCATCTCTTCTTTGATGAAATATTCTATGAGTATGGCATATACCTGCTCAAAAGCTTCTTTGTCGAGACCCAACTCCTGAGCCCATTCTCCACGAACCCGGATTACTTCATTTCTACGATCTTCGGCAACCACACCAGCTGCGTCGGTTTTAAATTTCACAATCTCCTTTACGTACTGAAATCGTTGCGAAAAGAGAGTAATAATCTCCCTGTCAATCGCGTCAATTTGAGAACGAATATCTTCTTTACTAGCACATTCAGATGGTAATTTTGATAATTTCATCGATATTTTAATTGTATTTTTCTAATTATACTCCGCTTTAACAGTTTGCGATGAATAACAGACGAAATATTATTCACAACTCCACTTTCGGGAGAAACGTTTACAAAGATAATAGAATTTCCCTTTTTAGCTATAATTTGTCAACCATTTTATCGATTATTCTTTCAAATAATAAGTATACCATTATTAAATGCCTGAAATAAAATTCACCTCAATTTGCAATTTTTTTGAACATGCATTTGTTTGAAATCGGCTAAATTTGCAAATAAACCAGATTAAATATGAAAACACTCCTCTGCTTTTTAATTTGCCTTTCTTCTTTTGCAACCAAAGTATGTGCAGTTTCGTCCTACTCTCCCGATTTTTCAAAACCAAAACCGCCTGCCGGGATGAAACTGGTTTTCAGCGAAGAGTTTAACTACACCGGCACACCAGACCCATCTGTTTGGTCGTACGAAACGGGATTTAAGCGTAATCAGGAATTGCAATGGTATCAGAGCGATAACGCTTATTGCAAAAACGGATGCCTTATCATTGAAGGACGTAAAGAAAACCGACCCAATCCAAACTATCGGGAAGGGAGTTCTGACTGGCGCACCAGTCGCAAGAACATCCAATACACCTCGGCCAGCATTCAGACTGAAGGAAAGAAAAGCTGGCTTTTCGGACGTTTTGAAATACGTGCCCGAATTGATACCGCAACCGGATCATGGCCAGCCATCTGGACGCTGGGATCCGGTCGTGAATGGCCATCGTGCGGAGAAATTGATCTAATGGAATTTTATCGACCGGAAGGAACTCCGACTATTCTGTCCAATGTTGCCTGGGGTACTGACGTCCGCTACAAAGCAAAATGGAATTCGGTCAGAAAAGCTATTGCTCCTTTCATTGCTAAAGACAAAAACTGGCCCCGCAAGTTTCATGTATGGCGTATGGACTGGACCAAAGAGTACATAAAGCTTTATATTGACGACATTCTCCTCAACACTACCTCATTGAGTGAAACCATCAATCCGGACGGCAGCAATCCTTTCATGCAACCTCAATATCTATTGCTCAATCTGGCTCTTGGCAGCAATGGCGGAGATCCAACAAACAGTATCTTCCCCATTAAATATGAAGTGGATTATGTGAGAATTTACCAACAGACACAATAAATTTTCTTTCCATAATTTGAACATTTTTTACATTCAGATTGTAACTTCGTTGCATCGGAACATCAACCATAAATGATTAATCACCATGCAAGTAGAACAAGTTCTCAACGATCTGAAGCAACGGTTTCCTAACGAGCCTGAGTATCATCAAGCCGTAGAAGAGGTACTCCTTTCAATCGAAGATGTGTATAATGCCCATCCCGAATTTGAAGCTCAAAACATCGTCGAACGAATATGCATACCGGATCGCATCTTTACTTTCCGCGTAAGCTGGGTCGACGACAAAGGCAATGTACGTACCAATATGGCTTATCGTGTGCAGCACAACAATGCCATCGGTCCCTACAAAGGCGGAATGCGTTTTCATGCCTCCGTCACTCTCTCCATTCTTAAGTTCCTTGCTTTTGAACAAACCTTTAAAAATGCACTCACCACTCTACCTATGGGTGGAGCCAAGGGCGGATCAGATTTCAGCACCGAAGGCAAATCGGATGGCGAAATCATGCGTTTCTGTCAAGCATTCATGACGGAACTATGGCGACATATTGGGCCCGAAACAGATGTTCCGGCTGGAGACATCGGAGTCGGTGCACGTGAAGTGGCTTATATGTACGGCATGTACAAAAAACTGGCCCGCGAAAACACCGGAACCTTTACCGGTAAAGGACTCGAATTCGGAGGCTCACTGATTCGACCTGAAGCTACCGGTTATGGCAACATCTATTTTTTGATGAACATGTTGAAACGCAAAGGCATTACCGACCTGAGCGGCCAGACCATCGCAATCTCCGGTTCGGGAAACGTAGCGACCTATACGGCACAAAAAGCTTTAGAATTGGGAGGAAAAGTCGTAACGATGTCGGACAGTAACGGTTATATTTACGATCCGGATGGTATCAACAAACAAAAATTAGACTACATTTTTGAATTGAAGAACATCCGGCGCGGACGCATTAAAGAGTATGCCGAAACATATGGATGTAAATATGTCGCAGACGATACACCATGGAAAGAACCCTGCACTATTGCTCTACCCTCTGCTACACAAAACGAAATTAACGAGGAAGATGCCGAAGCTCTGGTCCAGAACGGTTGCATTGCCGTATCCGAAGGTGCCAATATGCCAAGCACCCCCGAAGCTATCGAAGTCTTTCTTAAAAACAAAATCATGTATGCTCCCGGCAAAGCTGCCAATGCGGGTGGCGTTTCCGTTTCGGGACTGGAGATGAGCCAGAATTCTATGAAACTAAGCTGGCCAAAAGAAGAAGTGGATCAACGCTTGCAACACATCATGGCCAGCATCCACGATGCTTGCGTCAAATACGGCACAGAGCCAGACGGTTATGTCAATTACATGAAAGGAGCCAATATAGCCGGATTTATGAAAGTTGCCCGAGCTATGATGGCACAGGGAATCCTGTAATAATGATTAATTATAAATGATTAATTGTTAATGAAACGTCCGAATTTCTTCGGACGTTTTTCGTATTGTTTTTTTTGTAGAGTCGCATTGTATGCGGCTCACATGGTTCGCGGTTTTGTTTATTTTTTCGAGCCACATGCAATGTGGCTCTACGACAACAATAGAATATTTTGATTACCAATCACATGCAATGTGGCTTTACTGTGATAACAAATTACAGATTATGAATAATTAGCTAAATATAAAATCAGTCAATACTGTTCTCAAATGTAAATCTTAATTTTTCAACTAACAATAGTAGCGTTTCAATAAATTGCATCAATATCTCTATTGATACATTGAATAGTTTTCATATTGCAAAAAGATTATAACAAATGTATATTTGCAAGCGAAAACGAACAACCGATATTCTTAAATACATGAAAATTATGTCGATGCGAATATACTCTCTACTCACTTTCCTGCTGTTGATGATAATTGCTCCGATTCAGGCTCAGCAACAAACACATGCCATCCGGGGCAATGTGCTGGACAAAACCACTCGCGAAGCCTTGCCTTTTATCAATGTGGTAATTTGGGAGACCACCAAAGGTGCAACCACCGACACAGTCGGCAACTACACTATCGGCGCTGTAAAGAGCGGCACTTACCGTCTGCAAGCCTCTGCCGTTGGTTACAAAACGTTCATATCACCTGAGTTTTTGGTAGTCAACAAAGATGTGGAGTTCAACATCGAGTTGGAAGAGAATACCGAAGCCCTGAAAGAGGTTAAAGTGGTGGCCGGTCCATATCGCAAACCTGCCGAAAGTCCTGTATCGATGCGGGTGATTGGTTTCGCCGAAATTGAGAAAAGCGCTGGAGCCAACCGGGACATTTCAAGAGTTATCCAATCGTTTCCGGGAGTGGCCTCGGCTCCATCCGGCTATCGCAACGACCTGATTGTGCGTGGTGGTGGCCCCTCCGAAAACAGATACTACATCGACGGAGTAGAGATCCCCAACATCAACCATTTCTCCACGCAAGGTGCATCGGGCGGTCCGGTGGGCATTATCAATGCTGAGTTGATTCGTGAAACTGACTTCTACTCGGGAGCTTTTCCGGCAGGCAAAGGCAATGCCATGAGTTCGATTCTCGATTTCCGGCTCAAAGACGGCAACAGCACTACGCGTAATTACAACATTGCGCTCGGTTCGTCCGAAGCTGCCTTCACCACCGACGGATACATCAACAAAAAGACGACCTACCTCTTTTCAGCACGCCAATCGTACCTGCAACTGCTCTTCAAGGCACTGAAATTGCCATTTCTACCTGCTTATACCGATACGCAGTTCAAGGTAAAAATCAAGTTCGATAAAAAGAACGAGCTGACACTGCTCGGCCTAGGTGCCATCGACAACATGTCGCTGAAGACCGATACGGCTGGACAAACTGATGGTAACAAATACATTCTGACCACCATTCCGGTAATCCGCCAAACCACCTATACACTGGGTGGCGTGTGGAAACATTTTGCAGGAAATAGTGTGCAGACGTATGTATTGAGCATGAATAACCTCGACAACAAACAACACAAATACCGCAACAACGATGACAGTTCGGAAGCCAACAAGATACTCGATTACTCCTCGTTCGAACGTGAGATAAAGTTCCGCTTTGAAAACAGCAGCCAACTTGACCACTTTCGTCTCAATATTGGAGCAAACACCGAACTGGCACGCTATTTCAACAACACACGCCAAACTGTTTATGCAAATAGCAGCTCGGCCAACGTGGCTTACAACACCGACATCTCATTCTTCAAATGGGGACTTTATTCCTCATTGAACTATGACAGCGGCGATGGAAAAATAACCGTTTCGGCCGGTCTGCGCACCGATGCCAATACCTTTGCCAGCTCAATGTCGAACCCTCTTCGTCAACTCTCTCCTCGTATCTCGCTGGCCTATTGTATTGCCGACGGATGGTATATCAACGGAAATGTAGGGCGCTATTACCAACTGCCATCCTACACGGTGCTCGGTTATAAGAATGACAACGGAATGCTGGTCAACAAGGCCAACAACATCCGCTACCAGAGATCGGACCAAGCGGTTATCGGACTGGAGCAACGTCCTACCAACTACATCCGCCTGACTCTCGAAGGGTTTTACAAACGATATACCGATGGACTACTCTCGGTCTCCGACGGCATTCCGCTCTCTTCCAAAGGAAACGACTATACGCTGTTCGGTACGGAGGCAGTCACCTCCACCGCCAAAGGAAGAGCCTACGGAGCAGAAGCCCTGGCTCGCTGGTTTGGATACAAAAACCTGAACCTGATCGTGGCCTACACCTTTGTTCGGAGTGAATTTTTGCAACCGGCAACCGGCAAATATATCCCATCATCGTGGGACAACCGCCACTTGCTGACCCTAACCGGCAGTTACAAACTACCACGCAACTGGGACATCGGCACCAAACTCCGGGTAATCGGCGGAGCACCATACACGCCTTACGATGCTTACAAATCGTCGATCAAAGCCGCCTGGGATGCACAAAATCGTCCGTACTACGACTATTCGCGATTCAATGCCGAACGTGGTGCCGTGTTCACCCAACTCGATATCCGCATTGATAAAACCTACTATTTCAAAGGATGGATGCTCGGCTTCTATTTCGATGTACAGAACGCGACCAACAGTAAATACCGTCAGGCTCCTGTGCTAAACAGCACAGGAATAACCGACCCGACCGATACCAACCGCTACCTCATGAAAACTATTGATGTAGAAAACGGCTCGGTGGTTCCAGCCATCGGCATAATGATGCAATTCTAAACATAAAATGCTCTGTGAATATAAAACCCACAGAGCATTTTGTTTATACTTCTATATTGACTTCGCCGGTGCTCCCACAAATTCGGTATCGGCTGGCAAAGTTTCGCTCTTCATCAAAACGGACAAAGGATGAAGCACGGAATTTGTTTCCATCTTTGAATCGTAAAGTACTACCGACATGCCTCCCACGCTGCATTTATCGGCAATATCCACATACGACATCTTCATCACACGGTCTTCAAAAAGATGAGTTTGCAACGTACAGTTGTCGTTTACCGTCACATCGTCGCCCATACGAACAAGATCGAATTCTGTAATCTGTGTAGTAAACATGCAAACCCGTTTGCCGATCTTACAGCCCAGCAACCGCAACGGATATTTGATAAACGGCGTTCCCGTTAGCAAATTGAGGAAGAAAAGCACGAGAAAATTCTCATAAATTCCCGTTATCAGTTCGCTTCGCCACACATAGTTACTCCAAAGCGGTTTGCGGGCAGGTTTGTACTTTCCGATAACAATCCACTTCAAAAGAGCTGTAACCAGTGTTCCAAGAATAGCAGCGCCGAGATAGAGAAACGGAAAAACCAGGAACAGCTCCCACAAAGATTTCTCCACCTGAAGATAAGACACAACGTTGGTGATCAGAGCCGCACAGGTAATAAACAGAGTTGAAGGCAAAACTACACGAAAAAACTCGATAACATAGCGTTGTACAAAAAGCTTTCCTGTTGGTTTATAGGTACGTTCTGCAGAAAATTCATGATTGATATCTCGTTTAGGAAGAAAAACGGCAGGCGATCCAAACCACGAGGTTCCATCGGCAGCCGGGAGATTTTCCGGATTCATCTTTGAAAGCACACCTACCAATACATCATCTCCGAGTCGTGTACCCGGGCTCACCACCGCGCTGTTACCGATAAAGGTCCTGTTGCCGATACGTGCCTTGGCAATGGTAATATAGCCGTTCCGCACATGCGAGGCTCCCACAGAAACCGAATCGGCCAGAAAACATTCGTTTCCGGTTTCGAGCAGATCGGGAGAAATGAATTCGACAGTCGATATTTCCACCCGTTTCCCCATCTTTACACCCAGCATTTTGAACCAGATTTGCAGATAAAGCGTAGTATACAACGTTCCGATGACTTGCAGGCTCAGTTTCATCAGCTGATCGAAAAACCATTTCTTATAATAGAAAAAACTGTTGACCGGATATTTCCCTTCTTTGATATTGCCCAACATTGACCATTTCAGGAATGTAATGATTAATGTCAGCAAAACCACAAATGAAAAACCCACACCAATGGTTGTCCACAGAAAATGGTAATGTTCTGAAATATAGTCCAAATGTGTAATCAGCATCAAACCCGGAAAATAGGCCAGCATGGTGATCAACGGAATGATGAAAATGCTGATAAAAAAGAGGAACGAATTGCGTACCGACCACAATTTGCGAGAGGGTTGGGCTTCGTTCCCGGAGATTTTCACTGCCGGCGAACCGCCCCAATGTTCGTTGGCTGGAATGATGCCACCTTCGGGAATCAACGTGAGGTCTTCGATAGAAGAATTGTCTTCCATCTTCGTATCGGGCGTTAAACAGCAACGGGTTCCTACAAAGCAACCGGTACCAAAAGAGATCTTGCCGATATGGAGGTACCCGTCGGCGATAGTATAGCCACGCAAATGGGTATCCGTACAAATACTCACATTATCACCCACCTCCAGCAAATCGAATACCGATATTGCAGACGTATTGATATATACATTTTTACCAATTTTAGCTCCCAACAACCGCAGGAACGCGTTCATAATGGAGGTGCCGGTAAAATAGGCAACCGGACAGATATTGATGACCTTATCGACTATCCAAAAACGATAATAATAACTGCCCCACATCTGGTACCGGCCCGGTTTTATCTTCCCGATAACCAACCACTTGAAGGCTATAGCAAAGCAAGACAATATTGGCAATAGGGCAAAATACATCCAGAGCATAGTAACCAACGAATCAAAAACCCCGTTATCTGCCTGATAATAATACGAATACACAAAGAAAGGACCCAACCATTCTATCCCAAACAAAAGCAGCAGGAAAAACATCGACACTCCCTGGGCAAATACACAAGTGAAATATTTCCATTTGGGTGGAGTATAAATATCGCGTTTCTTTTTCTTATGCTGCGTTTCTGCTCGCGGCTTTTTTTTCTCCAATTCACATGCAAGGTCGGACAGTACCGGATATTTATAAACATCGACTACCGACATATTTTCAAACATCGGGTCCAACCTCATCTCAGACACGATTAAAGCCGCCAGCAAAGAATGTCCGCCCAGATCATTAAAAAAGTGGTCGTCCATTGAAATATCGTCCCGACCGAAATTCCTGCTCATTACCTCCACCATGGCTTTTTCCAGATCAGTCACCGGTTCCTTGATTTCTCTTTCTGACGAAAATGTAAGTGGCGTTTGGGGTAACGGCAATCGTTTCCGGTCTATTTTCTGACTGGATGTCATCGGTAGTTCCGGCACTACATCAAGCGTAGCCGGTATCATGTAATAAGGCAATTTGATGCGCAGCAATTTGGCAATTGTTTCCCTGTCTGGCTCTGCATTATTTTGCATCACTGTATAGGCCGCTAATTGTTGTGTTTCGATGTTGAGTGCCACAGCAGCCGCCTGTACCCCGTTGAACTTCATCAACAATCCTTCAATCTCCGTAAGCTCCACTCTGAATCCGCGCACTTTCACTTGTGCATCAGACCGACCCAAAAATACAATATTGCCATCATCTGCATATTTGGCAAGATCTCCCGTATGGTAGTATCGTTGATTTTTATCATCAAAGCGATCCGTTTCAATAAATTTCGCCTTTGTCAGGTCATCACGATGAAGATAGCCTCGGGCAACGCTCTCACCTCCGATGATGATCTCTCCCTCAACTCCGGCTCCAACCGGTTGCAGGTTTTCATCCACGATATGTACCGAATAACCAGGAAGTTGTTTCCCGATAGTAACCGGCACATCCGGCTGAAGAACAGAATAAGTAGCTATAACGGCAGCCTCGGTAGGACCGTAAGTATTGTAAACTGTACGACCTTCTCTGCACCAACGATGAGCAATATCCGGCGAACACACCTCACCTCCGAAGATCAACGTCTTCAGCGATGGAATATCTTCTTTCACCATCGACAACAAAGTAGGTGCACACGACAGGAAGGTGATTCCAAGGTTATTCAAAACAGAGGCAAACCGATCACCCGAACGCATAATATCAAAAGTACCCACCACCAGTGTCGCCCCCGAAGCAAAGGCCATCCAAATCTCTTCCACCGATGCATCGAAAGCAACGGAAAAACCCTGCAAAACCCGTTGATTTTCGTCAACATCATAGATTTGTTTGGCTGCTTTGATGTAATTAGCCACGTTCCTGTGTTCCAATAAAACACCTTTAGGTTCACCACTGCTGCCTGAAGTGTAAATAATGTAACTCAAATCTTTACAGGTTCTATTCTCCACCATCGGCTTTTGTGTTGAGAATGATACCAGCTTATCAACGTCGTTATCAAACAGGAACATCTTTGTTGCTTCGGGCTGAGCCTCTATCTGACGAAGAAAGTGTTCAGATGAAATAAGCACTTTGGCTTCAGAATCTTTCAAAATAAAATTAACCCGGGCAACCGGAAGCTCAGGATCAAGAGGAATGTAAGCACCACCTGCTTTTAATACAGCTAACATTGCAATGTACACTTCCGGACAACGCGGTAGCCAAATCACCACTTTTGCTTCCGGTTGTACACCTTGTCGTTGCAGCCAACCTGCCAGTTGATTTGCCATCTCATCAACCTCTTTGTAGGTAAATGATTGTTGAGAAGACTCTATTGCAATATTTTTCGGATATTTTGCAACAGATGTTTCAAAAATCCAATCCAACAAAACAGTTCCGTCCTCCATCATCGTATCTTTTATGTGACTTTACATTTCTTGAATCAAAACAGCCTTAATTTTCTATCTTTGACATTGTAAAAACAGAGCCCTTAAATTACTAAAAGTTTCAACCCCAACGACTCATTTGCATAAAATTTTAAAGACAAGACGAATTTATATTTATTCCTGAAGCAATGAATGATTTGCGCATCAAAATACACAAGCCGGAAACGCAATCCGGCGGTACGATTATCTACCGCATGAGCCGTGATCAACGGGTCAGCGATAACTGGGCGCTGCTGTTTGCACGCCAGCTAGCAGAGTCGACCGGAAGGAGCTTGGCGGTGGTGTTTACGTTGATGCCCTCCTACCCCGGAGCCAACCTGCGCCACTTCGACTTTATGTTGCGCGGGCTCGAAACGGTAGAACAAAAGCTGCGCGCACTCAACATCCCGTTTTGCATACTTCTCAACAACGACGTTTCGGTTGCCCTGAAAGAGTTTATTGAACACAATAATGTCACAGCCGTAATTTCCGACTTCGATCCGCTACGGCACAAACAAGAGTGGATCGCCGATATCAATACCGTCGAAGGAGTGGCGCACTACGAAGTAGATGCCCACAATATAGTCCCTTGTTGGAAGGCGTCGCCCAAGGCCGAATTCGGAGCTTATACCCTAAGGCCAAAAATAAAGCGCCTTTTACCCGAATTTCTGACCGGTTTTCCGGAACTGAAGCCGCAATACTATATTCCTCCAATATCAGCAAATTATCCATCCATTCGGGAAGCGTATGCGTTAGCTACCTTCGACTCGTCGGTAACAGCCATTAAAAACATTATTCCGGGGGAAGATGCGGCATTGAATACACTGCATCATTTCATCTCGCACAAACTGGAGGGCTATGCCGTAAACCGCAACAATCCCTGCATCGACGGACAATCGGGGCTGTCACCCTACCTGCATTTCGGCCAATTATCGGCTCAACGGGTCGCGTGGGAAGTCTCTCTTCTACCCGACTCTCCCGATAAGGATGCCTTGCTCGAAGAACTGATTGTGCGCCGCGAACTGGCCGATAACTTTTGTTTCTACAATCCCCATTACGACTCGCCCGAAGGGTTTCCCGAATGGGCGCAAAAAGACATTAACCGGCACAGGGAAGACGAACGGGAATATCTTTACACACGGAATGATCTGGAAACGGCAACAACGCATGATCCGCTCTGGAATGCCGCGCAAACAGAGATGGTTCGTACCGGAAAAATGCACGGCTACATGCGCATGTACTGGGCAAAGAAAATTCTGGAGTGGACACCGTCGATTGAAACGGCTATGGCGTATGCCATCTGGCTCAACGACAGGTATTCACTCGACGGTCGCGATCCCAACGGCTATGCCGGTATTGCCTGGAGCATCGGCGGAGTACACGACCGTGCATGGTTTCCGCGTCCGGTATTTGGCAAAATACGCTACATGAGCTATTCGGGCTGCAAAAACAAGTTCGATATACAAAAATACATTCTGAAATGCATGTCACTTCCCCTTTAACTTTATTCGCATCTATTTGTTTTACACAGGCGTTTTTAAAGAGTTAAAATCAACCATTAAAGAACATTTTTCACCAATCACCTGTACATTTGAATAGGTAAAAGAAACTGCAGAAGAGCAGTGAGTACAATACGGATCCCACCTGATTTCGGGTTGCTTAAACAGATAAGTTTGGATTCTATTGAGCTATACCCTATAACATTGAGTCTTATGAAAGCGCAATTTTACCACAGGTCTCTTGCCCAAGGCATTTACAACCTATGCAAGATTATTGCAATGACTGTTATGGTAATTTTTTTGCTTGTAGCATGTCAATTGAACGAAACGCCAGTCAATCCGGGCGCCTGCGACAAAGGAATCTCTTCCTTTTGTCAAGCCATCATACCGGCATTGGTTACCATAGAAAAGACGGATGTTTTTACGCAAGCTCAAGATCCGCCTCTTGATCCGAAGGAAAAAGCGCAAAATGAAATCAACTCTTACCGCAAAGTAGTTGTAATCGTTTTTTTCAGCTTTGTTCTATTATTCCTCTTTCGAGATTTTTTCATCTTCATTATCTGGGCGATTAGT
>JAUZOL010000280.1 GCA_030706455.1 Bacteroidota bacterium
ACCGATGCGCATAGACGCCAATCAGGGATGGAACACTGACGAAGCAATAGAAACGTTGGAAGCTATGAAGCCATATAACGTTCAACTGTGTGAGGAGCCAATCCTTCGGGAAGAATTCATGGAATTATCACGTATCAAACAAATGAGCCCCATACCGATAATGGCAGACGAATCGTGCTGTAACAGCTATGATGCGAAGCGATTGAACCAATTAAACGCCTGCGATTTTTTCAATATCAAACTTGGAAAATCGGGAGGAATTTTTGAAGCATTGAAAATAATTGAAATCGCGAAACAGCATAACATACATATTCAAATCGGAGGCTTCCTGGAATCGCGACTTGCCTTTACCGCCTCCGCCCATCTAGCATTAACAAGCGATTTAATTATCCACTATGATTTCGACACACCACTGATGTTTGTAGAAGATCCTGTGGTAGGCGGAATCGTTTATGGAGAAAACGGGAAAGTCTCTTTACCTGAGACTCCCGGACTTGGAGCCAGAATGGAAGATGACTATCTTTCCAAACTGGAGAAAACGAGCATTTAAGATCAAAAACAAAAATGGGTATCCGAACGTCTCGCATACCCATTTATAAGATTTCCAATTATCAACCCTGGCAAAGCCGGGCCTTGACAGTGCATTTTACCATTCATAATTTTTACTTTTCACCAAGAGCTATTTCCTGATATCTGTTTGTAAGTGTAATATTAATCATTGACAGATATTTGATGTACTGAGAATGAGTAAGAATATTTCTGGCATTTGCAAGATTGAAATTTACAGCTTTACTATAAGCAGCGTCGTTGTCGCTTTTGGCTGCTGTTTGCATTTTACTTGCAGTTGTTTCGAAGATATACTTCAGGTTATCAGCCTGTTCGTCATCCACGTTCAAATACTTCATCAAACGATTAAAAACCGGTTCGTTGTTAAAGGTATAAAATACTCCTGTTTCTACCGGGTTAATGGCATAAGTTGAAACTACACCTGCTACGAACACTACTAAAACTAACATCATCTTTTTCATAACCTAAATAATTAAAAGTTACACAATCTTTTTGTCTAAAACTAAATAAAACTACAATCTAAAAAAAAATACAAAGTTCACCCAATGTTTTTCAGGTAAGCTTTGTATTAGAAATCTATCAACTACTTGTTTCTTTTTGACAATGCAAATTTATATGTTGTACAACATGTTTTCCAAATATTTTTTATTTTATTTGCTATAAAAGCTATTTTTTATTTTTCGTTAGCATTTTTATTTTTGACTTATATTATTGCTATTCAATTAATTAAACTATATTACATATAGTGTAACATATACACTTATAAAAGCAGCAGCCAGAAATCAATTTTGACACATTTCTATTATTAATAATATATTAATATCATTTTAATATATTCGAAACTTATTATATATCTATTTGTCATTCCATTTTTGTCGAATTCATACCATTTTCAAACATTCTGATCATTTGCCGGAAAAATTGAATAAAAAAGGCAAGAATCTCCATGCTATCAAACGCTTAGTCGGATCATTTCCCAATCGTCACACATAAAAAAACAAGGAGGCTTCCTTTTGTTTGAAAACCCCGCTTAAACCGGCACCCTGGTTAGTAAAATCAGGCAGATTGGATGTCTATATATTATTCCGTAATTTGTCCTGTGAAAAAGACGAAGAAGGACATGAAAGATAGTCCTCATTGCGAGAATAGAAAAGAAAGTTGGATTCAATGCTTGCGTGAGAAGCAGGCATCAGCTTAAAGAAATGAGCCCATTCATGGCTGCATACATCGTAAAGCCCGAAACTGTTTTAATACCCAGTTTGGAAGCAATGTTCTTTCGGTGCGAAATCACAGTATGCAGACTGATCCCCAACTGATCAGCAATTTCTTTATTAAGCAGTCCTTTGGCGACCAACGTCAACACTTCTGTTTCACGGACAGTCAACCCATCGTTATTATCCTGAGAAATAGACTTATTAAGCAAGTTATCAATCTGTTTCACAAAATCAGACTCGGAAGTATTTACATTGAGAAACGGCAAGGATGAATGGTGAAGTTCAGCAGACAAGGTATTGCCAAAAACAACAACTTTGTTTTTTCTGGGCAAGAGATACTCAAAATGAAGAACAAACAAATCGGCAGACACAAGAAACAGATCATAGCTGTTACTCTCAGAATCAGACAACTCTACCGGCGAAGCCAATAGCCGAATCCCTATTCCACTAAAATTCTCGGTCAGCAGAGAACACAATCCCCTGCCTTCCAGAAAATGGCTTGTAATAACAGCTATTTTTCTATCTTTCAGCATTCTTTTCAAGATTATTTACAGCTGGATTGAGAAGCCTTTCGCAGATTTTATTGTACTGGCGGATATCGTTTTCGAGGGTAAACAGGGCAAAGAAGACTGCATAGCAAAGATTTTGATCCGCCTCGCCGGTAAGGTATTTCATCAACATACTGCGCAGATCGAATATTTTTTCATCCACCGGCTCTTTTACCGGAGAATCGGCTGGCTTTTGCGCCCATGCCTCCGGCTCACCACTACACAAACGCTCGATATAAGGAAATCGTTGCTTGTTATCATATTCAATTCCAGCCAACAACTCGTTCTTTATTTCCTGAAAGAAATTATTAATCACCCCAATCGTTTTGTTGTGTTCAAAACTATTGGACATCAGTGCTCGCAAGTGCCGTTCCACATTAGGAAACTGCGATTGCATGATAAGGTTGTTGGTATTTTGAAGATATTCGACTGTTGCAGCAACCTGTCCAACCGTCAGTGGATGCTCCATCACATACGTTTGCTGAATATACAAATTGATTACTGCCAAAAAAAGGTCGGTATCCAGATTATATTCTTCGCACACCCTCTTAATCGTTTTTTCTCCAAAACCCAGTTTTATATTAAAGCGACGAATAACCGGCATCAGCACATAATGCTGAAGGATTACCTCGCTGAGTTTCATATCCGATAAAATCATTGACATATCAAATCATTTTTGCTGCAAAGGTAATGAAATGCTTCAAATCACAGCAAAGAAGCCGCGTCCTTGTCCAGCAGCCAGAGCAGGTTGCCGGAAGCCGGATGCACTCTGGCTGCCGGATAGTTATTAAAACACTTTTTCCTTTGCAATACTATTTCTCTCACTTTAATTGCTTTATTGCTACCCGTCACCAAAAAAGCCACATAATTGGCTGCATTCACCACCTTTCCTGTAATCGTTATACGCTTCATACCACTATCAGGACGCAGATTCACAGCACAAATATGCGGGTCATTCCAAAGCTTTATTGAAGACGGAAAAATGGAAACTGTGTGACCATCATCTCCCAAGCCCAACAGAATGAGATCAAAAGAAGGTGCTTTTTGTTCGATTA
>JAUZOL010000281.1 GCA_030706455.1 Bacteroidota bacterium
AAACGATCCGGATCAGGCATTCAGCGATACAGTCACCACTGCGCTTTATTGCAAATCGCCACGTAAATTTCTGTTTAACTTAAAGGCTCTTGACAAAGTGAACCACGACGATGTGATGCAACTTTACAAAGAACGCTTTGCAAACCCTGCGAATTTCACTTTTTTCCTGGCCGGAAGTTTAGACTTAGAGAAAGTAAAATCCGTTATTCTTACCTATTTAGGCGGATTAAAAACCTCTAAACAACTGGAAACATGGAAAGACCGCGACATTCGTTATCCGCAAGGGACTATCAATCTTTCTTTCGATCATGCGATGAAGACACCCAAAGCGTCGAATTTTGTGTTGTATAATGACAAGATAGAGTATAACCTCAACAACTCACTACTGGCTCAGGCTTTAGGAAGCATACTCGACATCCGCTATGTTGCCTCTATCCGTGAAGATGAAGGTGGATCGTATGGAGTTGGCGTGAAAGGTAGCATCGGTAAAATACCGGTACCTACAGTTTCTCTTTTCATGCAATTCGATACCGATCCCACAAAAGAGGATAAGATGATCGGACTCATCTATAAAGAACTCGAGGATATTGCAAAAGACGGTCCCAAAGAAGAAGATGTTCAGAAAGTGAAAGAAAACATGAACAAGCAACACAAAGAAAATATTGAAGAAAACGGATGGTGGTTAAGCACCATGAACCATTATTATTTTTCAGATATTGACTTAGTTAACAATTTCGACAAAGCACTGAACAATATCTCGGCAACGACTATCAAACAACTTGCGAAGCAACTTACAGACAAGAAAAATATTCTTCAGGTAGTAATGCGACCAAAGCAGTAAATACCTACCGAAACGACCAAAGGCCTTATCAGAAAATTGATTATCTGATAAGGCCTTTCTTTTTTTTGAAAAAAAGTATCTTTTATTTGTACCTTTATCATCCAAATGGCATACTGCATACGTCTAATAAGAAAAACAAATCAAGTTACAGGTTACTTTTGTTCTCTGTAACGATTAACACTAAAAAGAGATAACAATGAAAACGCATTCGATGATTAGCAAAGTAACCTTCTCTATCCTGATTTTAACAGGATTAGTAATCAGTTCGTGCACCTACATCAACCGTCAAAACGGTTCCGGAAAAGTAATCCGGGTTGAACATCCGGCCAAAGGCTTCAACAAAGTAGAAATCTCCCTTGTTTTCGATGCCGTAATTATTCCGGGTACTGACGAAAAAGTAGTAGTAGAGACAGACGACAACCTCCAGCAATATGTACTGGTTTCTAATTCGGACAGTACATTGAACGTCCGGATGAAAGACAACGTCAACATCGGGTCACATTCGGCCGGAACAGTTTATATCTATACAAAAGGAATCACATCGATCAACAACAGTTCTGTCGGCAAATTGACGAATGATGGCACTTTAACCGCAGACACCTTTGATTTCAGCAATAGTTCCGTAGGGAATAATGATCTGAAAATTAAGGCAAAGAAAATCATCATCAATAATAGTTCCGTTGGCAAAACCAACTTATTCCTTGACTGCAACATGTTGGCTTTTACTAATAGTGCAGTTGGAAAGACTCTGCTTACCGGAAATTGCGACGATGCTCATATCGACAATTCGGGCGTTGGCAGCTTTGACGCGCAAAACTTTACCACTCAGGTTCTTCACATTGTGAACAGTGCAGTTGGCAGCACTGATGTAAATGCCAGCAAAGAAATTTACATCGACAACTCGGGTGTGGGGCGACTGGACGTTTATGGCGCTTGTGTCATTAAAAAACTGGACGACAATGGAGTAAGCAAAACACACAAACATTAAATGATCTTTCTTTTTATCCAAAAAACAAGAAAATAACAGCAACAATTACAAAAAGCTGATTTGTGTATTTACTTTGTATTCTGATGTCCCAAAGATATTCATTTTAAACGCTTTATTATGAAAAAGAATATGGGCACTTTAGACAAAGGAATCCGGTTGGCAATCGCTTTTGTCATTGTAATACTCGACATTAACAATGTGGTCACCGGCACATTGGGAGACATTTTGCTGATAGTTGCTGTACTGTTGGTTATCACTACTTTTCTTGGATTTTGCCCTCTATATCTTCCATTTGGATGGAATACCAACAAACAAAAAGAAGAGTAGACACTCTCAAACAACATATCTGATTTTCAATCAAGGCGACATTCCGTATTTTACGAATGTCGCCTTTTTTATATTTTCACCGAAGCAACTCTGAAAGAATTAACCTCATTTCTTTTTCAATACGCTGATAATTAGACTTTTTACGCAGTATATTTGCACCATATATTCTTAAAATTCCATCAACTCAGACGGAAAGACTATTAATCAGTCTGTGTTACATGGAAATAAATCAACCATATGGAACCACCACATTTATCTCAGCACTTCAGAAATCTTCTTTGATTCCATATTGAAGGGAATAACTGCACCACAACGCCAAAGCACAAAGGTTATATTTTAGAAAGCGAACCTTTTAATCTGAGTATTTTCTTATCCATAACAGAAAAAGGTTCAACATATTAACCTTTCAAATTCTTCGTTATGAAATCATTATTCCATGCCATATCTATCTTATTGATCGGATTACTTATTGCTTGTCAGGATAATATGACCCTGACATACAATAATGGATCAATCGCATCACTCAGCAGCGCGAAAATAAGTGATGGCGCAAGAATCGCAATTCTTTCCGACATTCATGTTATGCACCCGTCGCTTTTGATCCATGATGGAACTGCATTCCAAAATTATCTTGCTCAGGATCCCAAGCTTTTGGAATATAGTGCCCAAATTCTGGAAGCGACAATTAGCAAACTCATTGCACAAAAACCTGACCTCGTATTAGTTGCCGGCGATCTCACGAAAGACGGAGAAATGATAAGTCATGAATTTGTTTCCCGACAGTTGCAACGACTTGTTTCCCATGGCATAAAAGTGTTGGTTACCGTTGGCAATCACGATGTAAACAACCCTGAGGCAGCAAAATTTGACGGAGACAAAGTATACCCTGCAGAAAATGTTCCGGCAAATAAAATTCGTTCCATTTATCCCAACTTCGGATTTGCCAATTCTTTATCCAAAGACCCGAACTCGTTGAGCTATGTCAATGAACCCATTAAGGACCTCTGGGTTATAGCCATTGATGCCAACGAATATTACAACAACAAATTGAAAAGTACCATTGGAGGAATTATCAAAAACGAAACAATGGCCTGGATAAAAGAACGAATGGACGATGCCAAACGAAAAGGGAAAACCGTTATCGGCATGATGCACCATAACCTCATCGAACATTATTTCGGACAATCGGTTATCGATACCGGATATGTGGTCAATAATTCAGAAA
>JAUZOL010000282.1 GCA_030706455.1 Bacteroidota bacterium
CGACGATAACATTTGAATCCGGCTGTTGTGTCGAATATTTTCAGTCCGGTAACGATTCGTACATAAGTAGATGCGAAATAGGACATAACAACCCGTCCGATAGGCCAGTTGATAACGTTAACGACATGACCGACATAGCGGGAACCGATCGCGACATCACCACCGCCGGTTGTGCAGGCTTCATACAAACGGAGCAGGTCTTTCGGGTCGTGCGAAAAATCTGCGTCCATTTCAAAGATAAAATCGTATTTGTGTTCGATTGACCAGCGGAAACCTGCTATGTAGGCAGTTCCCAATCCTAGTTTTCCTTTGCGTTCAACCATGTGCAGCGACTCCGGAAATTCACCCTGCAATCGTTTTACGATGTCGGCAGTGCCATCGGGTGAACCATCGTCAATGATAAGAATATGAAAGGGTTTGGGTAACGAAAAAACAGCGCGGATAATGGCTTCTATGTTTTCTTTTTCGTTGTACGTCGGAATAATAACAATACTATCAGACACGGGAAAGTTGTTTTTGGTTAGTGGTGTGATAATTACGCTGCGAAGATAGGAACAAATGCTGAAAACTGTTCCTTCGGGTTCGGATAAAAATTAAGAATAAAAACGACGATAATGTTAAAAGATATATAAGGGATAAACTTATTCTTCCAGTAAATCTCTCAGAGACGCAATAATAGCATCTTCCCATCCTTCAACGATGTTTTCAAAAGCATCATCTGGAATATTTATCTGATTTATTTCCAGATCAGTTCCCTTTTTGTCCTGATGAGTTTTGATAGTCACGAGAGATGTCTCTGTTTCTCCGAAATACCATTCCTGTACTATCTTTTTATCTTGTTCGAATTCAATATTTTTGCCGCAAATGTCTCCGCCCCACCATTCAAATTCTGAATCAGGAGTAGTGCTCATTATAGCATCTTCGCCGGTCCATAAAGCAATTATTTCCGGATTGGTCAAAGCAGCATATACATCTTGAGGAGTAGCTTTGATGATAAAATGTTTTTTGAAAGTTTGCATGAATTTGAAATTTTGTCAGGTGAGATATATAAACGAAATAATAAAAAAGACTGCAGTAGCAACTACGGTTCCACGGCAGGCATGCCAATAATCGGCTTTGTAAAACAGAAAGAACAGTCCAAGGTTTGGAAAGGTGCTTAAAAGTACCAGTTTCCCAAATAAAGGTAATCCTGATTTAGCTGTGGCGATAAGAGCATCCCACATTTCCAGATCTCCTTTGTATGCAGTATGAAAGTATGTTAGCCCAAAAATGACAGGCAAAATAATCGAAACCAGTAATCCGATCCAGAATTTATCAACGATCTTCATGTTATTAAAGGTTCCAACTTGTTAATTCGTCTATTACCTCGTAAGCCGTCATGTCAATTTTTGTCGGAACAACTGCAATATAATCGTTTGTCAGTGCCCATTCGTCAGTGTCGGAGGCTTCGGGTTCACGGTTGGTAAAATTGCCTGTCAGCCAAAAGTATGGATGTCCGTTCGGATCTTCGTGGCGAACAAATTCTTCCGTCCACAATCCATTGGCTTGCCGGCAAATTTTGATCCCTTTAGGAGGGTTTTCCGGCATGTTGACGTTAAGACAAACTCCATAAGGAAGACCTTTCTCAAGTACCTTTTCCGCGATTTTCTTTACAAAAGGAATAACGTGCGAAAAATCAGCATCGGCATGATGATTACATAAGGAATAACCAATGGAAGGAACTTTATTGATACATCCTTCAATAGTTGCTCCCATTGTGCCTGAATAGACCACGCTTATAGAAGAATTGGTGCCGTGATTGATGCCCGTTACCAATAAGTCGGGTTTTCTGTCTTTAAATAAAACATTGAGGGCAAGTTTTACGCAATCAACGGGAGTGCCGGAACAGCGGTATATCTTCAGACCTTCTTCTTCGTGGACTTTGTGCAGGCGAGTTGGAATTGAAACGGTAATGGCGCTGGACATTCCCGAACGAGGTCCGTCGGGTCCAACGACAATAACATCTCCCAACGGTAACATCGCATCTTTGAGTTCTTTGATTCCTTTTGCCGTTAAGCCGTCATCGTTGGTTATTAATATGCAGGGTCTCATATTGGACGTTGTTTTTAAGACTTTTGTTGTTTGTATATTTAATATGGTACAAAATTACTCATTTTAATACACTTTTTGGCGGCATTGCTTCAATTTTAATGAGAGAGAGTTTTCCGACCGGGTTTAGGATGTGTGATGTTCAGATATTGTATTTTTTTAGAAAATAATCTCTATATTTGGCGCCATAAACCCTTGCTAAAATAGTATCATGATTAATCCGGAAATTTTACACGAAATTACTCCTTTATCTGAAAAGGATTGTTTTTATATTGTGGAAAGAAACAAGTCGGAATTTACGTTCCCTTTACACCGACATTTGGAATATGAACTGAATTATATTGAACATGCAGAAGGTGCGCGTAGAACTGTAGGAGATTCGGTTGAGGTGATATCTAATTTTGATTTGGTTCTTATAACCGGAAGCGAATTGGAGCATACCTGGGAAAATCATAAGTGTAATGCAAAGGAAATAAGAGAGATAACGATTCAATTTTCACCGGAACTGTTTTTCAAGAACTTCATAGATAAGCATCAGTTTAAAAGTATTAAAGTGATGTTGGAGCAGGCTCAAAAAGGACTGTATTTCCCTCTTGATACAATACTCTATGTTCGTCCGTTACTCAACTCGTTATCGCATGAAAAGCAGGGCTTTTATGCAGTGATGAACTTCTTAAGCCTGCTTTATGAGCTGTCATTGAGTAACGGAGCCCGTACACTTTCAAGTAGTGCATTTGCTCGGGTAAAATTGCCTGCGGACAGCAGACGGGTTCAGAAAGTGCATGATTATCTGATGCAAAATTATACGCAAGAGATTAGATTGGGAAAGCTGGCAGATATGGTTGGTATGAGTGAAGTGGCTTTCAGTCGGTTCTTCAGATTGAGGACGGGAAAGAGTGTAACAGACTATCTTCTTGATATCAGAATAGGAAATGCTATCAGAATGCTTGTTGATTCAACACAGTCTGTCTCTGAGGTTTGTTATAGTTGTGGATTTAATAATTTATCTAATTTTAATAGAATATTCCGCAAGAGGAAGGGATGTACACCAAAGGAGTTTCGCGAAAACTATAACAAGAAAAAGACAATTGTGTGATAAGAAAGTATGATTGGATATGAAAAACTAGTACAATTTATTCGGGTAAAGAAAGTATTATATTTTGATAAAATTGTATTTGAGATAGGCGAGGCAACTCGCCTATTTTTGTATCCGTGATACTGGTTCAATGAATCAGCTCGTAAAGTGTA
>JAUZOL010000283.1 GCA_030706455.1 Bacteroidota bacterium
ATGTATATTGGCGATATCGGAATCAAAGGTTTGCATCACCTCGTGTATGAAGTTGTAGATAACTCAATCGACGAAGCGCTTGCTGGCTATTGTGATACCATCAATGTTATTATCAACGAAGATAACTCCATTTCGGTGAGAGATAACGGACGTGGTATTCCTGTCGATATGCACGAAAAAGAAGGAAAATCTGCACTGGAAGTCGTAATGACAGTTCTGCACGCCGGAGGTAAGTTCGATAAAGGAAGTTACAAGGTGTCCGGTGGTCTTCACGGGGTAGGTGTATCCTGTGTGAACGCGCTGTCTTCTCTTTTGCATGTTGAGGTATACCGCGAAGGTAAAGTCTACATGCAGGAATACCAAAGAGGAACTCCACAGTTCCCGGTAAAAGAGATTGGAACAACTACCGAAAACGGGACGTTGGTGAAATTTCATCCCGATGGCGATATCTTTACAGATACCGTTTATAAATATGATATCCTTGCCGCCCGTATGCGTGAATTGGCTTATCTGAACGCGGGAATTACAATTTCGCTGACGGATATGCGAACCCTGAACGAAGATGGAACACCTAAAAAGGAAGTTTTTCACTCGGAACGCGGGCTGGAAGAATTTGCAGAATTTGTAGACTCCTCACGCGAGCCTCTGATTGACAAGGTGATTCATATTTCTACAGAGAAATTCGGTACTCCGGTAGAAATCGCTTTGACTTACAATACTTCGTATAACGAAAATGTTTACTCGTACGTTAACAATATCCACACCATTGAAGGCGGTACTCACGTAGCCGGTTTCCGTCGTGGATTGACACGTACGTTGAAAAAATATGCCGAAGACAGCAAAATGCTGGAAAAGGTGAAGCTTGAAATTAGCGGCGATGACTTCCGCGAAGGGTTGACCGCAATCATTTCGGTGAAGGTGCAGGAACCTCAGTTCGAAGGTCAGACCAAAACAAAACTCGGAAACAACGAAACAATGGGTGTTGTTGATCAGGCTGTGGGCGAAGCTTTGGGTAATTATCTCGAAGAAAACCCGAAACAGGCCAAGATGATCGTTGAGAAGGTGATTCTGGCTGCTACCGCCCGTAACGCAGCCCGCAAGGCTCGTGAGATGGTACAGCGTAAGTCTCCGCTTTCGGGTGGCGGTTTGCCGGGTAAATTAGCCGACTGTTCTGAAAAACATCCTGAAGTTTGCGAAATATTCCTCGTGGAGGGTGACTCGGCAGGTGGGTCGGCCAAACAAGGACGTAATCGTACCACACAGGCTATTCTGCCGCTTCGTGGTAAGATTCTGAACGTGGAGAAGGCAATGCAGCATAAAGTGCTTGAAAGCGAAGAAATCCGCAATATTTACACAGCTCTGGGCGTTACCATCGGTACCGAAGACGACAGCAAACAGTTGAATGTTTCCAAGCTTCGTTACCACAAGATCATTGTGATGACCGATGCCGACGTCGATGGTAGCCACATCGACACACTTATTATGACTTTCTTCTTCCGTCACATGAAGGAGCTTATCGAAGGCGGGCATCTTTACATTGCCACTCCGCCGCTCTATCTCTGCAAAAAAGGGAAAGTGGAAGAGTATTGCTGGAACGAACAACAACGCGTTGCCTTTATTGAAAGATATGCAGATGGAAACGAAAATTCAGTGCATGTACAGCGTTACAAAGGTTTGGGAGAAATGAACCCGGAACAATTGTGGGATACCACCATGAATCCGGAAAACCGTACTCTGCGTCAGGTGACCATCGAAAATGCAGCAGATGCAGACCATATCTTCTCCATGCTAATGGGAGACGATGTTGGTCCTCGCCGTCAGTTTATCGAAGAAAATGCCACTTACGCTACAATTGACGCGTAAGAACAGATAGAAAAAGAACGAAGGCTGTCATCATTGCGATTGACAGCCTTCATTTTTTTATTTGATAGAGAAACCTACGCTTTGTAAATCGGTCCAGAATCCCGGGTAAGACTTGGAAACTACTTCCGGATGTTCTATTTTGATTGGATGAATCAATGCTGCCGGCGCAAAAGCCATCGCCATACGGTGATCTTCATAGGTGCAGATGGCTTGTTCGTAGTCGGGGTTGATGCGCTGCCCGTTCCATGCAAGCATACCTTCTTCCGGTTCTTCGAGTATATAACCCAACTTGACCATTTCGTTTTTTAAGGCGGCAATCCGGTCGGTTTCCTTGATCTTCAACGTTTGCAGTCCTGAAAAAGAGAATGGAATATTAAGCAAGCAGCAGCAAACTACTACTGTTTGAGCAAGATCCGGTTGGTTGATAAAGTCGTAAACGAAGTTAGAAACAGGATTGCCCACAGAGGAAATAACAACGCCGTCAGCAGTGAATTTGCTTTTTATTCCCAACGGTTCGAAAATATTTGCTACCTGAGAATCACCCTGAGTGCTCTCCTTCTTTAGTCCCAATAGTTTGAATGAACTTCCTTTGGAAAGGGCCGCAATGGCATACCAGTACGATGCGGCAGACCAGTCGGACTCAACGTGAAATGCGATCGGACGGTATTCCTGATGAGGGATTGTGATGGTTTGTCCTTCCCATTTCGCAGACACGCCGAATTCCTCCATCATGTGAAGAGTCATCCGGATGTAAGGAATGGAGATTATTTTACCCTCCAGAGTCATTTCTAACCCGTTCTTCATTGTCGGGGCAATCATCAGCAAAGCGGAGATATACTGACTGCTGATATTACCTGCGAGTTTGATTTTGCCGCCTTGTAATGCTTTTCCTGATATGCGGAGTGGGGGATAGCCTGCCTTTTCTATGTACTCAATGTCGGCACCAAGGTGGTTGAGCGCATCAATGAGAACCCCGATTGGGCGGTTTTTCATGCGTTCACTGCCAGTTAAGATCCAATTTCCCTGTAGGTTTGATAAATAAGCAGTGAGGAATCGCATAGATGTTCCGGCAGCTCCGATATCGAAAGTCGTTTTGTCCAGTTTGAGGGTTTCCAGCATTACTTTCGTGTCGTCGCAGTCGGCCAGATGGCTTATCTCTTTCGTGCTGTTACTAAGCATTGAGAGAATCAGTGCTCTGTTGCTGATGCTTTTTGAAGCCGGCAGGTCTATTGAACCTGTAACAGGTTGTGTTGTCGGTGGAAAAAGTTGAATCATGTGGTGCGTAAACAAAAAACTGCTCCCGAAAGAACAGTTTTTATTATAAATATCCGGAGCGTAAATTACATTG
>JAUZOL010000284.1 GCA_030706455.1 Bacteroidota bacterium
ATCTTCGTGAGAATAGCCAGTGCCTGTGCTAAACCTTCACGACAGGGCGTGCATTTTCCACACGATTCGGCTGAGTTGAATTCCAGAAAATAGCGAGCTACATCCACCATGCAATTGTCCTGATCCATAACAACCATTCCGCCCGAACCCATTATTGCACCCAGACTGGCTAACGATTCATAATCTACCGGTGTTGAAAAATATTCCAACGGAATACAACCTCCCGACGGGCCACCGGTTTGTACGGCCTTTACCCGTTTGGAGGTGCCGGTTCCTTCTCCTATGTTGAAAACGAATTGTTCGATGGTTGACCCAAGTGGCAGTTCTACCAGGCCTGTGTTTTTTACTTTCCCGACAAGCGAAAAGACTTTTGTGCCCGAACTTTTCTCTGTGCCAGTTTGTTTGAACCATTCGCTCCCTTTTTCGATGATGACCGGTATGTTGCACCAAGTCTCCACATTGTTGATATTGGTGGGTTTACCGTAAAGGCCTTTTTTTGCAGGGTAAGGCGGACGGGGCATTGGCCTGCCGGCTTTTCCTTCAATCGAAGCAATCAGGGCGGTTTCTTCTCCACAGACAAAAGCACCGGCTCCTTCTACAACATCCAGTTTGAATGAAAAGTCAGTTCCTAAAATGTTGTTGCCTAAAAGTTTCATGGCAGTGGCTTGTTCAATAGCTGCTTTCAGGCGTTTAACAGCAAGAGGATATTCAGCCCTTACATAAGCAATGCCTTCGGATGCTCCCATGGCGTAGGCGCCTATCAGCATCCCTTCTATCAGCATGTGCGGGTCGCTTTCAATTTCGTTTCGATTCATATAAGCGCCCGGATCACCTTCGTCGGCATTGCAAATAATGTATTTCTGATCGGCTTGTGCTTTTTGCATAATCGACCATTTTGTGCCGGTTGGAAATCCAGCGCCACCACGTCCCCGAAGTTTGGATGCAAGGACTTCATCAACAACATCCGTAGGCTGCATGGTTGTTAAAACCTTGGCAAAAGCGCGATAGCCTCCGATGGCAATATAATCGAGTATTTTTTCGGGATCAATGAGCCCCGTGTGACGAAGTACAATTTTTGTTTGTCCTTTGAAAAAAGGGATCTCATTCCAATGCGGAATGTCGGTGTAACCGGTGCCGAATTTCACTTCCGATGTTAGAAAATCCCATTCGTAAATGCGGCAAAGAATCTTTTTGAGATAGACTTTGTCTTTTATTAAACTGTCGATTATACGTGGTGCATCCTTCTCATCTACTTTGCTGTAAACCAAAAGAGGTTTGTCAGGTTGATACAGCATAACTAAGGGTTCTCCGGCACAAAAGCCAAAACAGCCGGTTTGTTTTAGCTGGCAATTTACACCGGTGTCCGCGATTGCTTTTTGCAACCGGTCGAAAACCAAATCTGCTCCATTGCCGATGCCGCAGGTTCCCATTCCGACCATTATCATCGGTTGTTCGGGCAGAATGCGATGCCGGTTGTTTAGTCTTATGTTGTCAAGATCAGAAGGTGTCATGGCTTATAGGTTTAATATGAAAGATGAGCAAAGGAAAATAAGGTTACTACAAGCGATTATTTATCGCCGGACGTTTTAATTGAAGATTTGATCTTGTTCAGTATTTTGGCCAGCTTCTGAGAATTTACGTTGCTGTGAATGATGCCATCAATAGCAATGACGGGAGAGAGAGCACACTGCCCAAAACAAGCGACTGTTTTGATTGTAAACTCATTGTCGGGTGTTGTGAAGTTCGATTCGGAAGCGTTTGCCTCCCGATGTATTCCCAATAGCGGACAAATTTCGTCCAGCAGCGCTTTCGATCCTTTGGTGTGGCAGGCGGTGCCCCGACAGACAACGATAGAATGACGCCCCTGAGGCATAAGATTGAAAAACGAATAGAAGGTTACAACACTGTATACCTGAGAATAGGCGATATTTAGTTTTTGTGCAATTGATAAGAGTGTTTCACCCGGAAGATATTTCTGCGGATGCATCTCTTGCGCTTCTTCCAGAACTGACAGTAGCATCCCCGGTTTCCCCAGATGCTTCCCGATAATAGCGTCAAGTTCGGCTTCTGCGATGATGAATGGCGTGGCTTTTTCCATGGTGATTATCTTATTTGAGAGTTTGTGCGGATACGGAGAAATATAAAGAGAATCAGCTGTATAAAGAATGTTTAATTGATTCTTTACACAACAAATATACTATAATTGAGTGCGTTTTTTACATTCATCAACATTTTTTTTAGCTGTGGGAAATAGGATACATGTTGTACTCAAAATGAAAAAATGAGAGCCCGTTGGAGCTCTCATTTTGTGGCTGATTAGTTAAGTGAAAATGGCTTTCAATAAGCAGACCCCGTTTCCAAATCCAGCGTCACGGTATTGTCCGGAGTATTGATGTCGGTCCAGAACGAACCGAGAATACCGCTTAATTGGCCGGAAGGATCTAATGCATTTAATGTTGCCGTTTGAGTGGCTAAATCGCTTGTGGGCGATTCATCACCCATGCAATGCGCCATAAATCCGGCTCTGTACCAGGGAGCGAATTGTGTTGCATACGACGATGGAACTCCTTTCGCCATGGTAAGTAGGTAAGCAAAATAGCCATCGAGATGGGCAGACAGAAAAGCTTTGGCATAAGTGTCAAAGGTCATCCCCATTACAGAAGGCATTAAATCGGTTGTTGTTTGAGGGGTGAACGAATATTTATTTCCCTTGATTGTAAGCATCCTGTATGTGCATGGGTAGTTCAGGGTAGAACCTGTTTCTACATCAAAAATAAATTTACCATTGTGCTCTCGTTTCGTAATGTCATTGGCGTGATAATGACCTGTAAAGATGATCTTCAATCCGGCTTCCATCAATTCATTAGCGACAGTTTCTGAATTATTGACCACATATCCGGTATCGATAACCGATTGTCCGAAATAATGTTCGATGAGGTTATGGTGCATCATGCCGATAACGGTTTTTCCTTTTCGTTTGGCATCGTCCATACGTTCTTTTATCCAGGCCATTGTTTCGTTTTTGATAATTCCTCCAATGGTACTTTTTAATTTGTTGTTGTAATATTCGTTGGCATCAATGGCTATAACCCAAAGGTCTTTAATGGGTTCATTGACATAGCTCAACGAGTTCGGGTCTTTGGATAAAGAATTGGCAAATCCGAAGTTGGGATAAATGGAACGAATTTTATTTGCCGGAACATTTTC
>JAUZOL010000285.1 GCA_030706455.1 Bacteroidota bacterium
ACGGATACAAAGAGAACGTAAAAACATAAAAACTGCTTGAATTACAAACAGCTTCGCGGTTGTGCAAAAAATCAAATGGAAACTATGCCGATTCTCATTTGGTTGTAAGCTCTTTCCTCGAAAGCCTAAACTGTGAACTGCATGGCAGGTCTCCTGACTTATCCCCGTTTCGGACAGCCTTCCCGTTTTTAGTAATGAGTAATGAGTAGTAAGTGATGTTCACTGAATACTGTTTACTGCTTACCGGAAACAGTGGCTAAAGTAGCGCCAAAACGTTGCATAGGACTTACAGTAGCGGGTCTGTTCAGGACTTTCACCTGATTCCCTTTTCATCACCTGCCGAGAACCCGGACAAGCGAACCAATGCGACGACAAAGGTACTGCTATTTTTTTATTTGCACAATGAACAACTGAAAGATTATTGGCAAATAGCAACCAACAACCAACTTAAAATATTGATTTATAGAATTATACAACAAAAGACAATTACTTCGACTTCTGATCACTGTCGACTGAGTACTGCTGACTGTTAATTGCCTGCACTACCAGTCCGGCCAGTGTAAAGCCGAAGATAGCTGTGATATGTGCTGCCGTACCGTTGATTTGCGCTTTCATGCTGCACCATTCGTGATTCACCAGTTCGGGATCACCAGGGCCAACTTCGGCCTTCGGACAAAGGCATTTTTCGGTGCCGCAGGTTGCTTTTTGTCCGCGGTTTTGAAGCAGTTCATCGCTATAAACGCAGAGAAATTTCTTGGCCGGTTTTTCTCCCTTACGGATTTTCTTACGAAGCGCCGACCCAAGAGGACAGCCGTTTACTTTCCAGAATTCGGCAATTTTAATACGGGTAGGATCCAATTTGAGCGAAGCGCCCATGGAAGAGAAAAGAACCGCATTGGTACGGGTAACGGTACGAATAAGATGGGCTTTACTGCCAAGGCTATCAATCGCGTCGATCACAAAATGATAGGATGCCAAATCAAAAGAATCGGATGTTTCTTCGTTGTAAATACGTTGAATCGCTGTAATTTCGGCTTTCGGATTAATTTCGAGGAGGCGCTGTTTCAGCACTTCGGTCTTTACTGCACCCACGGTTTTAGTGGTGGCATGCAACTGCCGGTTGATGTTGGTCATGCAAACACGGTCGGAATCGACGATGGTTAGGTGCCTGATGCCGGTTCGTACCAAACTCTCGGCACACCAGCTCCCTACTCCTCCAACGCCAAAAATAATCACCCGCGCATTGGCCATACGCTCCATCACATCATCACCCAGCAATAACTCCGTACGCTGAAACAATCCTTTTTCAATACCCATCTTTCTATTATTCTTACATTTAGCTATTCAACCCATTCATCCGAAACGGGCGTGCAAAATTACGCAAAAAACTCAATAAAAAACAGTTGTCGCGTATTCTTAACATGCTGTACGAACAATACATGGCAAGGGCAATATCCACAAACAGCCCAAAGCACAATTGTGACAAAATATTTCTTTATCTTTGTCTTCCTAAAGAGAAATAAAATCACAAACACGAAGCAACAGGGAAACAATTTGATTCCTTCCTGCTTTTTTAACATGTACAACAGAATGAATACATTCAAAAAAATGATTGTTTTTGCAATCACTTGCCTTTTCATTGCCTGCTTGCCTTTCTGCCAGTCGGATGCGACGACTAAAGTCACTAAAAAAACCACGACTGCAAAAACGACTACCAAAGCAAAAACCACCAGTACAACAAGCAAAAGTACAGCCACCACAAAAACAGACGCAGCTTCTGCTACGACACCAGCAACAACCGCCGCGACTTCAAACAGTAGCGCTGCTTCAGGTCTGAAAGAAGCGCTTGTAACCGGTGTTACCAATGCTGTTCTATCACTGAATAAAGAAAACGGATATTTCGGAAACTCTTTGCTGAAGATTCTTCTTCCCAAAGAAGCCGATCCCCTGGTGAACAATATCAAACTTATTCCCGGTGGCCAAAGCCTTCTTGATGATGTTGTATTGCGGCTCAATCGTGCTGCCGAAGATGCTGCCGGTGAAGCAAAACCCATTTTCGTAAATGCCATTACCGGCATGAGCATTACCGATGCTACATCCATTTTGTTTGGCAGCGACAAAACAGGGGCAACCAACTACCTAAAGAAGAGCACGTATAGTCAGCTTACTGCCGCTTATCAGCCCAAAGTTGAAGCTTCATTGAACAAAGATCTGGTTGGAACCATGTCCACCACAGATGCATGGGCAAAACTAACAAAGGCGTATAATAAAGTGGCTAATTCACTGGTGGGAAGCGCCTATAACCTTGCTCCGGTCAACACCAACCTTAGCGGTTATGTTACAGAGCAGGCGCTTAACGGATTGTTTACAACTGTCGGCAACGAGGAGATGAAAATACGGGAAAACCCGGCTGCCCGCGTAACCAGTGTCCTGCAAAGCGTGTTCGGACTGCTGGATAAAAAATAAACGAAAGCAATTCAGCTCAATACCGTTGCTACAATCCGGCGTGCGCCGCCGTGATTACGAAATTCGCAGAGATAAATTCCCTGCCAAATGCCGATATTCAACCGCTGGCGGGAGATAGGAATCGTAAGTCCTACTCCCGCCAGTGTTGTTTTGGCATGAGCAGGCATATCGTCATCGCCTTCCAACGTGTGTTCATAGTAAGGCTCGCGTTCTTTTACCAAACGATCGAAAATACGTCCCATATCCGCCTGCACATCGGGATCGGCATTCTCGTTGATGGTAAGCGCTGCCGAAGTATGCTGAATAAACAGGTGCAATAAGCCGCTTTCGGGCAGAGGAGGAAGATTTCGCACTATTTCGTCCGTTACCAGATGAAATCCGCGGGATTTGGGACGCAATGAAAATTCAGTTTGAGAGACCATAAAACAAAACAATTTTAGTAACGCACAAAAATAGATAAAATGATCTGCTTTCCGACACAAAAAATCGTCATGCATGTATCGGCAAACGTGTGCCCATTTGACAATTGCACGTCATAATGGCGCCATTTTTCTGCCTATTTTACACCTTTTCGATATGGCTTGTTTTTTGCATTAAATAGCCACGGAGCACAGTCCAGCTATGATTCATAACCGAACGCGACTCCATATTATACAATGTTTTATTTATAAAATAGGAGGTTTTAATATGGGAGCATCTGGAAACAAACAGCCCAAAAAAGTAAAGTCAGGCAA
>JAUZOL010000286.1 GCA_030706455.1 Bacteroidota bacterium
GGCCAACTGAGCTAAAGAGGCGTCTCGATTTTTCAATCAAAAGCCGTCTTAACTACTTCGTTAAAACGGCTTGCAAATGTAGATGTTTTTTTCAGAAGTACCAAATCTTCCTTGGTTTTTCTTTCAAAAAATTTTATTTTTCAAAATAGCTCTCTCAATTAATTAAAAATCAGAGAGCTATTCTACATTTCCAATTGGACTTTTTATTAATTTGCAGGTTGTTTGATTTTTTCTTTGTGTCGGATCACCTGTTTTTCGATTGCATCCACTGCAGTATCTACTGCTTCTTCGAAAGTATCACATACTTTTGATGCGAAAATCTCGTTTCCGGGGATGTTAATTTTTACCAGGGCTTCCTTGTTGGCAACAGCTTCCGGCTTTACCACTTTCAAAATAACTTCCGCACTCAGTATTTCGTCAAAGAACCTGTCGAGCTTAGATACTTTCTTTGTAATGTGTTCTTCCAATTTCTGGCTAGCCTCAAATTTGATGGCTTGAATTCTAATGGTCATGGTTACCTCCTTTTTTTTGCCCTTGGATGGGCTTGTTGATAGATGGAATGCAACTGATCAAAGGTTGTATGGGTATAAATCTCCGTCGCCGACAGATTACTATGCCCTAACAGCTCTTTCACTGCATTCAGTTCTGCCCCGTTATTCAATAAGGTTGTTGCAAACGTATGCCTTAACACATGAGGACTTCTCTTTTTTACAGGAGTAACCCCGGTAAAAGCATTTCTCACCTTATTATATATGAATTTCGGATAAACTTCGGCTCCATTATTAAGGACTATAAGCCGCTCCGCAATATTTTCTTCTAAAAAAGCATCTCTTTCTTTAATATATCTGGCAATCAAATCTGCCAGTAATTGTCCGAAAGGAACAATGCGTTCTTTATTTCGTTTCCCCAGCACTCTGAGTATACGTTTGTTCAAATCAACATCACCATCTTTTAAGCCGATAAGCTCTGCACGCCTGATACCAGTCTGATAAAAAAGCTCTACAATTAACTTATCTCTCAAATGTTCAAAATCACTCTCGATGATGTTTTCTGAGACAAAATTAACTTCATTTTCCCGAAAAACCAAAGGTAATGGCTTTTTTATTTTAGGAGAAATGAGTTTTTTTGTTGGGTTATTCGTACACAGACTTTTATGGGAGAGAAAGCGGTAGAACGACTTGAGTGCGGATAGTTTTCTATTGACAGTTCTGGCACTATCGCCAGTTTCCATCAAACTAATAATCCATTCACGAATGGAAGTGGGAGTCACCTGCTGCGGATCAAAACTGTCTGACTCCGGATCTAAGAACCGGGCAAATTGTTTTATGTCGTTATGATACGACAAAACGGTATGAGAAGAAGAATTCTTCTCATACCGTAAGTATTCTATAAATAGGTCGATCATGCAACAAAAAGGATTTGATGCAAAGATAACCTAAAACCGCAAATAAAAAAGCGGTTTATTCTTGGTTCTGATGTAATTGTTGAACGTAGGCAGCATGGATCAGTTCTTCACGACGAACAACTGACGGTTTTGAAAAAGCCTGACGTCTTCTCAATTCTTTTACCACACCTGTTTTTTCGAATTTTCTTTTGAATTTCTTCAAGGCTTTTTCGATGTTTTCGCCTTCTTTTACTGGAACTACAATCATTGTTTTAGCGAATTGTGTTTATGTTATTTCTAATTATTTCGGGCTGCAAAGGTAGAGAAAGGTTTTTGATTCTGCAATATTTTCTCAGAATATTTTCTCAGATTCCGATTAATTCCGTTCATCTACATCTACAATTCTATCATGTGAATTGTTTTTCAATGGGTTACAATCCAATTCCGCCTGACTTTTTCTTAGCAGCGTCGCCATCCGGCACAGGCTCTCTTTTCTTTACCTCTTTACCTGCATTAAAATGATAATTCACTTCGACAAAGGTCAGGTTTTTAATCAAATTCAAGCTTGCCCGTGACATCTGGTAATAGCTGCCAGCTTCAGTAACATTGGTTTGTTCATACTTCAACCCCATTTTTACAGGTGGCATATACATGAGCGTTATGTTCAGCTTTTGTTTCATCAGAGATTTATTGATAAACAAAACTATCAAATCATTATTGTTTGACGTATATCCCTGAATAGCGGCATCTTTGCACAACTGCTTTTGCAACACAGCTCCGGCCGTAAGTCCAATTTTCGGATTTACATAAACCAACGTCGAATTAATCAACGAGTTTCTAACGGTCGTACCCACGCCATTGAATTCAAGATGATTCTTATAAAAATCCATCCAGTTTTGCCAGAAAATAGTTTTACTTAATGGAAGAGTAAAATTAAGCTGCACACCGTAACGTTGATACAAATCAGCATTTACATTACTGATGTAATAATACTTTCCCACATTGGAAACAAAAGAAGCAATCCGTCTGTTATCGAAATGATAATATGGCTCAATTGTAATAAAATTCATTATATGAAATTCCAGTCCAAGCTTTTGGTAAATAGCAGTTTTCAGATCCGGATTACCCACATTCCACGTCAAAGAGTCGGATGCCGTCTTAAATGGAGTTAACTGATCCATCGACGGATAATCGGCAAATGTATGGTATTTTGCCACGACATTAAATTTGGGGCTTGCCGTAAACTGCAAGTTAAAATAAGGAAGAAAAGCGCTTACATTTCTCGACTCACCCAAATAATTCTGATGATAAGTTTCTAACACACCTCCACCTTTCATCTTCCATTTCTTTAACGGCTGGTAACTGACATACATCGAGAATCGATTTTTCAGTTCATCATACGAGAACGAGGTTCCCGATAATTTATTCGTATTGCTTTGGCTTTTCAGACCATATCCAAGTTCCATGGACAATAACGGATTAAACTGATAAGTATAGCCTGCATTGAAACGAATATAGTTACTGGCTTTATTAATATTGCTCGCAGACAAAAAGTTATCCTGTTCGTATGTATTATCCGACACCCCATTTCCGAATCCATAACGCAAATCCGATGTCAACGAGCTTTTTTCTCCGAATTTTCCGTTATAGGTAATTGTTGTGGTAAGCGAATTATTATGCCCTTTCTGCATAGATTCTGACGTACTTCGGCTAAGGAAAACAC
>JAUZOL010000287.1 GCA_030706455.1 Bacteroidota bacterium
GCAGCTCTGGCAGGGCATTCCGTCTGATAATACTCCTTATAAACTGCATTAACGTCGGCAAAATAGCTCATATCGGACAGATATACGGTCGATTTAACTACATCGGTAAAAGAGTAGCCCGCCTCATCCAGAATGGCTTTAATGTTACAGAAAACCTGTTTGGCCTGGGCAGAAACATCTCCTTCCACCAATTTTCCTGTTGCAGGATCGATAGGAATCTGACCCGAAACATACAAAGTTCCATTAGCCTCTACCGCCTGACTGTACGGCCCGATAGCCGCCGGAGCGTTTGAAGTTGAAATAATGCGTTTCATGACTGATTATTTATTAACCTGAAATTTCTTATCTCCGGTCTTCAGGAAAGAGACAATCTGATTAGCAGCAGCCAAACCCGCATTGATATTGGCTTCAGCTGTTTCTGCACCCATTTTCTTAGGTGTAGAGAAATAACGGGCACCGAATTTTTCAGCAAGTGCAGCATGTGAATCAGGCATGATATCGGTCACATACTTCAGATCGGTACGCTCTTCCAACAATTTAGCCAAACCTTCTTCATCAATTACCTCTTTACGGGCAGTGTTTACAAGGCAACCGCCTTTTGGCATTTTAGACAACAAATCATAATTGATCGACTTCTTGGTTTCGGGAGTTGCCGGAATATGCAACGAAATATAGTTACAGGTGCTGTACAATTCTTCTACCGAAGCAACAGCTTTCACTCCTTCATTTGCCATTACATCAGCAGGAACAAAAGGATCGAAGGCATAGATCTCCATACCAAAACCTTTGGCAATATGAGCAACAAGTTTACCCACATTACCGTAAGCGTGAATACCCAGCTTTTTACCTTTCAGTTCGCTACCGGTACCCGGTTGGAAATTATTACGAGCCATAAAAACCATCATGCCCAAAGCAAGCTCAGCAACGGCATTTGAATTTTGACCCGGAGTGTTCATCGCAACAATGCCACGAGCAGTACATGCTGCAAGATCGAGGTTATCGTACCCTGCACCAGCGCGAACAACAATTTTAAGTTGTTTTGCAGCATCAACAACTGCCTGTGTAACTTTATCGGAACGAACAATCATAGCGTCAGCATCGGCCACCGCTGCATAAAGGTCATTCACATCGGTATACTTTTCCAGCAAAGCAAGTTCATAACCTGCTTCTTCAGTAATTTCTCTGATTCCGTCTGTTGCTGCTTTGGCAAACGGTTTGTCGGTTGCTACAAGAATCTTCATAATAGTATAAAAATTTAGTGGTAAGAATGACAAAACCCTCAGCTAATATCATATTAATGACTTAGGAGGGTTTCGTATTCACTCGAATATTGTATTAATGTAACTTTTCGAATTCCTTCATTGCGTCGATCAGGGCCACAACGCTTTCTTTAGGAAGAGCATTGTAAGTAGAAGCTCTGAATCCGCCTACCGAACGGTGACCTTTGATACCTACCATACCTTTGGCAGCAGCAAATTTACCGAATTCGTCTTCAAGTTCTTTGTATTCTTCTTTCATTACGAAGCAGATGTTCATCAATGAACGGTCTTCTGTTGCAGCTGTACCGACGAACAATTTATTGCGGTCGATTTCATCATACAACAAAGTTGCTTTTTCGATGTTCATTTTTTCCATCGCGCTAACACCACCCAGCTCCTTAAGCCATTTCAACGTTTGCAAAGAAGCGTAGATAGGAACTACCGGAGGAGTATTAAACATAGAACCTTCTTTGATATGAGTGCGATAGTCAAGCATCGTAGGAATAGGACGGCTTACTTTACCCAGCAATTCGTCTTTTACGATTACAATGGTAACACCGGCAGGCCCGAGGTTTTTTTGTGCACCGGCATAAATCAAGCCATATTTTGAAACATCAATAGGACGAGACAAAATATCAGATGACATGTCAGCGATCAATGGAACCGGAGAATCGAGGTCTTTACGAAGCTCTGTACCGAAGATGGTATTGTTCGTTGTAATGTGGAAATAATCTGCGTCTGCAGGAATAGTAAAATCTTTAGGAATATAATTAAAGTTAGCGCCTTTAGAAGATGCAACTTCAACAACTTCGCCAAACAATTTAGCTTCTTTTTCTGCTTTGCTTGCCCATGTACCTGTATTAAGATATGCAGCTTTCTTTTCTAACAGGTTGAAAGGAACCATACAGAATTGAAGACTCGCGCCACCTCCTAAGAAAAGTACCGAATAACCCTCCGGAATCGACAACAGTTCTTTAACTAAAGCTACAGCTTCATCAACTACCGGTTGAAAATCTTTCGAACGGTGGCTGATTTCCATGATTGAAAGTCCGATACCATTAAAATCGAGAACAGCTTTCGCTGTGTTTTCAATCGTAAACTGAGGCAAAACAGAAGGCCCCGCGTTAAAATTGTGTTTTTTCATACGAAAATAATTTGTTTTTTAAAAGTCGTATGTAGCGCATCCCGACAAAACGGAACTCTGTTTCATACGAGAAACAATATTGAATGAATTATGGATGCAAGAAGTAATATTTCCGACTTCTTAAAAACAAAGAAGTCATTGAAAATAAGCAAACTACACAAAACCGATCACTTTCCTGAACGGTTGCTCAAAGGTACAATAATATTTTGAGAAAAACGGAACAAAATTTTCATTGGCATCAATCGTCCTATATCATAGTCAGTTGAATATCAAAACCTTGAAAATACTAATGTTTTTTGAGTTATTTTTAGATTAAATATACACCCACTACTCTCAAAACAAGCAGTATCAAAAGGAGTGCTACTTTACAAATTTTTCTTCAGAAAATCTGTCATTCTTTTATAAAGGTGGAAGCGGGTATTGCCCCCATAAATACTATGATTACGGTTGGTATAGGTCTGCATTTCAAATTGTTTATTAGCCTGTACCAGCTTTTCTACAAACTCGAAAGTATTTTGGGGATGCACGTTGTCGTCAGCCAAACCACACACTATCAACAAGCTTCCCTGTAAGTTCGCAGCATTATTCAAAGGAGAGTTTTTAGAATAACCATCTTCATTTTCTTGTGGAGTCTTCATAAAACGCTCTGTGTATGCTGCATCATAGAAGTGCCAGTCTGTAACCGGAGCGACAGAAACGC
>JAUZOL010000288.1 GCA_030706455.1 Bacteroidota bacterium
ATAATATCTATACTTAGACCCCATAATTATATGAATAAGGAATTGAAAGTTTCGGTACTCTTGTTGGCATTGGCTTCCTGCTTCTCGATCAATGCTCACAATCCGATTATACAAACCAAACATACGGCCGATCCTGCGCCGCTGGCATACAACGACACGGTATTTCTTTACACCAGCCACGACGAAGATAATGCCGAGGCTTTTCTTATGCAGAACTGGTTGCTTTATACATCGACCGATATGGTAAACTGGACCGACCACGGAATCATTGCAGGTGTTTCAGAACCATATAAAACGTTTAAGTGGGCAGATGGTCATAGCGCATGGGCACCTCAATGCGTAGCGCGGCACGGTAAATTTTATTTATACTGCCCTTCAATTTATCAGGGGAAAATGGCAATTGGTGTAGCAGTATCCAACAACCCTTATGGCCCTTTTATTGACGAGCTCGGGAAATCGCTCATCTACCGGTCTAACCCTGGCGATTACGATCCGACAGTGTTTGTGGATGATGACGGACAGGCTTATATTTACTGGGGCGGAAACGGACCTTGCTATTATGCTAAATTGAACGAAGATATGATCTCTCTTGCAGGTGATATTCAGGTTGCTTCAATTGATTTTACCGGAACTCCGCCTGAAGCTTCATATACCGAAGGTCCGTGGTTGTGGAAGAAAAACAAGCATTATTATCTGGCATGGGCATCGCGTTGTTGTCCTGAAGGAATTGGATATGCTATGAGTGATAGTCCAACGGGTCCCTGGAAATGCAAGGGAACAATTATGGATCCGGATCAAAGATCATCAGGTAATCACCCCGGGATAGTTGATTTCAAAGGCAATTCGTATGTGTTCGGGTTCAATTATGCCATTACGAAACAAACCCTGGCCAAACATTATGAGCGTCGTTCGATATGTGTCGAGCAAATGACTTATAATGCCGACGGGACTATTCAGAAATTGCCGTGGTGGTCAACTACGGGTGCTAAGCAAATAGGCGCATTAGATCCTTACAAACAAAACGAAGCCGAAACAATGGCTTACAGCGAAGGCGTTAAAACAGATAAATTACCAGTCTGGGAACGTGATGATATTTGGAACAGGGGGAAGAAACTTGGAGATATAATGTTTGTGACATCCATTCATAATGGGGATTACATCGAGGTGCAGGGTGTGAATTTTTCCGAAGGTTGCTCTTCTGTCGATTTAAGAGTTGCATCTCTGTATGGAGGAAAGATAGAAATTCGCATAGATAAAAAAGATGGCCCGGTCGTTGGCATTGCTGACGTTGCAACTTCGGGCGAGGGCGATATTTGGAAAACGATTACTACTAAAGTAAAAAGCATTAAAGGGGTTCACGATCTTTATTTTGTTTTCAAAGGAGAAAAAGACCTGCTCAATTTCGACTGGTGGCAATTTAAGTAAACAGTAGTTCCGTTTAATAAACAAAATCGGTTTTGAGAAGTCAGAGAAGGTGTTTGTAATTGAGTCAATTACAGATTTATAGAATCAGGCAAAAAGTGTATATTTGTTTCTCTTACGCCAGAAAAGACCAGGGGGAGCTCTACCGCGTCTCAGTAGCTTTCCTCTTGTCTGAATATTAATGAACAATTAGATATAAATTAACGAATTATGAACCTTAGATCATTCAAACTTCTTTGTGTGTTTTTGCTCGCAGGCTGCTGCATTTTACATGCGCAAACAACCCCTAAATACTGGCAGTTTGCCGCGACTCCGCCGCTCGGATGGAACAGTTGGGATTGTTTTGGAACTACCGTAACCGAACAACAGGTGAAGGAACAGGCCGATGCGATGGTCAAATTCCTTTTACCCAGCGGATATAAATATCTGACAGTAGATATACAATGGTACGAACCCGAATCAAAAGGGCATGCCTACAAACCGGGTGCAATGCTTACGATGGACGAACACGGCCGCCTGACTCCGGGGTTGAAGAAATTTCCCTCCGCAGCCAATGGTAAAGGTTTCAAGCCGCTGGCCGATTATGTTCATTCCAAAGGATTGAAATTCGGTATTCACATCATGCGGGGTATTCCCCGTCTGGCGGTTGAGAAGAACCTGCCGGTATTGGGAACAAACGTTAAGGCTCAGGATATTGCCGTGAAAAGCTCTACCTGTGCCTGGAATCCTGATATGTACGGTGTGGACGCCACTAAACCGGAAGGACAGGCATACTACTATTCTATTGTAAAAATGTATGCCGACTGGGGTGTAGACTACATTAAGTGTGACGATATTTCACGCCCTTACGACGATGTGCAGAAAGCTGAAATTGAAGCCCTGCGCATGGCGATCGATAAAACCGGCCGTCCCATCGTGTTGAGCTTGTCTCCCGGTGCAACGCCGGTGAAGATGGGCGAACATGTTATGAATCATGCCAACATGTGGCGTATTACCGACGATTTTTGGGATCGCTGGGGTGCTTTGCTGGCTATGTTCGAACGGATGGATGTCTGGACTCCGTATCGCGGCGCCGGCCATTTTCCCGATGGCGACATGTTGCCCATAGGACAGATAGAATTCAATCGCCCTACTCATTTTACAAAAGATGAGCAATATACGTTGATGAGCCTTTGGGCTATCGGCCGTTCGCCGTTGATTTTCGGTGGCGACATGACTAAGATCGACGCCTTTACCAAAGAAATGCTGACGAACCCCGAAATGTTGAAAGTGAATCAGCATAGCAAGAACAACCGTCAGGTATATCGAGATAAGAATCTGATAGCCTGGGCGGCCGATGTCCCTGGTAGTAAAGACAAATACGTGGCACTCTTCAACGCCCAAAGTAAAGGCGACAATATCGATTTTGCTAATGCCGACTACGCCAGTCCTGTAATCGCAGGCAAGGGGCGTTCTCAAAAAGTGGAAGTATCGGTAAAAGACGGCAAACGACTGGTTCTTTTTGTGAAAGACGGCGGCAATGGTAACGATTGGGATCATGTGGCCTGGGTCGATCCTGTGCTTCACGGTCCGAAAGGCGATCTGAAACTGACCGATGTGAAGTGGATCAGTGCAACTGCCGGTTGGGGAGCCGCTCAGGTAAATAAGGCCTGCGA
>JAUZOL010000289.1 GCA_030706455.1 Bacteroidota bacterium
ATCTCGGTATGAACGATATTTTCTTCTTTTGCTTTCAGAAGATATGCCATTGTCAGGTCATAAAAATCCTGCTCTTCCAGCAAAACGGCAGCTCCGGCATAATAGATGTCCAGAAAGTCCTGCAAATTGCCGAATTGATAGGCTTTTCGCACTTCTTCTACCGATGAATAGGGGATTGCAACTTTGTTTCGTTGGGCTATTTCAAACATCAGCTCCGGTTCGAATGTTCCTTCAATGTGAAGGTGAAGTTCTGCTTTCGGTATTTGACGTATAAAATCGTGTAAAGACAGTTTACTCATAATCAATTGTTTTTTCAGATACAATTAGTTTCTGAATATTTATTGCCTGCAAAAATACGACAAATTGACAAGTGATTGCAAATCGGATTTCTCATTAAATCTAAATGTTATATATTCTGTGTTTTATGATTTTTACCGAAAGAGAAATTAGCCGTATCTTTGCATCTCTTTTTATTTGAACTGAAATTGATTGTAATATGCAGATAGGCAACATTATATTTCCTGAATATCCTTTGTTTTTGGCTCCGATGGAGGACGTAACCGATCCGGCTTTCCGCCTGCTTTGTAAGCAGTTTGGTGCTGATTTGGTGTATACTGAATTTATTTCGGCCGACGCGTTGATCCGGAATGTGAAACGTACGGAACAGAAATTGACAATTTTTGAAGGCGAACGTCCGGTTGCTATTCAACTCTATGGACGTGAACCAGAAGCTATGGCAGAGGCTGCAAAAATTGCCGAAACTGCCAATCCGGAAATCATTGACCTGAACTTTGGTTGCCCGGTGAAGAAGGTGGCCGGCAAAGGTGCCGGATCCGGTCTTTTGCGCGATATTCCGAAGTTAATTGCTATTACAAAGGAAGTTGTCAAGTCGGTGAATGTTCCCGTAACGGCAAAAACCCGTTTGGGTTGGGACGATAGTTCAAAAGTAATTGTCGATTTGGCCGAGCAGTTGCAGGATTGTGGTATTGCCGCATTGGCCATTCACGGGCGTACCCGTGCTCAAATGTACACCGGCGATGCCGACTGGACGTTGATTGGAGAAGTGAAGAACAATCCCCGAATGAAGATTCCCATTATTGGTAATGGTGATGTGACAACTCCGGAACAGGCAAAAGAATGTTTTGATAAATATGGCGTGGATGCCGTGATGATAGGGCGTGGATCAATCGGTAAACCCTGGATATTCAAAGAAGTAAAACACTATTTGCAAACCGGCGAACTGCTTCCGTCAATGCCTGTATCCGAACAATTTGATATAGTTAAGAAGCAAATATTGAGCAGTATAGAATGGCTGGATGAACGAAGAGGAATTGTTCACACGCGTCGTCATTTGGCAAATACGCCTCTTTTCAAAGGCATTCCGCACTTCAGAGACACACGTATTGCTATGTTGCGTACCGACAACCTGACAGATCTTTTTGCAATACTGGATAATGTAAAATCGACTTATTTCGGGGATGCTGAGTAATTATTTCATCAGCATTCCCTGAGCATACATCCACAGCACGTAGCGCGAAAATTTACCGATAGTCATGGCAATTGCCGTGCCCAGAAAGTTGCACCGGAAATATCCGCAAGCAACTACGATTATGTCGCCAACACCCGGAACGAAGGAAAAAAAAGCCAACCAGTCACCCCGGTTGTACATTCGTTTCTCAAATTTTTCTATCTTTTCTTTCTTGATTTTCAGGTACTTTTCTATCCATTCAATCTTTCCCATTCGTCCTATCCAGTAGGAAGTAATGCCTCCAAGGGTGTTGCCAACCGTAGCCACGGCTACGCATGTCCACATATCCAATCCTGCATAGATTAGCGTGGCAAAAACCACTTCCGATCCGAGCGGAAGGACTGTGGCTGCCAGAAAGGCTGCCAGAAACAGGCCTATATAGCCCCATTCAGCGAAGTGTTCCACTAAAGCCAAGTATTAGCGTTACTATCTGAAATACAATCAAAATGGCAAAGATGATGGTATTTTGTTTTGAAACGCGGGTGGAGAAGAAGATAGAAAAAATGAGACTGCAAATCATTAGAAATGGGAGCAATAAATCACTGATATGTCCCATTTTCACCCAAAGTATGGTAAGTATTCCAAAGTAGAACCAAACCAATACCTGTAGATTTTTTCGTTCGGCAATGCTCGAACTGAAACGGTTTTGTAAACATCCGGCAATGGCAATACACGATATGATAGTGAATATTCCCAAAAGTACGATCAGTGCGATATTTGAGGTCCAGTATTCAAAATGGAAGATAATATTGCTCATGAAATAGTCTGTCTGACTATTCAATTTTCCATTGAAGAAACTGATTCCGAAAACCAATGCCGCAGGTGCCAGTAATCCGAGCATTGTGGAAAGAAATACCCGGATATTCATGTTATTTACAATGTGTAATGTGATGAATATGATTGGTATAAGGAATAAAAAATCGAAGCAATAAAAATAGCCCAGCGAAAGGAACATACCGGCATTAAAAGCTTCCCTGATTGGAATATTTTTATGGAAGGCGGAGAATATCTGCCATAAACACATTAGCAGCAATAATGCGGCAATGAGGGCATTTGTAAGATAATGAAAAAGAGGATAAGATCCTGATAATAAGATAAAAAAGAAGAATGGAAGAAATGTGCGTTGCTGTACGAAAGTGTATGTTTCAAACAGACGAAATAAAAGATATGCTACACCCAGACTCAATAGAAGTCCAACCCAGACAGAATATTGCGGCAACAGCGAAATATTGAAGAGATGGAGTAGGGGAGTGCTCTCGGCTGGTAGAATAAATTCTTTAATCCATAGCAATCCGGCTACAACAAAAGAAAGTGTAAAATTGACAATGTTCGGGTGTATCAATTCTTTAAAACGAACGCTCATAATCAGGTAGTTAAAATGTAGGGCAAAGCCGTAACTTTGCCCTATCTGTTTCTTATTTCAATCCTTTGCTTTTCAAGAGTGCATCGGAAGTCGGCTCGTGGCCACGGAATTTTACGTAGAATTTCATTGGATCATCGCTGTTACCGCGTTCCAGTATGTTTTTGCGGAACGATGTAG
>JAUZOL010000029.1 GCA_030706455.1 Bacteroidota bacterium
GACTATCTGGCCAATTACAACAATACAGTGTTGGTTGTCTCGCACGACCGTCACTTCCTCGATGCTGTTTGTACACACGTTGTCGATATCGACTTCGGAAAAATAGAAATCTACACTGGTAACTATAGCTTCTGGTACGAATCGAGCCAGTTGGCTTCGCGTCAGCAGGCACAGCAGAACAAAAAGGCGGAAGAAAAACGGGCCGAGTTGCTTGAATTTATTGCGCGTTTTAGTGCTAATGCCTCTAAGTCAAAACAGGCTACCAGTCGTAAGAAGATGCTGGAAAAAATCAACGTGGAGGAGATCAAACCTTCTTCTCGCCGTTACCCGGGTATCATCTTTACTCCTGAACGCGAACCTGGAAACGTGATTCTCGAAGTGTCGGGCCTCTCTAAAGCCGTTGAAGGCGAGGTGCTGTTCGATGACGTGAATTTCATGATCGAGAAGAACGATAAGGTGGCATTTATTTCGCGCGACCCGCGTGCCATGACAGCGTTGTTCGAGATTTTGGACGGAAATATGAAAGCCGATAAGGGGCACTTCAACTGGGGTGTGACCATCACGCCGGCTTACCTGCCGATGGATAATACCGAATTCTTCAATACCGACCTTAACCTGATGGATTGGCTTGCCGGATATTCGAACGATACGCACGAAGTTTATCTGAAGGGTTATCTGGGCAAAATGTTGTTTTCCGGCGAAGAGACCCTGAAGAAAGCATCGGTACTTTCGGGAGGTGAAAAAATGCGCTGTATGATTGCCAAGATGATGTTGAAGAACGCCAACTGTCTGGTGCTCGATTCTCCGACCAACCACCTCGATATGGAGTCGATTCAGGCATTCAATAACTGTTTGCAGAATTTCAAAGGCAACGTGTTGCTCTCGTCGCATGACCACCAGTTCGTGCAAACCGTTTGTAACCGCATTATTGAACTGACTCCTTACGGAATTATCGATAAGCAGATGGAATACGACGAATACATTACCCGCGAAGATATTAAAGAGCTGCGCGAAAAGAAATACGCCGGCAAACTCTGATCTATAGATTAAATCACACGAAGTGTCCCGAAAATTTATTTTCGGGACACTTGTTTTATATAAGGTGGCTGTTGTCCGAATGCCGTTTCGATTAAACTCATTTTACTACCTTTGTCGCTCAAAATTTCTATTTTCCCTCATGTTATATCGATTCATTTGTGTTTTCTTTGTCGCGATGTTCGCGTCTGCATTTCTCGCTTCAGCGCAAACCGATAAATCCGATTCGGTTGTGGTAAACAAGCGTCTGACCACTCTTGAAGCAATCGTAAACAAACTGCCGAAAATTGGAGGTGTTGTCAACGCTCGTTATCAGTATTCTTCCGAAGAAGGAAATTACAATGTCGGGAAAAATGGTTTTGATATTCGTCGCTTGCAAATCAACATGCAGGGAAATGTGATGAAAAATCTCACGTACTATTTTCAACTGGAGTGCGCGGGTTCTCCCCGTATTCTGGATGCGTATGCGCGATGGAGCCTGAACAAATATCTGGAGATAAAAGCCGGACAATATAAGGTAATGTATACCCTTGAAAATCCGTATGCTGTGATTGATCTCGAAACGGTGGAGAACTCGCAGTCCATAAAAGCGTTGGTGACCGAATTTCAGGGAGTAAAGTGCAGCGGACGTGATATCGGTATTGCAGTGAATGGTAATTTTTTTCAGCGTAACGGTTTCAATCTGGTGGAATATAGCCTGAATTTGCTTAACGGGAATCAGTATAATGTTGATAATAATACAAATAAAGACTTTGTCGGTACTCTTTGTGTAAATCCGGTGAAACCGCTGAGACTCGTACTTTCTTTTTATGATGGAGAATATGGTCCGCAATCATCAAAAATAAAGAGAACCCTTACTTCTGTGGGAATGAAGTTTGATGACCGGAAATTGCTGGTTCGTAGCGAATATATTTCAGCGAAAACGGATGTAACCCGTTCTGTCGGATTTTATCTTACTACAGGCTATTATCTTACGCCTAAATTACAGCCGGTTTTGAAGTACGACAGCTATAAAACCGACAGAAGTAATTCATTGTCGCAGGCAACAGCTTTATCGGCAGGGATAAATTATTGGCTTACGTCCAATTCAAAAGTGCAGTGCTTTTATACTCTGAAGAGTTTCAATGACACGTCAAAGAAAGATGTGAACACGATTGCAGCACAATATCTGCTTGGTTTCTGATGTGTGTTTATATGTCCTGTGGATTTTTGAGTTCTAATATAGTTGCCCTCGGATAAAATCCCAGTTTTTCGTAAAAACCCATCACCGATTCATGCCCATAACTAACGATAAGGCGAATGGGTGAGCAATTTTGGCTTTCGAGCCAGGCAAGGCTTTCCCGAACAAGTGTTTCTCCCACACCTTTGTTTTGCCAAGCTTCGTCTACGCAGAGCGAATCTATCTCACCCTTACCGTCTTCTGTGGATGTGGCGACGCAATATCCTACGACTTCATCGTTTACTTCTCCAACCAGAATCCATACTCTCTCGTCAGGCAGGGATGTCCATGCCATAATCCTTTTTTCGAACGTAAAAGAAGAGTAATGATCCTTGAAATGGACAGAATCGCGGAGGTGAATCTCGTTAAGTTTCTCCCAAAGCGGCTTGATTCGATACAGTTCGTTTTGGGGTAAGATCAGGTAATTAGGTAGTTGGATCATAGATGGTTAATTAAATATCCTGCTGTTTGAGTCAGAAATACAAGAAATAGCGCCAGACATATTCCCTGAGCTGCTGTTTTGAAGAACGATTTTCTGGTTTCAAATTCGTTATATAGCTTGGGTAAAATCCAGTAAACGTAGGGCAAATAAAGTATGATGGCTGTCACTACAGCCGGAAAATAACCTCCGACATATATCATTCCGAGAATATGCGGAATGAATGCATTGAACAGAAACGCGATGGTCAGTGTTGTCAGCAAAAACCGTTTAGGACCGGTGTGCTTTTGAGCACTTATCCATACAATCGCGATCCAGGCGATGATTGTGATCAGGATAATGGCTGTTGTCATCCCTCCGGCTGCCGTAATATGATTCAGTATGCCTTCCGGATAACGGAATTGCCGAAATCCGAATGCTTCCTCCGTATTATGCAGGGTAAAGATAAGACCCGCAATAAACAGTTGCTTATTATAATGAAGAGTTGGCATGAACGTCACAAAAACAGTTGTTCCTCTTACAAATGTATGCAATTTTGAACCGATAAAAACCGGTCTCTAATTATTTTCCAGTATTTCGTCGGTCAGTTTTACGGCTGTTTGGATATAATTGAGGCAGTGTGTGTTGAAAAGATCAAGCTCTTTGATTTTTGCCATATCACTTGCGTTGTTCATGTCCAGGTCGTCCATTAATTTTTTGCAATTGGTGCAGCCATGCACACGTGAAAACTCTGCCATCAGTTTTTTTGCAAGTTCATAAGAATGTTGTTTGTCATTCTCCGTGCCATCGATCCCTTTCCCGTATTTCAAACCGATAGCCATCAATGCGCCGGTAACAGCTCCGCATGTTTCCTGTGTTTTGGCAATGCCCGACCCGAAAGGAGATGCCAGTTTTAGCAAGGCGTCCCGTTCCAGTCCGAAATTGATGGAAAAGGTAGATAATACTGATTGTGCGCAGTTGTAACCACTTTGAAAGGTAGCGGTAGCTAATTGTTGTTTCTTCTCTGTTGTATTCATAGTGTGATTTATATAAACGATTCAAAGTCGGGAGCATACTTCGACGGCGTGAATTCTATTATGTCGTATTTTGCCGCCTTGAAGATATAAAATGGATCTTCGGCAATTATCTGTTTTGCTTCCTCTTTGTCGGTTGCGTTACACAGGATGATGCCACCCGTGCGGGGAGTTTGGGCTCCGGAACAGATAAACTTGTTGCGAAGGTAATATTTGTCGAGAAACTGTCGGTGTGCCGGTATCAGTTCGTCTATCTTTTCGATAGAAGCTACATATTTCAGAATCAGTACAAACATAGTATGGGAGGTATTTACGTGAATAATCAAGGATGACCAGCCTGAATCCAGTAGTGCAAAGATAGAATTTATTGCTGTACTCTGCGCAGATGGTTGGCTGATTTTCAGCGTCGACTGCATGTTGAATCGGCTGATTTAACATAGATATTGGTTAAAAATGATAAAATTAAATAGTTTTATTTTGTGTTATAAAAAAATAGTTTCAAATTTGATACTCTAAATTCAAACAGGAAAAGACTCTCTTTTAGTCTGTTTTCGGCCTATGCGCCGGTTTCCTGTGACGCCTGCCTAACCAACTTCTAATAGACTAATTATTACTTTTCGAAAATCGTTGAGTATAGATTGTTGTGTCAGTAGCTAACTTCTTCATTGTTCGTCTTTCGGTAGCTCTTTTTTGTAAGAATCAGGAGACAGAGATTCCTGCTTAGCCAAGTGTAGCTTGGTTATTCAATAGAGTCAGATTTCAATTGTACTATGAATAAAGACGCCGATTCGCATAATTTTGCACAAAGAAGATATTTCGGTAAAATTCTTCTGACACACAAAAACACGTAGATCAGATTTTTTTAATTAACCTTATTGTTATACTATGAAACCTTTTGTAAAAGTATTAATTGTATTATTATGTTGTTTTACAAGTGTATATGCGGGTGATAAACTCAAGGAAGGATACATTGTGTCACTAAAGGGTGATACTGTAAAGGGGTTCCTGCAAATCCAGAATGGTAAGGATGCCGCTAAACAATGTATGTTTAAATCGTTATCCGAGAATGCTTTTCGTACATATTCTCCTGATGAGATTGGAAGTTACAGGTCGTATGATGGTAAATACTACGTCGCACGGGAAGTCCACGATGATTCGGAAGGAACAAAGAAGGTTTTTCTCGAATTTGTTGTGAAAGGGATGGCAAATATCTTCTTCTATATAGACCAGAACGGAGAACATTATTATATTGAGAAACAACCGCAAGGCTTAATAGAGCTTACAGAGCAAGAAAGGACTGTTACCAGTGAAGAACGGAGTTACGTTTTACCTAAGCAATATAAAAATAAGCTGATGTCGGTTTTGCAGGATCGTCCTGATATGAAGAATGAAATACAAAATACGATCCTTACTCATAAATCACTTATCAGACTGATAAAAAGTTATGATGCGAAGGTGTGTGGCGCTGATAATTGTACAGTATACGAAAACCATAATGCGGTGGAACGGTTGAAATTGGGAATATTGGTAGGAGTCTCGAAGAACAGATACAATTTTGGAGATCAGTTGGTGAGTAATTATGAAAATAACTTTCAGATAGGAGTGGCGTTGAAGTTATATAATTTTCTAATGTTTAACGAACATTTTAATTTCAAGGCTAATGTTCTTCTCGAAAAAGATTCGAAATCGTATACGCTAACAAAACAGGATGGCATATTTCAGTATTTTGTAGCCATGGGCGATACGCGCGTTTTTGTTGGCTACGATCCGTATACGAACGTGACACAAAACAGTATCAGTGCAAACCTGAACGTGATGGATGTTAAAATACCGCTTACTTTAAATTATGATTTTAATGTTTCCAAAAACACCATTTTTACTTGTGGACTAGGTTTTTCCACTAAAATAATTCTGTCTCAGAATAAGGATTTTAAGATAGACGAATTTTATAAACGTTACGGGAAAAATATCAATTCGTTCGTTTCCGGTGCGGTTGCAACAGCAGGAATTGAAGGGAAGTGGCTTGGGAAACACTCGGTTTTTATAAACGTTGCCTATGAATATTTAATTGATCTAACTTCGGGTGTAGATAAGACCCTGCGTTTGAGAAACGATCAATTGTCCCTGATGGCCGGAATATATTTTTAAGTTGAGCTGTAGCACCCGGGATGAAATACGAACCAATGATTTTTGCTGTATACGCTTCATTGGTTATGCGTGATAAATAAAACAAAGCATATATGATATACGAAGAATGGTTGATTGTAAAAGAGTTTGAAGAGCCGATTGTCGGGTTTCCTTATAAGATCAGGGCACGCGTTCTTCAGTTGAAATCGCGAAATCCGAATAAAATCTACTATGGCTCGGTAAGCCATTTCTGTAAACCGGATGAGCAATCTACAATATCCCTAAGGCCACAGGCAGAAGGGAAAAATGTAGCTGCCATAGAAAGAGAATTGAATAACTATATTAAAAGTTTTACTTCGATAGGAGTAGAGGAGAATGACGATTTTGATCGTTTGCAATATTAAAACAGGAGGAACTTAAAGATGAGAAAGACTGAAGTGATAAAATGGTGTAAAACCTTTTTGATGATTATCGTGCCGGTAATCGTGTTGTCATCGTGCAGTAAAGATGATGAAGTAAATGCAGATTATATGGGTACCTGGAGCGCGGATGTCACTGTGTCCGAAAGCGGTAATTCGATTCAATGTAAAGATAAATTTACGTTTACACAAAGTGGCTTTAGTGACTTGCTTCAATTTCGTGATCCGTCAACGGGGAAATATATTGATTATCTGAAGTTGAATGGAACAATGAGCGTGAGTGGCAATGCTATGAATATGAAAGTAACGGAAATTGGAGTTTCTTCCGTTGATGTTAAGGGTTATCCGACCGGTTCCATTATTATGTATAAAGAAGGAAGCAGTGTCTTTACCTCTTTGTTTTCGCAGTCCGAACTGCCTCAGGCATTCAAGTCCGTGTATGAAGTTTCGGGATCTAAAATGACCCTGAAAACCGACAATAATAATGATGGCGATTATACCGATGCCGGAGAAACGACAGTGTATACCAAAGAATAATCGAAATAGAGCTTCTTTTAATACCAAGCAGATGATGGGCTGAAATGAGAGAATGAATTTAATAGTGGCAACATTGTTTCGCTTAATGAGATTTTTTGAAATTGTTATCAGGGGTGTTTCGTGGAGTAAGTCTCCTGGTATACGAATACAATAGCGCCTTGTTTGTCGGTTAAACAGATGATTAGAGGGTGTTGTCGTGTGATTTTTATATCGCTGATAAAATTATCAAAAATATTGTTAATAATTAATATCTTTGATCTCTAAGGTAGAGATAGATTTATTCCATGAAAAAATGCACACAGCGAGTGATAAAACGAGCTATGATTGTGAAATTATAGGGGAGATGTGCATTCTAAAAGAAGATTGAATTCGAAAAGCTAATATCTGACAGTTGTTATTGTAAATTTACATTTGAGCTATTTTTGATGGTGAAATGAACGGTAGAATTGAAAAATATAGAGACAAAAAATAAAGATGAAAAGCTGTTGATCCGTTCGTGTGTGTCAATTAGCGTTTTTTGGAAAAGAAAGATTCTTTTGTTACGAGAGAAACAAGATGAAGAAAGAACTCTAGATTTGTGTTGGATCAAAATTTAATTTCAATAAGAATATATAAAGATGAGAAAAATAAAGTTGTGTTTGTTGTGTAGCCTGTTAATATGGAGTGTGCAGGCGCAAATCTCTAAAAAAGTAGAATGTAAGTCAGGTCAATTGTGTAAACTATTGACGCAGTCCGAGGTACAAACCGTTAATGAATTGACGTTAACAGGAACCATAGATGCCAGAGATTTTATTACAATGAAAAAAATGCCGGTTTTATCTGTGGTCGATTTAAAAGATGTGACAATTAATGCATATTCAGGTTCCGAATGGAGATATGCCGATTCGACGAATGCAAATGAAATTCCGGCATTTGCATTTTTTAATGCAAGTAATGGGCAGGGAAAGGAAAGTCTGGTGAAAATACGGTTGCCTCGCAGTGTGCTGACTTTTGGAGATTACGCTTTTGCAAATTGCAGTAAGTTAAAAGAGATACAAATTGATAGTGAGATTCCTCCTGAGTTTTCATTGCTCGCGTTTGACGGTGTAGATATCCATAATTGCAAATTGCATGTTTCTCAAAGAGCTGTAGATGCATATAAAGATAAGGAGGGATGGAATCATTTTTGTATAATCGAAGATTTGTAATGATGGAGGGATAGTGTAATGAAAAAGTATATTGTATTCCTTGTAATTCTCTTTTTGCAAAGCCAGCTTCTTTTGTCTCAGGCTCCTTCTACACAAGGGAAGGAATTTTGGGTCTCCTTTATGAAGAATTATGAATTTGATCCTGATCTGAAATTGATTATTTCTGGAAAAAGAAATTGTAGCGGAATTGTCAAAAATGCTGCTACCAACACTGTGATTTCTACATTTACAATAACAGCTGGACAGTTGACGAATATATCCATACCGAATAATTATTCTTCCAGAGTCTCAGAAACAATAGAGGATCTTGGTATTGTAGTGTCATCCTCAGACACCATTTCATTATATGCGTCGAATTTTGAGAGTGCAACATTTGATGTAACGAATGTATTGCCAACGAATGCATTGTCTGATACTTACCGTATACAGACTTACCCAACCAGTACTGGGGGGGCAGAATTTATGATAGTTGCAACGGAAGATAATACCGTTGTGGATATAATGCCTACAGCATTGACTATGAATGGGAATGCAGTAAATAAGAACTTTGCGGTGACGCTTAATAAAGGACAGGTTTATCAGGTTATAACAAAAAGCGTCTCTGGCGATTTTTCCGGTAGTCTGATAAAATCTCGTGATTGTAAGAAGATAGCAGTCTTTAATGGAAATGTGTGTGCCAATATTCCGTCATCCTGTTTTGCCTGTGATCATCTGGTGGAACAGGCCTTCCCGGTTTATAATTGGGGAAAGCGGTTTGCTATAACCAATTCAGTCGGGAGGACTTACGATCAGGTCCGGGTTACAGCATCAAAAGACGGCACAAAAATAACAAAGAATGGAAGTTTACTTGCTACGATTGATATGGGACAAACGTATGAGTTTTCAATTACATCGCAGGAAAAATCATGCTATATAGAAACATCTCAACCGTGTGCGGTAAATCTGTATTTTATAGGTGGAAGTTGCGGGGGATCCACTAATGGAGATCCATCTTCAGTATGGATAAGTCCTATTGAGCAAAAAATCAATGAAATTACATTTGGAACATTTCAGACGGAAAGAACTCAATCTCATTATGTTAATATTGTGACGCATAAAGCAGGAGTTTCTTCAATGACATTGGATGATAAGAATATTGCGAGTCAATTTACTTCATTGCAAGGGGATACAACATTGGTTTTTGCCCGAATTCCTATTATTTATGGTGCACACACATTGAAAAATAGCACTGGCTTTACTGCTTATGTATATGGTTATGGGTACTATGAATCGTATGGCTATTCGGTTGGCTCCAGTGCAGTTGATTTAAATAAGCAGATACTGGTGGATGGTAACTCGAGTAGTCAGATTTCATTGAAGCAAGAGTTCTGTGTAAACAATACTATCAGTTTTAAACCGGATGTCGATTTTTTATATTCTGGAATTTTGTGGGACTTTGGAGACGGGCAGCAATCTAATCTTGATAAAGAGACTCATACTTATTCAGCTCCCGGGATCTATCAGGCCCGTATGATAATGACGCATACAGAATCAACTTGTAACGGAGAAATGAAAGATACGGTATCTGTTAAGTTGAATGTGGTAAAAAAGAGCGCTACATTTTCGGATGAAATTTGTAAGGGGTTGAAATATATACAATATGGCTTTAATAATCTTATTCAGAACGATACGACACTTATGAGGACAATTACGTCGGTGGCGGGGTGTGATAGTTCAATTATCGTTAATTTAAAAGTCAAGCAACCGACCTATTCTATTACAAAGGCTGTTATATGCCAGGGTGATAAATTTATTTTTAATGGAAAGACTTATACACAACAAGGCTCATATGCTACAATACTAGTCAATAGGGTCGGTTGTGATAGTATTGCTACCCTGCAATTGACAGTGAATCCATCATATGACCTGAAGGATAGTCGGACTATTTGTTCGGATGAATTGCCATATGCTTATGGAGATACTATTTTTCAGCGAGGAACTCAAACAAATTATTATCCTCTTTATCGGAAAACTATATATGGTTGCGATAGTATAACAATACTCCATTTCATCGTTCACCCGGTGAAGATCACAACACTTAGTGATACGACAGTGCAGAATAAGGCTTACACCAAATATAATTATGATATTCCGTCGCAACCTAATTTCGGAAACTTTACTTTTTATCAACATCTGAAAACCGTTTTCGGCTGTGACAGTACCGTAGTTCTGAATTTAAGGGTTTCTCCCGATTTTTCCGCTACAATGAGAACATCACCACGAATATGTGCCGACGAAAAAGATTTTACGTTGAATTACGATATTGATTATGGCAACATTGAACAGCATTCGGTTGTTTTTGATGCAAAAGCGAAAGAAGAGGGATTCGAGGATATTGTAAAACAGACGTCAAACGGTTCGTATATTGATGTGCCTTTACCTTTGGATGTTCTTCCCGCTATATACACAGCTTCGGTTGTATTCGATAATGGGCCAATAACAAAATCGCTGCCCATCAGGTTTACGGTCAATTACCCTTCGTCAGTGATCCTTCAAAGGTGGAATGATGTATTAGCTCTCTATAATAGCAGTTATAACGGAGGTTATACGTTTACTGATTATCAGTGGTACAAGAACGGACAGGCAATTGACGGAGCAACCAAGTCATATCTGTATCTGGCCCATGGAAAGCTGGATACCAGTGCCGAATATAACGTAAAGATTACGAGAGTCAGCGATGGAGTTACGCTATTTACTTGTCCTGTTGTACCAACGTTGCATACGGATATTGCAGTTTATCCCACACTCATATCGAAGGCAAGTCAGTTGATTGTTAAAATAGAAGGAACAGGCACTGCCCGGTTGCTCAATATTTCAGGGTTGCCGGTTAAAGAACAAATGCTGCATACAGGAGAAAATATACTGGACGCTCCGAATACAGTTGGTACCTATCTGCTTTTGATTATCAACGAAAAGGGAGAGAGCAGGAAACAACTTTTGATCGTAAAATAATGAACAGAAAAAATATGAAGCAGCTTGTGCCAATACTGTTGATCGTAGTTTTATCTGTGTGGAATATCGAGCCGGTTGCCTCACAGCAGGATCAGAATCAGAATCGTTTTCTGTTATGGGGATCGGGGGGCTATAGTCAGATTACTAATGATGCACCTGTAACCGCCCCACATGGTAATGTGGGTATTGCGATTGGCATCGGGTATGAACTTCTTTTTAATAGGTTGCTGGTACAAACGGGAATTGAGCTGTCGCATTATACCTCAAAGATGAGTCTGATAGATACTGCATTAGTAGTGTCAATGGTTGATACTGAAGGAACTCCTTTTAATGGAAATTTTACTTTTCAGAATACGGAAGATGCACAACAGATTACTAATGTTGGCATTCCCTTGATGCTGGGCTATGAATCTCCAAAAGGATTTTATGTCGCACTGGGAGGTAAAGCTATGCTCAATATTGTTGGGCGAAGCAAGGCTAAAACCTATGTTACATCTACTGCTTCATATACTGATGTGATTGGTGATAATAATGACGGTATTTTCAGCGATATGCCCAATCATGGGTTGACAATGGAGCCTCGTACAGTGAAAACTTCCATACAATTGCATACTATTTTTGCAGGCTCTGTAGAAGCCGGTTACACTTTTGGAAAAAAATCGGAGGATTTTTCGGTAAAGAACAGACCGAAAATTCGTCTGTCGATGTTTTGTGACTATGGTATTGCTTCGGTTGCAGAGAAAGATAAACCGGCTTCTCTCTTTGTCAATACTTCGAATGCCGGAGGATTTACTCCTGCAATTAGTGGCTATTTGTTGAATGATATTAGATCTAATCGATTGAATATTCTTTATGTCGGCCTCAAGGTGACGGTCTTGTTCAGCCCTAAAAAATATGGGTGCAATTGTGCTCCGGAATAGTATCGGAGATATTGTTGTTGCATGAAAGTCTGGAACTGCTTTGGTTTTAATAGGTGGCTAAACAGGAATCTGTTGTTCAATCGTTTTTGTCCTGCCCAGCTCCCGCGCTAATTTTTTAGCGAGAGGAAGCCAAGCGGTAGGATAAACAGAATATTAACAGACGGTCAATGAAACCAAGAAGGTAAGCATAGCCAAATGATGCATTAGCTGCGCTGATTTTCAATTCGTGCGGCAGCAGCGCAAACAGGCCATAAAGGAACATAACACGCATAATAATAGCAACTGACAAAGTAATCTACCATGAAGAAGACAATTGCAATGTTAGTATTATCCACCATTTGTGGAATGACAAACGGACAGTCATTGACTACAAATGCCCAAAAGTATCCGCAACTAAAAATGATTGCGGACAAACTGAATTCTATCTCCACCTATCAGGCCCATTGCGATTTAGTTACGATTGACTCCGAGCAGGGTACAATGCGTTCAGCATCAACACTTTTTATCCAAAAAGTGCCGACTGACACGCTGTGTGGTCTTTACTACTTTTTCAAAACAGATGAAAAATACAAGAAAAACCACGGTGATTTTATTGCCTTTTTCAATAATGCTGTTTACTACTCAGAGAAAAATGCAATAAACAAATACACTCTGCTTGATGACCCCATGCAATTTAAGGAAACAAACGTTGGGACTGCTCATACTGTTCCGATTCAACGTTGTTCTCCATATTTTTATACAAGTCCGAAAGAGTTGAGTAAGTTGATAGATAAGTCACTTATTGACACTAAAAGTATAATTGAACAAAAACCGGACACATTAATTGGCGGAAAGTCCTGTATAAAGTATATCATCAAAACGAATAGTTCAACTGATTGCAAAAGTACTGAACTCTGTTTTGAGAAAAAGTCACTTTCCCCACTCTATTATCACTATAAAATTAGTGACGGGAGGCGGCGTTATCAATCTAGCAGCGAAACATTTGCAAATTCAAAAGTTGATTTTCAATTACCTGCAAATTTTTTCAGTGAAGAAAGTTTATTTGGCAGAAAACTGGATAAAAAAACGAAGGAAATAAAACACCAACAGTTGAAGATTGGAGCAGTTGTCTCTGACTGGGAATTGCCCATATTGGGGAAAAAGATCAAACTTTCGAGTAAAGAGTTGCTTGGCAAATATATTGTGCTCGAATTTACCGGAACATGGTGTCCTCATTGTTGGGATGCCGCAAAAATGATGAACCGACTGGAAAGCGAATTTAATGGGAATGAGAAGCTTTCCATTCTTTCTGTTTTCAGTACCGACATTGACAATGAAGAAAAGATAAAGAAATTTGTTACTGAACACAAAATCAAATCAACCATTTTACATTCAGCGAAGAGTGTTGGCGACAAATACTATGTAGATGGTTATCCGACTTTTTTCATTATCGATCCAACAGGAAAACTTGTGTTAACAATAGCCGGATATAATCAAGACATAGAAAATGAAATCGCTAATTGTTTGAGGAAGAATGTAAAATGATACGAATTACGGGTGTTAATATCAACTGCCCGACAAGTTCCCCTCGGCTGGCGCGGGTCTCCCGACCCGTGCCAGAGAAGAGCCGAAATAAAGTTAGTGAGCAACATGCAAAACCGACTTACAGATAAAATAAAGCAGATAAATTTTCGTAGTCTCTGGGTATCTTTCTATCTTTGTGCCGAAAGTTACCCTAAATCTAAAAGAGCCAGTATATTGCAATGTCTTTGCAGTTTTCGGATTGTTTAAAGAAGTGACAATTGCAAAAAACACGTCAGGATGCAGGGAGCCATTAAAACACAAATAAATGGTCAACAAGCGTACCTCCTTTATTCTTGCATTGGTTTTAGTGCAATGTTTTATCTGTGTTTCCAATTGTGTGCAGGCACAAACAAGTAAGACATTCTGGTTTGTAGCGCCCGACCTCTCTTCGGGACACGAAGAAAGCCCCGTATTGTTCCGCCTTGTCAATGGTAATTCCGTCGACGCGAAAGTAACTATTTCGCAACCGGCAAACCCTGCCGGATTTATGCCGATAACATTGACCGTTCCCCATAATTCTTTAACTTCTTGTGATCTGACGACATTTCTCGGACTGATAGAGGATGCCCCGGGCGACAACGTGAACGCGAAAGGATTGTTGATTACTTCCGATCAATACATCTCCGTTTATTATGAAGAAAATGGCTCGAATAATCCGGCTATTTACGCCCTGAAAGGCGAAAACGCGTTGGGCACATCTTTCCTTATTCCGGGGCAAAACCTATTGGATAATGTTACTACAGTCAACCCTAAGCCATATAATTCATTTCACATTGTTGCTACCTCGGATAATACCAAAGTGACAATAAATCCCCAAAATGCAATTTCAGGCCATGCAGCCGGAGTTCCATTTACTATTACCCTGAACAAAGGACAGACATATGCCGCGGTGGCAACTTCTCAGTTGGCAGCAAATCATCTTGGCGGAAGCCGCGTTACTTCCGACAAACCTGTTGCTATTACCATCTGCGACGATTCAATGTATGGAGCAGCAATAGGAGGTACCTGCTATAACGAAGGTGGAGACCAGATTATTCCTTTGAGTTTGTTGGGTCAGGAGTATATCGCCGTAAGGGGCAATTTTGGGGTAGGAGTAAGTTCTTATTATGGAGATCAGGTCTTTGTGATGGCAACTCAACCCAATACGGATATCTATATTAACGGTTCAAAAATAACCACAATCACGAATGTGGGCGAAATATACCGGTATAATATGACACTCTCAGAAAATGCCTGTTACATCAAGGCCAATAAAAATATCAGTGTGCTGCAAATGAGTGGTTTCGGATGCGAGACAGACTTTGCCGTGTTGGCTCAGTTGTCGTGTACCGGCTCGCGCGAAGTGACTCTGGCACGGTCAACTTCTGATAATTATTACCTGACGGTGTTGGTTGAAGCCGGAGGCGAAGGAAACTTTACAATCTCCACTTCCAGCGGTGCCGGAGCCACACTTGCCGCTTCCGATTTTAATCCGGTTCCGGGAACAGCCGGAAAATATTTGTATGCCAGAAAATCATTCACTACAGCGCAAATACCACAGGGGGCAACCGTTACATTGAAAAACAATACGAATAAATTTCATGTAGGGATTATTCACGGGACAAGTGGTTCCGGTTGCCGTTTCGGATATTTTTCGGAATATTCTTCTTCGCAGGCAAGATTCGATCCCAGAACGGTGTATGTGTGTCAGGGCAATCCGATTAACCTGACTCCCTCTTTTACTGTTTCCCGAACGGTTGATCCGAGTACTGTCCTTTATTCCTGGGATGTTCCGGATGGAATGGGAGGCAGACAATCTTTCCCACCGTCTAATGCAACACCCTCTTATCAGGTGCCCAGTGCTTCTCTTGCTCAATCGGGCGCATACATAGTGCATGTAAGTGCCGATGGTTGTGATGCTACCGATACAGCAACCGTGAAAGTAATTAATTCTCCGTTAACAGGAGAAAAACAGGTTACTGTTTACACGAATGAGTTGCCCTATGTGTGGAATGGAAAGAAATACAGCGCTACCGGAGATTATCAGCAAACTCTTGTGAGTGTTCTGGGCGGATGCGACAGTATTGTGACCTTAAAACTGACGGTATCGCCCGATTTTTCGGCCACAATGAAGGCTTCGCCACAGATTTGTGCCAACGATAAAAATTTTACTTTAAGCTACGATGTTGCTTATGGAACTGTCGATTATCATTCTGTGGTGTTTGACAGTAAAGCTCAACAAGCCGGGTTTGTGGATATTTTGAAGCAGTCAGCCAACGGTTATATCGATGTGCCATTGCCATCCGGCGTGACACCTGATACTTATACAGCTTCCGTGGTATTTGAGAATAGTCAGGTGACTAAGAAACAGCCGGTGAGTTTTACGGTAAATTATTCCTCATTGATTATTCTGCAAAAATGGAACGATGTGCTGGCATTGCTCAATAGTAGTTACAATGGCGGTTATGACTTTTCCGGCTTTCAATGGTATAAAAACGGTCAGGCTATAGATGGTGCTACCGGGTCTTACCTTTATATTGACAACGGACAACTGGATACAAATGCTCAATATCAGGTGAAAGTAACCAGAGCCGTTGATGGTGTTTCACTGTTCACCTGTCCGTTTCAACCGACCCTGCATACCGACGTATTGGTATATCCGACCTTGTTGTCGAGAGGAAGCCCGGTGACCATAAAAATGGACGGGAAAGGTTCAGGGTTATTGCTCAATATTTCAGGGCTGAAGATTAAGCAGCAGGCATTGGATCAGGGAGAAAACATCATGCGTGCACCTGACAGTGCAGGTACATATGTGCTTGTGCTTACAAATAGCAAGGGCGAGACCAAGAAACAATTATTGATTGTGAAATGATGATTAAAAGAGAGATCATACGCCTGATGATATTGCCGGTACTTATTGTTCTGTCGGTATGCTATGCTGTGAATGTGGCTGCTCAATCCAATGTCAATACCAATAATTTTCTGATTTGGGGCTCGGGCGGATATAGCCGCATCAGTAACGACGCTCCTGCTACAAATGCTGTCGGAAATGCAGGTGGGGCCGTCGGAGCTGGGTTTGAGATGCACTTTAAGAATAATATGCTACTGCAAACAGGGTTGGAACTGTCCTGTCTGACTTCAAGAATGAACCGGAAAGATACCTTGCTGGTGGCGCCAATGATAGATACGGAAAATAATTTGTACGACGGTCATTTTGCGTTTCAGAATACACACGACATGCAGCAAATCGTGAATGTGGGAATCCCGTTAATGATCGGTTACGAGTCGCCCAATGGACTCTATTGTGCTATAGGCGGCAAAGCGATGCTCAATCTGGGCGGGCAAAGCCGGGCTACCACCACAGTCACCTCAACCGCTTATTACGAAAATCTGATCGGCTATAACAACACAGGGATATTGAGCAATATGATCAATCATGGATTGTTTACCGAAACACGATCGGTAAACAGTTCGTTGCGTTTGCACGCTATCTTTTCAGGTTCAGTGGAAGCAGGTTACACTTTTGGTAAAAATCAGGAGGAGTATTCCATAAAGAACAAGCCGAAGATCCGTTTGTCGATGTTTTGCGACTATGGTTTTGCCCCTGTAGCCGGGATAGATAAGCCAACGTCCCTTTTTGTCAATACTTCGGCTACAGGAGGATTTACTCCGGCTATCGATGGCTATTTGTTGAATAATATCAGCTCTAACCGGTTGAATATTCTTTATGTGGGTCTCAAGGTAACGGTCTTGTTTGGTGTGAAAAAATATGGTTGCAATTGCTCTGCGGAATAGTTCAGGCGGAAATGCGGGCTTTGCATGAAAGTACGGAAATGTTTTAACGCAAAATAGTTGCAAATCAGGCCGATTTATGTGTATCTTATGCGAAAAAATCAGGGCGTAAACGAAGGAGGACCAGATTATGTCACAGAACATGCCTTTAATCATCACCATCAGCCGTCAGCTCGGATGCGGAGGAGCTTATATCGGCGAAGCACTTGCAACCCATTTTTGTATTTCGTATGCCGATCGTGATATAATTTCACAGACGGCTCAAAAACTATCTTTGCATGAAAGAGATATTGCGCACCGTGACGAAAAGATCATCACAGCCTGGCAAACTTTCCTGCAATCAATTACCCGCACTCCCGACCGGATAGAGCATCAGCCATTACCTCCCACCGATAAAGAGCTGTTTCTGGCCGAGAAAGAAGTGATCGAACGGTTGGCGACCGAACGTTCAGCAGTGATAATGGGGCGCTGTGGCTCATTTATTCTGCGTAACCATCCCAACCATATCAGCCTTTTCCTTCATGCCTGCACACCATTTCGTATTCAGCGGTTATGCGAAGACTGCAGCGTATCGGAAACACGGGCTCAGAAAATGATTGTGGAAAGCGACAAAAAACGGTCGGAGTATGTGCATCAGTTCACCGGACAGATCTGGATGGATGCCACAAAATATGACCTTGCCGTACGTACGGATATTCTTGGAGTGGAAGAGTGTACCGAAGGAATTATTCGTGTTGTGGAAAAAATTATTGCCAGGAAATCGTGCGAAGTATGCGAAGAATGAAAAACCTGATCAAATAAACTTTCGCATTAGCAGGATATTGTCGTACACATCGTCCAGTTTTCTTCCGTTTTCTCTTTTGCCTTCCACCTCGAAACCGAACTTCCGGTACAAGGCAATGGCCGCACTGTTTGATTCGAATACGTCCAGTTCAACTTTTTCAAGATGATTGATGTTGCGGGCGTGTTCGATTGTTTTTTGTAGCAACAATGTTCCCAATCCTTTCCCTCTGTATTCAGCGAGCACACCCATGCCCAATACCCCTGCATGACGTAATCCTTCGTAGCTCTTCGGGATGATGTCGCACCAACCCACCACCTGATTGTCGTCGATCGCAAAATATTGTGCCAGATTATTCTCAATGATAGTTTTGGCAAAGGAGAACGAAGCATCGAGGGGAAAACCTTCGGTCGTGCCCAGATATTTCCTTTCACGGGCCACGGCATCGACAGCCCCGCAATAGGATTTGGTATAGGCGAAAGAGGTATATTGAATGGTCATCAGTTTCAGGCTTTTTCCATTACGCAAGTCCAGATGTTAACCAGCACATCACCATCGTATAACGCACCTTCGCTATAGCAACAGTTGCCCCGGCGCACATTCACCTCAAAGCCATTGAAAGCGGTATTTTCGATGACAAATTTCGAATAGATACGGTTACGGTCGATATTGAAAGTGCCCTTTTGCAGGCCTAAGGCAGGATTCTTCGAGACGTATTCGTACAATCGTTCGTTGATTTGCGTAATGGTATAGTCGTTCGAAAGTTTCTTCCCGGTAAGATCTATCCAGCTGTTGTTTTTGAGTTCGCTGCCATTGATAGAAATCAGGGTCTCGCCCGAAGCTTTGGAGATCCGACCGTCAGCATCCGTAAATTCCGATTGTGTCAACCATTTGCCCGGTTCCGATAAAAGATGTTGATTCTGTAGGTGCATAAACAATGTGTTTGAAGATTATTGTTTTATGGAAAACACAAATTTATAGATAAGAGTCAATATTTCCATCTCTTCCCTGTTAAAAATTGGCGATCTTTTTATAGGGTAACCAATGGATCGACATGGAGTAGCGACCGTCCGAGTTGTTCGGAAGCGGCACGACAACCTCCACGACATTTGTGGTAGATGTTGCAGGAGGTGCAATAGTCGGGCACAATTTCGCTCCAGGAGTTGATGTACGGTGAATCGAACAGGATTTCAGCCAGATTTTGTTTGAAAATATTGCCCGCCACGATGGGAGAATGGTTGCAGGTGCGCACATTTCCCGTTGCATCAACTGTGAGTGGGCGCGAAAGCGGGTCGGGACTGCATGCTCCGAAAGCAATGTGAGGATAATCGTCGGGATTGAGTATGCAGAATGGAGTGCAAACGTTTGACGATACCGTCAGTTGCAGCTCTTCTGCTACTTTATCCAGCTTTGAAAAGGTTTGCTGCAACTCTTCTTTTGAGGGAGAAAGATGCTGGTCCTGAATGCCGGCTCCACCGATATTATACCGGTTCACCATGATGCGATTCAGTCCGTTTTGATGATAAAACCGAAGCGTCTCTTCTGCATGCGCAATATTGAAACAGGTCAGCACCATCATTGGCACCACGTAAATACCCAGTTTTATACAGCTTTTGATGGAATTCAGACTCTTTTGCCAGGAACCCGGAGTCTGTGTCATGGCATCGTGTACTTCGGGACGGGCGGAATGTAGTGGCATCAAAAAGAGATCGACTCCCAGTTCTTTGTATAAGCGGTAATTACCGTCTTTTGCTCCGTTGCCATTGCTGATGATGGAAACGTTGGAGCCTTTCAGCTTAGCCGTCAAGATGAGCTCTGCTACAAATTCGTTGAGTAGAGGTTCACCTCCGGTAATCGACAGTTGTTTGATGTCAGCTTGTTTGTAAAGCTCTTTTAGTGTTTTCAAAGCCTGCTTGTGCGAATAACGAAACGGATCCTCGCCTCCTGGTCGCTTCCATGTATTGTAGCAATAGACGCACCGCAGGTTGCAGGCCGAATAAGATTCGAAGGTAATGGTGTGAAGGGAGAGTTTCATTTGGTTCCCTTGGGTAAAGTGAAATTAATAGGCACTGTAAATCTGCATTGGACAGGCTGATTCTGTTGTTTTGCAGGTTCCCATTTTGGCATTGCGTGAATAAGCCGTATTGCTTCGGCATCCAGTTCGGGATCGATGCTTCTTACAATAATAACTTCCGAAATCGATCCGTCAGTATTGACAGTAAATTGAACAATGACCCGACCTTCGATTTTTTGTTTTACTGCATTTGCTGGATATTGTGTGTTGTTGCGAATAAACAGTCGCAATGAATCATTTCCTCCGGGATATTCAGGCATCTCTTCGATCGGTGTATATACTTCGTAACAAGTAGCCGTTATAATGGGTTGATTGATAGTTGTGTCGTTGAGTTGTTGTGTGGAATTAGTTGATGTAGTTCCTTTTTTGGAAATGTTATATTGGTTCTTTGAAAATGCATGGTGGGTAGCCAATAAATTCATCAGCGACAATAATATAATTCCGGTTGAAATCTTTCGTTCGAAAAACCATTTCTGTCTGGTCAGAGCATATAAAACGCCAAATCCGAACGATTGGCATTTCATAAAACGAATGCGGGTATTGAGAGTAAGTCTTTTCATTTCAAATTAAAGTTGAACGGACATGTGTATTGAACGGCTACAGGTTTATTTTTATTGGTTCCAGGTTTCCATTTTGGCATGGTTTTTACAACCCGTATCGCTTCATTATCCAGAGCTGGATCTACACTTCGGATAACATGTACATTCGTAATAGATCCGTCTTTATCAATCGTAAATTGAACAATGACTCGTCCTTGTATTCCGTTTTCCTGAGCAGTACGAGGATATTGAAGGTTTCTTGCAATAAATGACTGAAGAGAGTCGTATCCTCCCGGAAATTCCGGCATTGGTTCAATAATCAGGTAACAGGTATAATTCACAGAGGGCTTTTTGCCTGAAGTCTGGTATTTGAGGCTTGCCGGTTGATTATTTTTTTTTGATGGTATGATGCCTTTCTCATTATTTAAAGTGTTATGTTGATTGGCGATTTTCGATGGCTTAATGCTGTCTGGTACATTTATTTGATTGTTTGATTGTGGGTTATGACAGCTGTTTAGTAAATTCATCAGCGACAATAATACAATACCAGTTGCGATCTTCCGTTCGAAAAACCATCTCTGTTTTGTCAGGGTAAATAACAATCCCAGCCCGAACGACTGGCATTTTAGAAAACGAATGCGGGTATGGAGAGTGAGTTTTTTCATTTTGTTTCTGCTGGACATCGAAAAGTTACAGGTGTCGGTGGTAATTTGAAGGTAATAGCAAGAACATACCTGCACCTAACCGGAGTATTTATGAGGAATGCGGGTTTCCATTTTGGCATCGATTCCACCACTCTTACTGCTTCATCGTCCAGCTCGGGAGTGAGGCCTATTAAAACCTCGACTTCTCCAATTGAGCCGTCTTTGTTAACCCAGAACTGTACAATGACTCTTCCCTGGACTTTATCTTTCAGTGCTTTGTGTGGATAAATAAGGTGTTTGAGGATGTATTTAGAAACATCGCCTTCAGGAAAACTGGGCATCTCTTCAACGGCATCAATGATTTCTTCTACTTCTTTTCTTTTTGGTCGTTTTTTTGCCTCTGCGAATGCCTTTTTTCGGTCGATTTCAGCCTGAATTCCGTTTAATGTATCAATCAGAGCGTTATTTTGTTTGACAAGTGTGGCTTTGTCGATCCATGCATCCGATTTGTCAGTTGCCTTACACTGGAGCAGGTAACAGAGTGAGTCGGAGGATTGCGGCTGCTTTTGAGCTTTAAGGATGTTCTTAACCGGATGCTTACTGTTCGACTGATTTTGGCCACAAAGCACGACCGGCATCGATATGGACAGAATCAGGACAACTGTTGCTATAAGGTGCCTGCCTGAAGGTGTGTAATATTGTTGGAATTCTTTTTTCATTTGAACCAGAATGGTATAGGAAGTGTATACTTTACATTGACCGCCTGATTTCGTTGTCGTCCCGGCTTCCACCGGGGCATATTGCGGACTACGCGAAGCGCTTCCTCGTTCAGTGAGGGGTCTACTCCCCGAACTACCTGCGGGTCAATTACTTTTCCGAAACGATTCACGATAAACTGAACGATAACTCTTCCCTGTATGCCTTGCTCGACGGCAGCGGCAGGGTAACGGATGTGTTGTTTCAGGTATTCGGAAACATCGCCATCACGAAATTGAGGCATCTCTTCACAGACCGTGTAAACATCCGAATAGGGATCGTTATGGTATTTACGGATAGTGTTCTGAGAAGGCTGGTTTCTATTAGGTTGTGTAGCCGGTTCCTGATCTTCATTGTCGTGATGAAAATGGATGCAGCTTGTCGCAAACAGCGAAATTAGCAAACAACAGACAAGGTTATGAAAGGGGAGTCGTCTCATTTCTTCTGCGAATTTAATCGAAAGTTAATAGGTAACGTGTAATGCATTCCGATCACTTTGCTACGTGCTCTTCCCGGAATCCAGCGCGGCATGGCTTTTACCACCCGTAATGCTTCGCTGTCCAGTTCGGCAGAAACACCCCGCATAACTCTGGGATTGATCACATATCCGGTTGAATCGATGGTCATTTGAATAATCACTCTTCCCTCCTGCTTTTGCTCAATTGCTTTTGGGGGATAGACAACGTTCCTGGCAAGATATTCGTTAATATCTCCTTCTGGAAACGTTGGCATTTCCTCAATTACATAGCAAAAAACATCCGGGTTTCTATCTTCTTTAATTGCGGGTTTTGCTGTTGGCGGATCGACGGGTGTGGCATCTGGTATCGGGCTGTTGTCCGCAGGAGAAAAATGTGGTATAGAATCGTTCTTGTTGATTTTATTTTGTTTCCCATTCTGTGCAATGCTCTTATTGTCTGTTGTTACCAGATTGATAAATGTCAACAAAAGAACTCCAACCGCTATTTTGCGTTCGAAAAACCATCTCTTTTTTGTTAGGGCAAACAATAGCCCAAGCCCGAACAAATGGTACTGCAGAAAACGGATGCGGATATAGAGAGAAAATCGTTGCATAGAATGTTGGATGGTACCAGATTAAATTAATGATCAAATATAATTAAGATTTTTCATGTTTTTGTTTGTTATAAAGTAAAAACCGATTGTTTTTATTGTTTCGAGATTTAGTTAGGGAGTTAAATGATCTGTTGTTCAAAGTGATTTTAGTTAAATATACATGGTTCGTTTCCGTTCAATCTGATAAATATTGGTTCCGTTTTTAAACCGATTATCACATTTGCAGTCTAAACTTTTGTTTTTATTTTTCCGTTTCGATTCTATTATCTGTTAAACCCATATCTCCATGAAAAAAACGACTCTGAACAAGCATTTTCTTTGTTCAATCGCAGTGGGAGCAATGTTGTTGCTGTGTCCCATTGTTTCGGCTCAGAAAGCCAAATTAACACTGGATTTTACGCAGCCCGGTGCCAATGTGAGTCCGTTGCTTTACGGCCTGATGACCGAAGAGATCAACCACTCGTACGACGGTGGTTTATATGCCGAACTGATTCGTAACCGCATTTTCAAAGACAACAAAACCAAACCGGAAGGCTGGAGTTTGGTTCAACCGGATACAGCTTCCCGAGCCTCCATCAAATTGATTGCAGCTGATCCCGATAATGTCCCTTTCGACGAGAGACGACACTCTATTAACACCGCGCTTACCACTTGCTTGCGACTTACCGTAGCCAAAGGCGGTAGTCGGGTCGGGGTTGCTAACGAAGGCTACTGGGGTATTCCGGTGAAGCCGTCGACAACTTACAAAGCTTCGTTTTACATGAAAGGTACCGGTAGTATGCAATTTCCACGCCGCCCGGGTATGCCGGCAAGACAACAGAATGCCACTCCTGCTCCCGTTATCGAAAATAATACCGCGGGCCCTATAACCGTTACTATTGAGAGCAACGATGGCAAGACTGTGTACGCAACGGGAACCATTACGCTTGAAAAAAGCACTTTCTGGAAAAAATATGAGGTGACATTGACTACCGCTGCCAATGTAGAACCTACAGCCGATGCCCGATTTGTGATTTCGACCGATCGCACGGGTCTTTACTACTTCAATTTAGTATCGCTGTTTCCGCCAACCTATAATAACCGTCCGAACGGTAACCGTATCGATCTGACTCAGATGATGGTGGATATGAAGCCGAAATTCCTGCGTTTCCCGGGAGGAAATTTCCTCGAAGGACCCGATTTTGCCAATGCTTTTCCATGGAAAACAACCTTAGGACCAATCGATAACCGTCCCGGACATAAAGGTTCCTGGGGTTACCGACCGACCGACGGGATGGGGCTTTACGAATTTCTGATGTGGTGTGAGGAAATCGGCGCAGAACCTGTTTTGGGAGTATATGCCGGTTATTCTCTCAACGGCGACCACGTGGATGCCGGACCGCTCCTCAAACCCTACGTGGAAGATGCTCTGGATGAAATAGAATACGTTACCGGAGATAAATCGACTTACTGGGGTGCAAAACGTGCCGCAGACGGACATCCCGAGCCATTTAAACTTACCTACGTGGAGATTGGTAACGAAGATTGGTTCGACCGTACCAACAGCTACGACGGACGTTTCAAACAGTTCCGCGAAGCGATTGAAAAAAAATACCCGCAACTGACCTGTATCTCAACCATTACCGATACGCAGAACCCCGATTTGAAAGTGACTGGTAAAAAGCCGGATGTGATGGACGAACACTACTATCGTAATTCGTGGGAGATGTTTGCCAATGCTTCTCAATACGATAAATACGACCGTAAAAGTTCAAAGGTTTTTGTGGGCGAATGGGCTACCCGCGAAGGTGCACCCACCACCAATCTTCATGCTGCGTTGGGTGATGCGGCCTGGATGACGGGTATGGAACGCAATTCAGATCTTATTATTATGTCGTGCTATGCCCCGCTTTTTGTCAACGTGAATACGGCTACGTCGACAGCCCCTAAAGCCTGGCAATGGGATTCCGACCTAATCGGTTACAATGCACTGACAGCTTTCGGTTCTCCGTCTTATTATGTTCAAAAAGCATTTAGCGAATATTTAGGGAATAAAATCGTACCAACGACAGCGATTAATATTCCTACTCAGAATCCTCCGTTGTCTAAGAGAGACAGCATAAACGGAACTAAACCGGCTCCGGTTCCGGTAATCTTCTATTCGGCTACGCAGGACGATAAAACCGGAATGATCTATCTGAAAGTGGTGAATGCTTCGAGTAAGTTGCAGCCCCTGGAAATCAATCTGAAAGGGTTGGCTAAAGTGGATAAGAACGCGACGATAGTGGTGATTAAAGGTGCAAAGCCCGAAGATACCAATACTATCAGCGAACCAAAAAAGATTGTGCCGGCTACATTTGCCATCAAGGGAATCGGTACAACGTTCTCGCAGAAACTGGCTCCATATTCGATCAACATTCTCCAACTTAAGATTCAAAAGTAGAAGGGTTATTCGTGTGTGAATATTGTTTTTAACAGGGCGGCAGATAATATGCTGTCCTGTTATAGTGTTTAGTGATCGACAAAAATCGATTGTAAAATAAAATGCGCTAATTGATATTGATGTTTGATTATCAATGCGAACGAGCATGATTCGTTTTTGTATGTATAAAGGATGAAAGTTTATCATGCGGTTTTCATCCGGTATTAATCTTAAAAACATGAGAAAAATAGGTAGTATTATCCTTGTATCGTTTCTTTTGATTGGAAATATGGCTTTTGCCCAGAGCAAGACTATTTCCATCACAAAGGCCGATTTGACAAAAGTCGGTACCTCCATTGCTCCTTCACAGATAGGAGAGCCAGTAGGATCGGTAAAGTTGTATGAGCCGCGCTGGATTGAAGCAACAGAAACTACTCCGGCTTATGCAATAGTTGAAGGCTCCATCTTTCCGGTTGATCCGCAAGGCTGGCCGATTAATTTCCGCGTCATTCTTCCTGCCAGTTGGACACAACACGCCATGCAAGCCGGTGGTGGTGGTATGAACGGAACCATTACCGTGAGAGAAGGTAAAAATCCGTTGATCAATAAAGGATTTGCGCTTTATGGAAGTGATTCGGGACACCAGGCCGGTGGTATGGGTTTCGGCGGACCGCAACAAAAACCATTGACCTCGGGTCCCACTCTGGGCGATGAGTGGGCGATGAACGATGAGGCTATCAAAAACATGGGGTACATGCAGATGAAAAAAACGCACGATGCCGCCATGGTGATTATGGAAAGATTGTACGGGAAACGTCCTGCGTACAACTACTATGTGGGAACTTCGCACGGAGGCCTCGAGGCTCTGACCGTAGCGCAACGTTACCCGAAAGATTATAACGGTATAATTGCAAATGTGCCCATTGTTAATTTCTCGAGCCTGATGTTGGCTCCCGAACTGATCCGTATTCAGGAAATTCCGGCAAAGAACTGGGTTACTCCAGCCAAGGTGAATGCCATTCGCGCCGAATTCTTGCGTCAATGTGATAAACTTGACGGCCTTTCCGACGGTATTATCAATAACTACATGGCTGCCCGTGCTATTTTCAACGTAAACGATCGCATCGGCCCGAAAGATCCCTGGGCAGCTTTGCGTGCTCCTAACAATACAGATCCCGATCCGTCTGATAAATCGACATCGGCTAAACTGACCGACGAGCAGATCAAAACGATGGAGTTTGAATACAGCAACTACAAGTTTACCACACCGTTGGCCAACGGCGTAAAAAGCTTTGGCATGTGGCTTCCCACGATTGAACCTGATGGTTTTGGTATGATTGACGGCCGTCGTTACAAAGGGCAGGAGGGCGCTGCTGAAAACGCACAGATCCACAATTTTATGGGTACACTGGGTGTGACAGGATTCCTCATGCAGGATATCAAAGCCAACCCGCTCGATTATGTTGAAGGAGGGAAATGGAATGAGCGTCGCAAATTGCTCTCTGAATGGCTCGATTCTACCAATCCCGATCTTTCAGCTTTCTATAAAAACGGGGGTAAAATGATTCTTACCATCGGCACGATGGATAATATTGCATCACCGGGTGCTCAACTCGACTATTATCAGTCGTTGCTCGACAAAATGGGACGTCCTACAATTGACAAGTTTGCACGTATGTACGTAGTGCCGCAAGCCGGGCATGGTTTGTCGGGACGTAGCTATAAGATGAACGGTGAAGGCAAACCTGTGGACGTGAAAAATATCCCATCTCCCAACGGTGATGATAATATGGATATGCTGGTGAACTGGGTGGAACAAAAACAGGCACCTGCAAAAACGCTGATGGTTGATGCGAAAGGCCGGATCAGCCCGAAACAACAAGGCGCCGGTTATTTGTTGTGCTCTTATCCCAACTATCCGAAATATGTCAGCGGCCCTACCGACCAGGTTTCGTCGTACGTCAGTGCAGATAAATAACCTTCGCTATGCCGATTCTCTTCCGGTAGCGGAATAAGATTTGGATATAATTGATAATAGAAGCACTTTGCTTTTGTGTGGTTTAATGCCATAACCACAGAGAAGTAAAGTGCTTTTTTATTGGTCAACAATTAAAGTTATCGTATCTTTGAAGCCATCTTTCGTTTATAACCTTAATCTTTTTGAAAATGAAAAATAGCAGTTTCAAGGTCTTGTTTTTTATTTTTCTTGCTCTAGTGGCATCTCAACGAGCCGAAAGTCAGGTACAGGATGCAGCTCATATAACCGGAGCTTATACGGTACCCGATTGTCCCGATTGGGCTAAAAATGCTGTGTTTTACCAAATTTATCCTCAAACATTCTATGATTCCGATGGTGATGGTATCGGCGATCTTAAAGGCATTACCCAAAAGTTGGATTATATCAAAAGTCTTGGCGTGGATGCTATCTGGCTCAATCCCTTTTTCGAATCTCCGTTTTGTGATGCCGGATACGATATTTCCGACTACTATAAGGTAGCACACCGTTATGGAACTAACAACGATGCCAAAACTCGGTTTGCAGAATCTCATAAAAGAGGACTCCATGTCTTGTTCGATTTCGTGGCAAGTTATACGTCGATGGAGCATCCGTGGTTTAAGGCCTCTGCTCAACAGCAGAAAAACCGCTATTCCAACTGGTATATCTGGACGGA
>JAUZOL010000290.1 GCA_030706455.1 Bacteroidota bacterium
CAAGTTTAACGAAGTGTAACTTGGACGTAAAATAGAATCAGTTTGTAACTGATTAGCTTCGCTGAAAGTTGTTTGTGGTTACAAACCACTCTGATTTCCAGCACAAGATACCGCTTCGCTCAATCTTGCGCTAAACATCAGACAAACTTGGAACAAGAGGTGAAAACACCTGATGTCGCAAGCATGGCAGATTGACTGGTTCAAGATGAGCGAAGCGGTATCTTGGACTGAACATCAGGCAAACTTGGAATAAAAAGTGCAGCGGGAGCAAACTTGGAACAAGAGGAGCAGATTATAATAGAATGCATCATATTTCAAATGGAGATCCTCATTATTCAGCACCAACAACTGTCAAACCATATAGTTTAATCAATCTAATTCAATATACTTATGGAAAATAAGAAATTAATTCTATTGATTTATTTTTCCTTTGTCTTCTCTGCATCTTTTGTCCATGGACAAATAAACATTAATTTTAATACAGATGACTGTATCCTTAAAAATAATGCTGTAATTGGTAATGTTATTTTGAAAGTTATGGGAAAAGACTCATTGAAAATTTTATTTAAAGATAAATCTACGTTTAACATCTCTTTTACTATTGATTCTATTGGTAATGTTTTAAATATTGATAGACTTGGTGTTCGCAGGAACATTTCCGATGATTTTTTAAATAGAATTGCATTTGTTCTAAGAGAGGCGAAACCTCAATTTTATCTTTGCGGAAAGATTCTTTCTGGTGATACTGAAAAGAAAATTTATCAATTAATGAAAGAGTGGTTTTTTTCGGAAGGGCAAGTGACTAAAAATGTAGTATATGGTTTTCCTGGACTATTGAGATCTATAGCTTTTAATATACAATTAGATGCAAGAAAAAGAGGCAATAAAATTACAGACTTTGAAGCATTTATAAAAGCAATACAAATAAATATGCCAACAAAGGAAGATATGGAAAATAATATGATTCATTTGAAGAAACTGTCAATCACGAATCAATGTCAATAATATGGGAATGTGGTAATATATCAAATTTATGGATGAGAAGATAATAGTCTGGCATTCAAAATAAAAATTGCAATTCCGGATTGTAAGAAGCAGGTAGTTTTGCCTGCTTCCTCTTTTAATTTAAGGGTAATGTATCAGAAATGTTGGAGATGTTTTAACGTCTGAATTTCAATAATAAAATACAAACATAAAGAGATAGCAGTAGGTAATTTGCCTGCTGCTATCTCTTTTTAAAGCCGCAAAACGACTTAAAAAGATCAGGTATGAACGAAAACCAACTATCATGTGCTAAAAATGTTGTTACACTCCAATGCTCAGAATGTGAATGTAATTCCATTATAAAGCATGGATGCACCCCTGATGGCGCGAGTATGGCAGATTGACTAGTTCAAGTTTTCGGCGATAGCCGTAACTTGGACTGGAAAATTAACCAAGTTGTACTTGGTTGAAAGTTGAAAACTTTCCTTTATATTTGCGCTTAACCAGTAGATTAGCTATGAGCCGTAAGTACAAATTTTACAAACCGGATGGGGTTTACTTTGTGAGTTTTGCAACTGTAAACTGGATAGATGTGTTCACTCGTCGTGTATACAAAGATATTGTAGTGGAGAGTCTCAATTATTGTATTCAGGAAAAGGGCTTAGTAGTGTATGCCTGGGTTATTATGAGTAATCATGTCCATTTGGTAATTGCCAGTAAAGCCGGGGCATTGGAAGTTGTTATGAGAGATCTGAAACGACATACATCGAAGGCCATACTAAAAGAGATAGAAGAGAACCCACAGGAGAGCCGAAAGGAATGGATGCTTTGGATGTTCAGACGGGCAGGAGAGAAGAATTGCAACAACTCGAAGTATCAATTCTGGCAACAGCACAACCAACCGGAAGAACTTGGAAGAGAAGCGTATGCTATCGATCGTGCCATAGCCTATATACACGAAAATCCTATACGGGCTGGTTTTGTCGATCGTGTAGAAGAATATCCATACAGCAGTGCCGTCGATTTTGCAGGAGACAAAGGTCGGGTTAATATTGAGCCGGCATAATAAATGGTTACAAACCTCTCTGGTTTAGCTTCGCTGATTTTCAGTTGTGGTTGAAAACCACTCTGATTTCCAGCACAAGTTACCGCTTCGCTCAAACTTGCGCTAAACATCAGGCAAACTTGGAACAAGAGGGGCGGCAGCGGGGGTAGGGAGCATCTAAATGAGCATAACGGCAATTATAGAAATCAATCAAGTGGACAAAAAATAAACAGAACTCCAAATGAATAGCTACAAAGATTTAATTTTCAAGTTTGAATATCTAGGTATTGAGAAATCTATTTCTACGGGTGAAACACTAATAGGGAAAGCACCACATATTGCACCTGCAGCATGGTTGAATTCAATATATCTACCTCTAAGAGAGAATGATGTTAAATTATTGGAGGATGAGCTGGGTACAAATATACCTATTGATTATAGAAACTTCTTGACAAAATTTAGTAATGGATTAGATATTTTGGTTGGAACTTTTTCATTAGATGGTTTGAGGAGAAATTATATAAGATCTGTAGATGAAAGCCGCCAACCATTTTCAATAATAACAAAAAATATTGAAGAAAGACCTTATAATGCCAAAGATAGCTATTTCTTTATTGGCGGATATAAATGGGATGGGTCGTGTATATATATAGACAAAGAAACAAATATAGTTCACTACTGCGACAGAGATGATGCGACTTCATTATTTCAATGGAATTCATTTGAAGAAATGTTAATCTCAGAATTACATAGAACATATTTGCTTTTTGATGATAAGGGAGTAAAAATAAATGAAGATGTTTGGACAACTCCAATTGAAAGATAAAAGTAATTATTCAATTCTATAAACTAAGGACGGCAGGAGCCAGTTTAGGTGGGCATGTTGATAATATGTTGCCCCTGATGGCGCAAGTTTGGCAGATTCTCGTTCAAGTTTAACGAAGTGTAACTTGGACGTAAAATAGAATCAGTTTGTAACTGATTAGCTTCGCTGAAAGTTGTTTGTGGTTACAAACCACTCTGATTTCCAGCACAAG
>JAUZOL010000291.1 GCA_030706455.1 Bacteroidota bacterium
AAGCGAGCTTTGCATATGATAAATACCACGGCAAACGCCGCAATGCAGGTTCGGGCAAATGTAGTTGCGTTGAGTCCATTTCAAAAAGATCAATGTTTATAAACAAATATCGTTATTCCTGACTGTGCTGTTCTATTACAGAAGAGATCAGCACTGGCAGGAACATGTCAGATTTCTGTCGCCGAATGCGTTATCTATACGGCCAACCTGCAACCAGAATTTATTGTCTTTTACCCATTCAAGCGGATATGCTGCTTTGGTTCTGGAATAAGGATGCGACCATTCATCAGCTGCAATTTCGAACTCACAGTGTGGTGCATTCAACAACACGTTATCGGTCTTGTCTGCCGTTCCGTTTTCTATTTCTTTGATTTCATTGTAGATGGTCAACATTGCTTCCACAAAGCGATCCAGTTCTGCCAATGATTCGCTTTCAGTCGGTTCCACCATCAACGTGCCATGTACCGGAAATGAAAGAGTCGGAGCATGAAATCCAAAGTCCATCAGACGTTTGGCAATGTCGGTCTCTGTAATCCCGGCTGATCCTTTGAAATGACGGCATTCCAGAATCATTTCGTGCCCTACCCTGCCCGTTGCTCCGGTGTAAACAATACCGTAAGTATCTTTCAATTTTTCTGCCAGATAGTTTGCATTTAGAATTGCAACTTCCGTCGCTTTCGTTAAGCCTTCGGCTCCAAGCATCCGAATATAGCCATAAGAAATTGGAAGAACACTTGCACTGCCGTATGGCGATGCTGCCACAGCTGTATATTGTGCATTTTCATCAATAGCCGGATGCTGCGGAAGGTATTTCGCCAAATGTTCGGCAACACAAATAGGGCCTACTCCGGGGCCCCCGCCACCATGAGGAATAGCAAAGGTTTTATGAAGGTTAAGGTGACACACATCAGCACCCACAAATGCCGGAGAAGTCAATCCTACCTGAGCATTCATATTGGCACCGTCCATGTAAACCTGACCTCCGTTAGAATGGATAATATCGCATATTTCGTGGATAGCCACCTCGAACACACCGTGAGTCGACGGATAGGTAATCATCAGTGCAGCCAGAACATCTTTATTTTGTTCCGCTTTTGCTTTAAGGTCTGCCACATCCACATTTCCGTTTTCGTCACAGGCAGTAACCACCACTTTAAATCCGGCCTGAGCTGCGCTTGCCGGGTTGGTACCATGGGCAGAAGCAGGTATCAGCACCACATTACGTTGAGTTTCGCCTTTATCAATGAAATAATTGCGAATAGTTATCAGACCTGTATATTCGCCTGCAGCTCCGGAATTTGGTTGCAGAGTAACAGCGGGTAATCCTGTAATTTCTGCCAGATAAGATTTCAATCCTTCAAACAAAAGGTGATAACCTTCGGCTTGTTCCGTTGGTGCAAAAGGGTGCATTGCTCCCCAGTACGGACTGCTGAGAGGAAGCATTTCGGAAGCTGCATTCAGCTTCATAGTGCACGATCCCAGTGAAATCATGGAATGAGCCAGAGAAATATCCCTGCGTTCGAGTTTTTTGATATATCGCATCAGGTCTGTTTCGGAACGATAGCTACTAAATACAGACTGCTGAAGATATGCTGAAACCCGTTGTAAGTTTGTCGGAATGACATCATTCGTTACAGTTGGTAATGCTTGTTCTGTTTGCTTACCCACCACTTCAGCGAACAATTCAATGATGCTTTTAAGTTTCGTTTCCGTAGCCGTTTCATCGAGACTGATACCAATCTCACCCGAAACGAAATATCTGAAATTGATTTTACGTTGTTGCGCTTTTTCTTTTATTACTTCAACAGAAACACCCTTAGGCAATTCAATTTTCAACGTATCGAAATAAGTGCTGTTCAAATTGTTGAAGCCAAGTATGCCGAGCTGAGCAGAAAGCTGCATAGCATATGTATGGATGCGTTCTGCAATTTTCTTCAAACCGTCCGGGCCATGATAAACAGCGTAGAACGAAGCCATTGTAGCCAGCAAAGCCTGAGCCGTACAAATATTTGATGTGGCACGTTCTCTCTTAATATGTTGTTCTCGTGTTTGCAAAGCAAGACGATACGCCGGTTTTCCATGAACATCTTTCGATATACCGATTATACGACCGGGAATATCACGTTTAAATTCATCCCGGGTTGCCATATAAGCTGCCGAAGGACCGCCGTATCCCATCGGAATACCAAAACGCTGAGTAGTACCGAAAGCAACATCAGCGCCCCATTCTCCCGGAGGCGTTAACAGTGTCAAAGCCAGCAAATCGGCAGCAACAGCTACTTTACATCCATTTTCGTGTGCTTTTTTCACAAATTGAGCATAGTCTCTTACTTCTCCGTTTGAATCCGGATATTGAAGGATGGCACCAAAAACCGGAACAGAGAAATCAAATGTGGCAAAATCTGTCACCAACAATTGAATACCCTGAGGAACCGAACGCGTTTTAAGTACAGAAAGAGTTTGCGGCCAAATATTCTTATCAACCAGCAAAGTATTCACGCCGGCTTGTTGCTGAGCACGGGTACGGGTATTATGAAACAATGTCATTGCTTCGGCAGCAGCGGTAGCTTCGTCCAGAAGAGACGCATTTGCCAATGGAAGAGCCGTTAATTCGGTAATTACGGTTTGAAAATTGAGTAATGCCTCAAGTCTCCCTTGAGAAATCTCAGCCTGATAAGGCGTATATGAAGTGTACCATACCGGATTCTCAAACACGTTTCTCCAGATCACAGCCGGAGTTACAGTGTCGTAATAGCCCATACCGATATAATTGGTAAACAATTGATTCTTCAATGATAAATCATGAATGTGATCGGCATATTCATGTTCTGACATGGGAGCCGGCAGTTGCAGTTTTTTTGGCAGCCGGATGTCTGCGGGTATAGTTTGACCGATTAGTTCATCCAAAGAGTTAACACCAATGGTTTTTAGCATTTTCGACATGTCATTGGGGCATATCCCGTTGTGACGATCAACAAATTGTTCGGATTGCATTGTAGGTAATAAGATTAAAAGAACGACAATCAATAAAAG
>JAUZOL010000292.1 GCA_030706455.1 Bacteroidota bacterium
ATTGCCAGATAACCGTCGTTTTTACTCAGCTTCCAGTGGACATTGTAAGGATTAGATTCATATTCGTCGGGAGTACCATCAAAAAGTGCCACTTCCCACGATAAGGCTGGTGAGATATTCCATTGCAAAGATACGCCTAATGCTGTAAGGGGAAAAATCGGAGAAGGAATATTGGATGCGATACTCGACTGAATACCGAAAGAGCTGTTGTTAAACGAAGCTCCGTATGAAGTAGCCGCAAAATCTACATTCAAATCCTGCAAGCCTGCAGTTACCGTTATTTTATCAATTTGCTGTTTATACCACAACTCGTACATGAACGTAAGGTTACCGGCTTCAATATTGGTCACTCCCTGAAAATCGCCTACCAGATTTGCAGATGGTTCTCCTCCGTGAGTGTTTCCTGCATTCACAAAGAATGAACCTCCTTTCCAGAGACGTGCTTTTTCTGTGTCAAATCCGATTTTCAGATTGGCAAGTCCCAGGTATGTCGAGCCGGTTTTAATACCACCACGCATATTAACCACCCAGTCGCCAATGTACGATGCGTTGAAAGATAAAGGAGAAGTAGTTTGAGCCGACAGATAAGTAGTTAATCCGGCTGTCAGGAAGAGCAAAAAAGCAGTAGAGAAACGGTTCATTTTAGAGGTTGTCATCTTTTGTTGTTTTTACACTGCAAAAGTACAACCATCCCAAAGGTAGTACCATCCCCACAAATGAGGATTATGATGACACTAACCTACCCTTTTCTAATGATAGAGATATCTTTATTAGACATTTTACCTCTCCCCTAGCTCCTTTCCCGAAGAGAGGGGTAAATCTGTAAAATGAATTGAATTCTAAACATTTCACGGTCTTGCACCTCTTCCCCTTTGGGGAGGAGGTTGGGAGGAGAGGTCCGTAGTTGAAATTTATGTACACTTCATCAATATAAGTCTATTCAATATCCTCGTAAGTAATGAGGTTATTAAGCAGTGCATACACCGTGAGTCCCGAAACCGATTTAATGCCTGTTTTACGAACAATATTTTTCCGGTGCGTAATAACGGTATGTATTGAAATAAAGTGTTTTTCAGCAATTTCCTTATTGGTCATACCTTTCACGACACATCCCAGAATTTCGTTTTCTCGGTCACTCAGTTCTTCGTTTTCTGCTTTATCCGACGAATTTGCCGTTACTTTAATGCCATTCAGTTTGTTGACAATCTGGGTCTGGTCGTCGTTTACGGTCAATACGGCATCAAACTGTGCCATAATCCATTCGTCTACAAACGTGTAAACCAACGCTACCAAAGCCATTTCTGAAGGAATATTCATAAAGCTTCGAATCGACGTCCGGTGTTGAAAGCTCATTATTGACGGATTAAAAACTACGATATCAGGCCGGTTACTCACAATCAATTCCTGAATGCGGCTTACGTTGGATGACGTAGCGACAAACTGATAACCAATCGCATCGTCCAGTAACGAAGCAAAGCCCTTGCTCACCATCAACGAAGGTTCAATAAGCAAAATCCGTTTTTTAGCTCTGTCTACCTGCATAGCATTGAATTTAGCTTAATGAAATTTGTTGTTCTATAAGGATTACGGATGGTACCAACAGTCTTTCTTCGATGAGTGTATGCCGGTTCAGGTCATCTTCGAAGTTAAACAACTGTATAAGAAGCTCATCTCTAAGATTGTCCGTATTGTCGTAAGGAATATATTTGATAATAATATTCTTGAGGTCAGTCAACTTTATTTCAATATTGGCATGACGATCCTTATATTGACGAATGGAAAATTTACTCTTTTTAGGAGCGTTAAGCAACTGCATAATATACGGAAATACCGTTTGGTCTTCATGCGCCAGATGACTTTCCACCTCTTTCCGGTATTCATTAAAAAAACGGTTCAGGGCTTTCCCGTGCGTTTCGTTGCAAGCTGTTACCAGCCTGTCGAGCAAGTGCTGAATGTTTGGAAATGCCACATTGAGGTAGTACTGGTGCGATTGTTGCAAATAGTGAACTACCTGTTCTACCGGACATTTAGCAATTTGCTCTTCGGCCGGTATCATGTCGGTATCGAGCAATACGTTGCAAATCAAAAGCAGCAGGTTTACATCAACGTTATGGCGTTTGCAGACCTCGTCCACCGTTTTCTCTCCAAATCCAAGCGAGATACCCAAACGACTGAGTACCGCCAAATTGCGATAGTTGACATGAATCAGATCGGCCATTTTCATCTGAGGCGAAAATGCCGGATAATTCTTCATTGAATATGTTGTCAGGTTTGCCATTTTTGTAAATTAAGCTTTGCAAATCAGAGCTACAGCGTAAGCCGACATACCTTCTTCCTTGCCCACAAAGCCAAGCTTCTCGGTGGTTGTGGCCTTGATAGAAATATCGTCCGATGGAATTTCCAAACATTTTGCCAGCACCTCTTTCATTTCCGGTATCCGTTCTTTGAGTTTCGGGCGCTGAGCACAAACCGTAGCATCTATATTGCTGATTTCAAATCCTTTTTCTTTAATAATTGTGCCAGTTTTGGCCAATAATATTTTGCTGTCAATATTTTTGAATTCTCCTGCATTATCGGGAAAATGATAACCAATGTCGCGAGAGTCGGCTGCCCCCAGCAAGGCATCGCAAATGGCATGAATCAACACATCGGCATCCGAATGTCCCAGCAAGCCCTTTTCATGCTCTAAACGGATTCCTCCCAACCACAATTCACGTCCTTCTACCAATTGATGGACGTCATATCCCATTCCGACTCTCATTTTCATATGACAATAATTTTATTGAGCAATGATTAAAACAAGCAACAAAAGTACTACATAATGAATCCCACTTTTATACTTGTTGGTTATTTTAACCCAAATTAATCAATAGAAAAATTTCTATTGATTAATCGACGATTTTTGCAGATTACCTGCAAAAATATCGGGGTTAACCCTGACAAAAATATTATTTTTCGTCAGCCCTACGGGCAAATTCCGCAATAGCGGAATTTGGGTTTAACAAAAATTCC
>JAUZOL010000293.1 GCA_030706455.1 Bacteroidota bacterium
TGAGGTTCGATTGGCAAATAACCGACAAATGCAAAATTCTGTCCGTTGAAACCGGAGCCCATTAATGACAGTAAAATAGACGACGGACCCACAAAAGGCACTACTTTGATGCCTTTTTCCTGGGCCAAACGTACCACGTCGGCTCCGGGATCGGCGATGGCGGGACAACCGGCTTCGGAGATTACGCCCACATCTTTCCCTTCTAATAGAGGTTTCAGCAGATCCCCAAATTCCGTGGCTCGTGTTTGTTCGTTGAGTGTGGCAAAGGTCAGCGAGTCGATATCGATTTCGCGGTTCACCTTCTTGAGAAAACGGCGCGCCGTGCGGATATCTTCGACTATGAAATGTTGCAGCGCATTGACTACCGTTGCATTATAAGAAGGGAGAACGCGGTTTAGATCGCATTCTCCCATCGTTGTCGGTATAAGGTATAGAGTTCCGTACATAATTATCCAACCGAACCCTCCAATGATATTTGTAATAACTTTTGAGCTTCCACGGCAAATTCCATTGGCAATTTGTTGAGCACGTCCTTCGCATATCCGTTCACAATCAGTCCGATAGCGTCTTCGGTAGAGATGCCGCGCTGGTTACAATAGAAAATCTGATCTTCGCCGATTTTTGAAGTGGTTGCTTCGTGTTCAATCTGAGCCGAATCGTTGTTCACTTCCATATAAGGGAAAGTGTGAGCTCCGCATTCGCTTCCCAATAGCAGACTGTCGCATTGCGAGTAGTTGCGGGCATTTTCGGCTTTCTGCAACACACGAACTAATCCGCGGTAGCTGTTCTGGCTTTTGCCTGCCGAGATCCCTTTGGAAATAATATGACTTTTGGTGTTTTTGCCAATGTGAATCATTTTGGTTCCGGTATCGGCCTGCTGATAGTTATTGGTAACGGCAACAGAATAAAATTCGCCGGATGAATTATCTCCGGCCAGAACGCAGCTGGGATATTTCCAGGTGATGGCAGAGCCAGTTTCTACCTGTGTCCACGATACTTTAGAGGCAATGCCCTTGCAAAGAGCACGCTTGGTTACGAAGTTATAGATACCGCCTTTGCCGTTTTTGTCGCCGGGATACCAGTTCTGAACAGTAGAATATTTTACTTCGGCGCGGTCGTGTATGTAAATCTCAACAATCGCTGCGTGGAGCTGGTTTTCGTCGCGCATCGGAGCCGTACAACCTTCGAGATAAGAAACGTAGCTGTCGTCTTCGGCCACGATCAGCGTGCGTTCAAACTGTCCGGTGTTTTTTGCGTTGATACGGAAGTAGGTCGATAATTCCATTGGGCAACGTACGCCTCTTGGAATATAAACAAACGATCCATCGCTGAATACAGCCGAATTGAGCGCAGCAAAATAGTTGTCGCGATAATAAACCACCGATCCTAAATATTTTTTTACCAGATCGGGGTAGTCTTTTACGGCTTCGCTAAACGAGCAGAAAATAATACCAAGTTCGGCCAGCGTTTCGCGGAAAGTGGTTTTTACCGAAACACTGTCCATTACCGCATCCACGGCAATGCCCGAAAGTTGTTTTTGTTCGTTCAATGAAATCCCGAGTTTGTCGAAAGTCTTCAACAGTTCCGGATCTACTTCGTCCAGTGATTGCGGAGCATTCTTTTTAGGTGCTGCAAAATAAACGATATCCTGATAGTTGATTTCCGGGATTTTCAAATGAGGCCAGTGTGGCATCTCCATCGTCAACCAATGGTTGTATGCGTCGAGACGGAACTGTAATAACCATTCCGGTTCTTCTTTCTTTTGAGAAATCAGGCGAATGACATCTTCATTCAATCCTTTGGGGATAACGTCTGTCTCTATGTCGGTGACAAAGCCGTATTTATACTCTTTGTCGGTTAAATCTGTGATGTTTTGAATGTTATCTGACATAATGTAAAATTCAGGTTCAAAGTTTCTAATACCAATGATTCCGGTTAAACGTTCGCTTGATTTTTATAGTCCTGCTGAGACTATATGTACATGCCCATTGTCAGTACATAGCTACTGGTAACCTCAAAATATATTGTAAACTCCTTTCGGTCAGTAGTGTGACTTTCAGAAGCTTTTAGTTTTTTGTCTTCTAATTTAAATGGTTGGATTAAAATTTCCTTTTCAAAATCAACTCCTTCTCTCGAAAGAAGTTTGTAAACGGTCTCTTTTGCCGACCAATGCAGCAAAGATACGACAGGTTCACTACTCTTGTCAAGAGCTTCACGTTCTTTAATATTCATGAAGCGATGATTGATCCGATGAGCTCTGTCGCTCATCGCCTCAATGTCAACGCCGACAATCCGGTGTTTGTTGAGTGCGATAACGGCGTATCCTTTTGTATGAGAAATGCTTATGTTGAACGATCTGTCAAGCAGAGCCGGTTTTCCGGAAGGCATATAAACAATTCTCTTTTCTTCTCCTGTCAGAAATTTGAAAAGAGCTCTTACTGCAAGTTTTTCGCATCTTTTGGTTGGATTGGAAACATCTTTTATCTCCTCTAAAAGAGGGGTTGTTTCCTCAAAAAGCTGCAAAAACTGTTCTTCCGTTTCTTCGATTTTCCAGATACCGATCAACGTGCCGTCCGCGATTGTCTTTTTTTCAAGCAACATAATTGACAGCGGTTTATTTCCATCTGGTTGTTTCAATCAGACGAATAATGTCTTTCCGAACATAATTTAGTACCGGAGCAATGGAATCTTTGTTTGGGACAGCATCGAAATAGAGCGCACCCCGTAATACATGATGCGTGCTGTCTGTTAACATAAACTGGATTGGAGAAGCTGCATCTCCTTTGATTTCATAAAGAATTCCGTAAACTTTACGATCCGGATTTTCATACGGTTGCTCAGTAATTGCCTCCGCCTTTACCGTGTGTTTATAAACAAATTTCCGGCAATCTTCGGCAATGGTTCTGAAGTTGTTGCGCACGGGCATATAACTGCAATAGATACACCCTTTAAGTGCCGGATATTCAATGTTAAGCCAATATTCACCCTGTTCATGTTTTACAGCA
>JAUZOL010000294.1 GCA_030706455.1 Bacteroidota bacterium
GTAGTTAAGTACTCAGTGGACTGTTCCTAAATAAAATTGTGATTGGGTAAATGATAAAAGATAATCCTATTCGTCTTTATTCTTTTTTCTTTTCTCTTTGTTCTTGATTTATGTTGAAAAATTTATTCAGTAAAGTTGGTCACCATCCGGTACTGGGCGGGCTCGAAGTGCTGAAGTACATTGGTCCCGGATTGCTGGTTACCATGGGCTTTATTGATCCGGGTAACTGGGCAACGAATATTGCCGGTGGAGCAGGTTATGGCTATACCTTGCTTTGGGTTGTGACGCTCAGTACGCTGATGTTGATCGTGCTGCAACATAATGTGGCACACCTTGGTATTGCTACCGGCTTATGTCTTTCGGAAGCTGCTACTACGCACTTGAGACCGGTGGTTTCCCGCTCGGTTTTGGGTACGGCCATGATTGCTTCGGTGTCCACTTCGCTTGCCGAAATACTGGGAGCGGCTATCGCTTTGCAGATGTTGTTTAACGTGCCGCTAAAGCTGGGTGCTGTGATGTCGGCGGTTGTTGTACTGATATTGTTGCTTACCAACTCCTATCGAAAAATAGAGCGCTGGATCATCGGCTTTGTTTCGCTGATCGGCATCTCGTTTATATACGAACTTTCGCTCGTCAATGTGGAGTGGGGCAAGGTGGCTTTAGGAACGGTGACTCCTCAGATACCGCACGGATCCTTATTGGTTGTTTTGAGTGTGTTGGGTGCTGTGGTTATGCCTCATAACCTATTTCTCCATTCGGAAGTGATACAGAGCCGACAACTGCATAAACGAGACGATGCTTCGATCCGTAAATTGTTGAAATACGAATTTGCCGATACGTTGTTGTCTATGTTTGTGGGTTGGGCTATTAATAGTGCTATGTTTATTATGGCAGCGGCCACCTTTTTTAAAGTGGGTAAGCCGGTTGACGAGTTACAACAGGCACACGAATTGTTGCAACCGTTGTTAGGTAGTAATGCATCCGCTATTTTTGCGGTGGCTCTTTTGATGGCCGGTATTGCTTCTTGTGTTACTTCGGGTATGGCGGGCGGTACCATCTTTGCTGGCTTGTTTGCCGAACCCTACGACATTCGCGATAATCACTCGCGTTGGGGTGTGCTGATCTCCATTGTGGGTGCTGTGGTGGTTATCTTCTTTATCTCCGATCCGTTCCAGGGTTTGTTACTGTCTCAGATGCTGCTGAGTATTCAACTGCCTATAACAGTACTTCTTCAGGTTTATCTCACCTCTTCCAAAAAAGTGATGGGAAAATATGCCAACAAAAAACGAACCATCTTTCTTATTTCGGGCATTGCTGCGATAGTTATTTTGCTCAATCTGGCTTTGTTGCTACAAACGCTTGGGGTGGTGAATTGGTAGTATTGTCTGATTCATTTAGTTAAAACGGTATCACAAATGAGTATGGCTTCTTGAGGTAAATATCATTTTTCGCGGATTTGTAGCATTTCATTCATTTCCCTGTTAAAACTTTTTCCTTACTTTTGCAGCCGCAAATAGTATTAGTTTTACATTTATGACCACTACAGACGAAATTGTTCTGATCAACATTTCGGGAGAGGACCGTTCGGGTGTGACCTCGGCTCTTACCGAAATTCTTGCACATTACGGCGCATTTATCCTCGATATCGGGCAAGCCGATATTCATAACCACCTGGCATTAGGTATCCTCTATAGAACTCAAAGTAGTAACTCCGGCGAGATTATGAAGGAGCTACTTTTCAAATCGTACGAACTGGGGGTGGGAATCAAATTTACTCCTATCACAGAAGAACGCTACGAACGTTGGGTGAGCCTTCAGGGTAAAAACCGTTATATCATCACTCTATTGGGACGCAAACTTACGGCAGTACAAATTGCTGAAGTCACCAAAGTTGTCGCCGATCAGGGATTGAATATTGATATGATTCAGCGCCTGACAGGTCGTATTCCTCTTAAAGAAGATGTGCGCAGTTCTAAATCGTGCGTGGAGTTATCTGTGCGCGGAACTCCCAGCAATAAGGAGGATATGCAGAGAATGTTTATGGATCTGAGTACCCGCCTGCAACTCGATGTCTCGTTTCAGGAAGACGACATGTACCGACGCAGCCGCCGCCTCATTTGCTTTGACATGGACTCTACGCTTATAGAAACCGAAGTAATCGATGAACTGGCCGAACGTGCCGGCGTGGGTGCCGAGGTGCGGGCCATTACCGAAGCGGCCATGCGTGGTGAAATCGATTTCTCCGAAAGTTTTGCCCGTCGTGTTAAGCTGCTCAAGGGACTCGACGAGTCGGTGATGCACGAAATTGCCGAAAACCTGCCCATCACTGAAGGACTGGATCGCTTGGTGAGTGTATTGAAACGCGTGGGTATCAAAATTGCGGTGCTTTCGGGGGGATTTACTTATTTCGGAAACTATCTGAAACAAAAATATAACTTCGACTACGTGTATGCCAACGAACTGGAAATTGTGGATGGCAAACTAACCGGTAACTACGTGGGCGATATTGTGGATGGCAAACGCAAGGCCGAACTGTTGCGCCTGATAGCTCAGGTGGAAAAGGTGGACATTGCCCAAACCATTGCGGTGGGTGATGGGGCCAACGACCTTCCGATGCTGGGTGTTGCCGGATTGGGAATTGCTTTTCATGCCAAACCCAAGGTGAAGGAAAATGCTCGTCAGTCGCTTTCTACAATTGGTTTGGACGGTATTCTCTATTTTCTCGGTTTCAAGGATTCGTATCTGAATGAATAACACCATCACTCTCCGCAAAATTCATCGGGATGACAATCAGGAGCTGGCTGAAATAATCCGTAGCGTATTGAGCGAGCATGGTGTTGCCCGTCCGGGAACGGTGTTTACAGACCCAACTACCGATGCGCTTTATCAGCTGTTTCAAACTCCCCGCTCGGTCTATTGGGTGGTGGAAGTCGATGGTAAGCAGTCTGGCGGTTGCGGTGGTTTTCCTACCGAA
>JAUZOL010000295.1 GCA_030706455.1 Bacteroidota bacterium
GCCCGCAGCCTTCAGGCTCAAAAGACCATGACCATCGGTTTGATTGTGGCCGATATTGCCAACCCATTTTCTTCCCAGATTGCTCGGATTATTGAAGACGAAGCGCAAAAAGCCGGCTACTCGGTGATTTTTGGCAGTTCGGACGAAAAAGCCTCGAAAACCGAAAAGCTTATTAAGCTGTTTTTGAATCGTCAGGTCGACGGCTTTATCATCGCTTTTCCCGAAAATACTCAAACTCAGGCTCAATACCTGAAGCAAATCGGCATTCCGTTCGTGATGATTGACCGCTATTTCCCGGAAATTACATCCAATTGCGTATCAATCAACAACTATTCGGCCGCGGCTTCAGCTATCCATCATTTGATGGAGAATGGCCGCCGGAAGATAGGTATTGTGACGTATGCCACTGCTTTGCACCATTTGAATGAACGTAAGCGCGGTGCCATCGATCTTTTGGGCGATGATGCTGCTGTGGGAGAGATACGTATCGACCACGTGGCAGAAGATGTTGCGGAAGCGATTGCCGGTTTTCTGGCTTTGCCCGAACCGGTGGATGCTGTTTTCTTTACGACTAACTTGCTGACAGTGGCAGGTTTGAAATATCTCAACTCGTTGAATATTAAAGTGCCGGATCAGGTTGCTGTTGTGGGTTTTGACGAAACCGACGCTTTCGATCTTTTTTATGCTCCCGTCTCTTATGTGAAACAGCCTATGACCGATCTTGGCAGAGAGGCTGTGAATCTGTTGCTTGAAACCATTGACGATAGTAGTTTGCAAAAGTCGGTCACTCTGGATACCGAACTCGTTGCTCGTCAATCGTCTGTTTTACTGCGATAATTTTTTTGTACTAACGTTTAAACGTTTAAACAAATTCTGTCTTTTGAAAATTGAACTCCCAAAATATTTTATTTATCATGGAAAATGTATCAAAATCAGTTGTTTGTTTCGGAGAAGTGCTATGGGATGTTTTCCCCAATCAGGTGAAACCCGGCGGAGCTCCGATGAATGTGGCTTATCACCTGAGAAAGTTCGGTGTCGACAGCCATATGATCTCTCGTGTGGGTGCCGATGAAATGGGACTGCGCTTGCTTAATTTGCTGGACCAATGGCAGATTCCGGCCGGTTATTGTCCCCGCGATACCGAACATGTTACCGGCCAGGTGATTGCAAAGATTTTACCCGGAAACGAGATGGAATATACCATTCAGCATCATGCTGCCTGGGATTATATCTGCTGTAGTGAAGAGCAGGAAGCTCTTGTTTCAAAGGCTGATGCATTTGTTTTCGGTAGTCTGGCTGCCCGTGGAGAAACCTCGCGCGAAACGCTCTTCCGCCTTTTGGACAAGGCTCAATACAAAGTGTTTGATATTAATCTGCGTGCTCCGTTTTACAATTCAGAGATAGTTGAACAACTGCTTGAAAAGTGTAATCTGTTAAAGATGAACGAAAATGAGCTGTATCTGTTGTCGCAATGGTATTTGCTAAGTACCGATAATGAAGCTGCCAGTGTAAGAACGTTGCAGGAACGTTTCGGAATTGACGAAGTAATTGTTACACGGGGTGGGGATGGAGCCTCTTATTATTCTGCTTCGGAAACGTGTTCTATTGCTGCTTATCCGGTTGAAGTTCAGGATACCGTTGGTAGCGGTGATTCTTTCCTGGCTGCATTTCTTGCCCAAAAACTGCAAGGTGCTGCGCCTTGTGATAGAATGAAATATGCATCAGCCTTAGGTTCATTTGTTGCTTCACGCGACGGTGCCTGTCCGGCATACACTCTCGATCAACTCAAATCATTTATAGCTCAAAAAGAAACAGAAGTCGTTTGGTAATCAATTCCTTGAATCATAAAAACACAAAATTATGCAAACTTCAAATTTTAATTCACCCAAGGCCGTTGTCGCCACCGCATCGCTCGATGCAAAAGTTCAGAAAGCAAGTTATCTGATTCCGTTTGTTCTCATTATCAGTCTTTTCTTTATGTGGGGAATGGCCGGTAACCTGAATGATATTCTCATCAAGCAGTTTAAAAAGACGTTCGAATTGACCGATTTTCAATCGGGTTTGGTACAATCGGCTTTTTATATGGGCTATTTCTTGTTTGCCATTCCGGCTTCGTTGGTAATGCGCCGTTTTAATTACAAGTCAGGCATTATAATCGGCCTGTTGCTTTATGCCACGGGTGCTTTTCTCTTTTTCCCGGCTGCTAATCTGGCTTCTTATGGGTTCTTTCTGTTTGCTTTATTTGTAATTGCTTCCGGTCTGGCATTTCTGGAAACAGCCGCCAATCCGTATGTATCGGTGTTGGGCGCTCCTGAAACGGCTACTTTTCGCCTTAATCTGGCGCAATCGTTCAATCCTATTGGCTGTGTGACAGGAATTTTGGTAGGACAACATTTTATTTTCTCCGGCGTGGAATATTCGAAAGAACAACTGGCGGCTATGGCTCCCGAAGCGATAAAGGCTTACCATCAAACTGAAGCGTTGGCCGTTCAAACCCCTTATCTGGTAATTGGTATGGTGATATTGATTGCAGCTTTGGCTATTGCTATTACCAAATTTCCGACCGTAAAAGACGAAGAAGCTTCTGAGCAAAGCTCTGCAAAAAGCACTCTTAAATTTATTTTTGGCAAACGCCATTTCAAACAAGCCGTATTGGCTCAGTTCTTTTATGTCGGTGCGCAGGTTTGTATCTGGAGTTACCTTATTCGCTACATACAGGGTACGATGCCCGGTACACCCGAAAAGGTGGCTGCCAACTTCCTTACAATCTCTCTAGTTGTTTTTACCATCGGACGTTTTGTAGGCACGGCATTACTCAAGAAAGTTAAGGGTCATAACTTGTTGGGACTTTATGCTGTAATGAATGTTGCTTTGTTGATTGTCGGAATTTTGCTGCCGGGAAATATCGGAGCCTGGATGCTGGTTGCCACCAGTTTCTTTATGTCGATCATGTATCCCA
>JAUZOL010000296.1 GCA_030706455.1 Bacteroidota bacterium
CGTAATGAAAAACAACGACGGCTTCGTCCTTCGATTCTACGATCAATATAAAAACCGTACGATTGAAGAAAAACTTTCCTCCGGGAAGATAAGCCTGCGTGCATCGGGCGATTACGAAAAAGACATTGCTCAGTTCAGCTATAGTGTCGATGGAACGAAGTTTGCCAATATCGGAGATTCCATCCGGTTGCCCTATCAGTTGAAGACTTTTCAGGGTTCGCGCTATGCTCTTTTTGCCTACAATATGCAAGGAAAAGAAGGCGGATATGCCGACTTTGATGACTTCAAGGTGGTTGAACCGCTTGCCGACCGTTCGCACAATATTCCTGTCGGGAAAATCATTACCCTGACCAATTTAGGAACCGACGCTCCGGTATGGGCCAACCCCCACGGCATGATGCATTCTGCCTCTGCTGGGTCAAAAGAGGCTCAAGGCAATGGTTGCCAGTTTCGGGTGCACGACCGTGGTAAGGGCAGGGTAGCGCTCGAAGCATTGAACGGCACCGGTTTCCTGACTGTGGTAGGAATTGGTATTTCGGGCGATGTGCGGTTGATGAAGCAGGAATCGGAAGGGAGTCTGTTTCAATGGCAGGATATGTTGCATAACCAGTGCATGCTGCTCTCACTGAAAACCAACCGTTATGTAGGACTTACACCGGGTACCAGCGAACCTTACGCCGCCGACCGTCCGGGAACACTGCCCAACCGTAAGGATGGAACGGTATTGAGATGGAAAATTGTTGGAGAATAGTTGTTGATAAGATTTGTTATAAAAAAACAAGAGCGCATTTAAACCAAGTGAAAGAAAAACTATCTAACGAACAATACGACAATTTGTCCGTTTAAGATTTATCTGTTTATCAGATCTTAACCGAAAAGTGATGTTTCCCCCATCATGTGGGATTTTTTGAAGATATAAACCTTTCTACTTACAGCGTATTATCCAAACCGGTTTGGTTGGCATTCATTCTTTGATGCCGGCTGATACACTTTATCGCACCGGAAATTGACTTGTGATGACAATCAGGGTATTGGTTGGCACAGGTGTCGTTCTTTCATACGCTTAATCGAAATTAATTATAACTAAACCAATGTTTTATAACAATACATTGGTCTCATTGGCATCGCATTACGCGATTATTTGCCAATTGATAATATATTGCCAAAATGAAAAAAATTATTTTGTTATTGTTCTCTTTTTTGAGTGTTTCAATACTTTCTGCACAGGGAAGTAAAGCCCATAATCCGATTATTTTCGCGGATGTGCCCGACATGTCGATGATTCGGGTAGGTGATACCTATTACATGGCCAGTACAACCATGCATATGTGTCCCGGAATTCCTATCATGAAATCAAAAGATTTGGTGAACTGGCAAATGCTTAATTATGTTTATGAAAAACTGGGCGATATGGACGCATTAGGTCTGAATAACGGAAAAAATAACTACGGGAAAGGCTCATGGGCCAGCAGCCTCCGTTACCATAACGGAACTTATTACATTGCAACATATGCTCAAACTACCGATAAAACTTATATTTTCAGAACCAACGATATTGAAAAAGGTAATTGGAAGGTGAGTGAATTTAAACCGGGATATCATGACTGTACGCTTGTTTTTGACAATGATCGGGCTTACTTGATAACCGGGGGAGGTCGGTTGCGTATTATTGAACTGAACGATGATTTGACCGGAGAGAAAGAAGGAGGATTAAATCAGGTACTTATCGAAAATGCAAGTGCACCTGCCGGAAATGTTATGCTTCCAGCCGAAGGATCTCAATTGTTCAAACACGATGGTAAATACTACCTGTTCAATATCTGCTGGCCGCGCGGCGGAATGCGTACCGTTCTTGTTCATAGAGCCGATAAGCTTACCGGACCCTGGGAAGGCCGAGTCGCTTTTCAGGATCAGGGTGTGGCACAGGGTGGTATGATAGATACCCCTGATGGAAGATGGTTCGCTTATTTATTTCAGGATCACGGATCGGTAGGACGTATTCCTTATCTTGTGCCGATGAAATGGGAAAATGGCTGGCCGGTGATCGGTGTTAACGGGAAATTGCCGGAGTCGCTTGATCTTCCGGCAAGTAAAGGGTTAGGTATTGTGACATCCGATGAATTTACCCGTAAACCCGGCGAACGCGCTTTACCATTGGTTTGGCAGTGGAACCACAATCCCGATAACACTCTTTGGTCGGTAACGAAACGCAAAGGCTACCTGCGCCTGACGACCGGACGCGTTGACACCCTGTTCTTGCAGGCAAAAAACACGTTGACACAACGTACTTTCGGTCCGGTTTCTTCTGGTATCACAGCTATCGATGTCACGAACATGAAAGAGGGTGATTTTGCCGGACTTGCCCTTTTGCAGAAAAAATTCGGACAGGTAGGAGTGAAGTTTGCCAATGGTGTAAAATCAATTGTAATGGTAAACGGTTCGGTCCGTATTCCGGTTGAGGCCCAAGCTGTTCCATTGACTCAGAAAACAGTCTATCTGAAAGCCGAATGCGATTTCAGGGATAAAACTGATATCGGATATTTCTTCTACAGTCTCGATGGTAAAACATGGCTGCCGATAGGCTCTCAGCTGAAAATGGAGTATTCGATGCCGCACTTTATGGGATATCGCTTTGGCTTGTTCAATTATTCGACCAAAACCCCGGGCGGTTACGTCGATTTCGACTATTTCCGTATTTCTGATAAGATTTCCAAATAACTCCTTTGTAGTCCTGATTGATATACAAACAAAAAACTGTTATGCGAAAATTAAGTCTTGGCCTGGTTGTTTTGTCCTTCTTGTTGGTAACGATGCCGGCTAATTCCAAAGGAAAATCACACACTTCAACTCAACGTACGCCTTTGATGGGGTGGGCGAGCTGGAACCAGTTCGGTGCAAA
>JAUZOL010000297.1 GCA_030706455.1 Bacteroidota bacterium
ACCAAAGAGCAATGTAACGTTAATATTGATACCTTCGCTGATGAGTTGCCGGATAGCGGGCAGGCCTTCGGCAGTTGCCGGCACTTTTATGAACACGTTAGGTCTGTCCAACAAACGCCATAGCCGACGGCCTTCCTCAATAGTACCATGGGTATCGTAAGCCAAATGAGGATTGACTTCCATGCTAACACATCCATCTTTCCCACTCGTTTTTTCGTATAGAAGTTTGAATTCGTCTGCGGCATATTGTAAGTCATGCAGGCAAAGTTCTTCATAGATAGCCTTAGCGCTTTTCTTATGAAGAACCATATCCTGAATATCCTGATCGTAAATATCACTTTCTGCTATCGCCTTTTCAAAAATGGAGGGGTTCGAGGTCATTCCCCGCAAACCGTCATGTTCAATTAAACTTCGAAGCTCACCGCTTGCGATCAAATCATGCCGGATATAGTCAAGCCAAATTGATTGACCCAACGTTTCTATTTTCTTTAAGGGGTTGCTTTTCATCTTTGTATCGCATTTATTTCAGACATTACAACTTGAGGCAAATACATTGGCTCTTCTGCAAATCGTTTGAACACAGTGTGGGTTTTCACTTCTTGTACTTTTGGGTTGGAACTATGCAAACAGGTATCGTGGCTTTCCGCAAAACCTCCTCGGTCACACTCCCAATCAGAAGTATGTTATCCAGCCATTTGTGACTATGCGAGCCCAGAACAATGATATCAACATTCATCTGTTTTGCCGTTTTCAGTATCGCATCGGCATGATTTCCCTCTTTGATGACGGTTTGAATAGCCTCATCGCCAAGATGATGCTTCATTTTATCCAGAAAATGCTGTGATGTCAGGTACAATTCTTCAGAATTGTTCCAATGCAACGGAGTTGTTGTTGTCCGTCCAAAGAATCCCAATAGTGGAAAGTTTTCGTACGAAGAGTAAAAAACAGGATCCACGATTACGTGTAGCAAGGTAATTTCAGCCCCCATCGTTTTTGCCAATGAAAAGCCTGCCTCTGCCACTTTTTGTGCAGTCGGATCGAAATCCAGAGCAATCAAGACTTTCGTCATTTTAGAGGTTTTCATGTGAATGTAATTTAGGTAAGTGATTGAAAAATAAGTATGTCTTTACTTCTTTCCTTGCATTAAAAACAGCGCTCAACGTACTCAAAGATACACTGTTGCGAACCAAAGTGTTTAAGTACATTTCTATTTATGCCGAAATTCACTTTCCCAACATGTCCGCGATTGTGTATAAAACACAGCAAAGCTGATACTTTGCTCTATCACCCCCAATCGAACCAGCGCGTGCACCGTATTATTTTCACTGCTTTAAGCACAATACCTGCATTGTCTTTATCTATTTCTGATTCTACAATCTTTGCTGATTCCTCAATCTCTACTTTTCCGGAAACTGACTTTGGAATTAATAACATCCTTTTAATGATGTTTTCTGAAACTGATTTTCTAAATTTCAATAATGATGGTTTCATTTTATAGAGGATTTATAATTGTTGTAGTTATTGCAAACGGCTAATATTTATTACTTTAATCAATTTAAGGAAAGCACAACGGAAGAAAAACCGCCTTGGCTTGTGCAACACAAACCAAGGTCAGAAACACAATACTGTGTCAATTAGCTTATAATTTTAGAGAGAGTCCGAATTTTCCACCCGAGAAAGCATTGCCACCACCAAATTCCAGGTTCAGCCCAACGGTTCTTGAGACATAATATCTAGCTCCAATTTGGGCACCTATACCTAATCCGGAACTATGATCTCCGCCATAATTACTTGGAGATGTCCATACGTAAAAACCCAAATTAAGACCAGCATAAAGATCCCATACTTTCGGAAGCTTCAGAATACGGTTAAAATGGTAATTGCCATTGCCCGAAAATCCCATAATATTATGGTGGTAGTAGCCGCTCTGCCAATGTTCACGATACGAACGATATGAGAATTCTCCCCCTATGGTTATATCCTGAACAACACCGTAGTCTATTCCAATATATACAGGAACACCCCATTCAGACAACCCCACACCAAAGTTTAGTTGCGTTTGCCCTACTGACACGGGACTCTGACTATAAGCTCCACCTGTGATGAGAGCTAATACTATTACGAATAATAATTTTTTCATTTTGTTGAATATTAGAATTGTTTTGCTCAAAGTTGTCACACACCTTCATGCTTCTGCCGGGGTCTTTATTCCTGCCTTTCTTTTAATGATGAGTAGGGGAATCTACATCCATATGAATGATGACATCATCCTGATGGTTGTTACGATTGTCATGATTCTGATGCTTCTGATGTTGTCGCCCCTCTCGACTTCTCATTGACCTTGAGGCATAACAACTTGTCATCTCTGCCATGGCAATACATGCAATGAATACCATGCAGATCATTCTAAAAATAGTTGCTTTCATATGAATAAATTTTGTTTTTTAATTGTCACATTGAATTAGCATGATTTGATGTATTTGGGTTCATCACGATTGGCATTTATCAAATCATGCTCATTTCATCTCTTTGTAATTTATTTGTACCGTCTTAAACGATTCACCCCCGCCGATTATCTTGAGAGAAAAGTGGCCGGGGTGAAAAACAACTTTATTTCGATCGGATAAAATATGTATTTTGCCTAGCTTACCAAACTGATTCCATAGTATCGTATCTTAATAGTCGGCAAAAGCGTGTCCTTCTCAAGTCTCTTTATTTTCTCACCTATGGTCATCGTTTCGGTCGTTGTTATTTCCCTGATTATTATGTTTTTCTTGGCCTTTATGCTTGCCATTGTTACCCTTTTGTTGGTCATTCCTGTTTTGTGGCGCCATATACATTCTGTTTCGTGAATTATCCTGAGCATTTCTGTCCATTTGTTGGC
>JAUZOL010000298.1 GCA_030706455.1 Bacteroidota bacterium
ACTCTGGTCTGAGCCGCAGCCCAACCAATGCTTATTACTAAGCATAACATCATCATTAATTTTCTCATACCTTTCACTTTTAAGTTAATTTTCACCTTAAATTAGTCTGTTTTTCAAAAATGTCAACCACAAAAATAGAATCTTTTTCCTTTCGTTGCAACTATTTGACTATAAAAATGTGTTTTTTATACCAATTTGTTCTTCCGTCTCCGTATATCACGTTCAAATATCTACATACACACAGCCTAATATTACATCCAACAAGTACTTAAACACCTATATTATTGATGTTTAATAAGATTTATCCCAAAGAACACTACGTTATTTTAACATTAGGTTAATTATAAATAACATCCGCTTATAATATCTAAAGAATATTGCCCCGAACTGCAATTTTATTATAACATTAATATTTAAGTGCAGTTTTTTAAAAACAAAACCGCCTATTTATTGGATAACAAGAATAATCTGATATTTTGCGTTTCTTAATTTTTGTATTTATAACCGTTGATCATATAAACAAAAAAGAGGCAATACGGGATGTATTGCCTCTTTTTTGAAAGCATCTTATAAATTATCAATTACCAAGAATTGAATGAACTTTTTGGGCCAACGACTGAAATGCGATTGACATAGGAGACTCGTCATTGAGAGAAATCGGCGAGCCGGCATCTCCACTTTCGCAAATGCTTTGAACGAGAGGAATTTGGCCAAGCAATGGCACATTCATCTCTTCGGCTAGACGCTTGCATCCCTCTTTTCCAAAGATATAATATTTGTTTTGTGGAAGTTCTGCAGGTGTAAACCATGCCATATTTTCAACAACACCCAAAACCCGAACATTAATTTTATCATTTGTAAACATATTGATTCCCTTCCGAACATCCGCTAAAGCAACCTCCTGTGGGGTACCTACCACAATCACACCTGATAAATCAACCGTTTGCACCAATGTGAGGTGAATATCTCCCGTTCCCGGAGGCATGTCGATAAACAGATAATCGAGCTCACCCCAGGCCGTGTCATTGATCAATTGCTTCAGGGCGTTACCTGCCATCGGGCCTCGCCATACTAAAGCATTCGCCTGATCGACAAAAAACCCAATCGACAAGACTTTAATGCCGTATTGTACAATGGGTTGGATCATTTCTTTACCGTCGACTACTTCAACCGTGGGGCGATCCTCTTCCACACCAAACATCTTGGGAATGGATGGGCCGTAAATATCTGCATCGAGAAGGCCTACGCTGAATCCGAGATTAGACATTGCCACAGCAAGGTTGGCAGCTATGGTAGACTTCCCTACTCCACCTTTGCCGGAATAGACGGCAACGATATGTTTCACTCCTTTTAGCGGCTTTTCATCTACCGGCTTTGAAGCTTCAGCAAACTTCACGGCGATATTGCCCACAATTTCCACCTCTGACCCGATATACGTATGAATTGCCTGTTCGCAAGCCTTAACCAACGATTTGGCAAAAGGGTCATTTTGTTTCGCGAAGACCAGAGAAAACGAAACTTTGTTTCCTTCTATACGGATATTATCTTCGACCATATTGCTGCTCACCACATCCACTCCGGTACCCGGATAGCGAACATGTGCAAGCGCTTCAAGAATTAATTTTGGATATAATGTCATGATTATTTACAATTATCCCGAAGCTAATCGGGGTTACAATTTCAAATCTGCTCATGCAGACTGAATTTCAAGTTTATATTAATCGGTAAGATTCAATTCACTGCGTTTATTTCTTCCATAGCTGCGATAAGGATCCAGCTCTATTTCAACCTCAGGCTCTTTCCATTCATCTTTGGGATCCAGTTCAAAACAGATATATTTTATCGTAATACCACGAGCCAGCCATTGCTGTTCATAATAGGTTTTAATAGATAAGATCGCGTCATCCGGACGCTGTGCATAAATGTCATCGCACAAATCGACTACCTTCAGCTGATTTTCGGCAACAACTGCTTTGGTATAGGTATACATAAAATTACTGTCCGACTTGAGATGAAGAAGCCCTCCCGGTTTCACAATACCGGTATAACGATTTAAAAATCCGGTACTGGTAAGTCTTTTCGTCTTCTTTTTCATTTGAGGATCCGGAAATGTCAACCAAATTTCGCTAACCTCATCCTTATCAAAGAAATAAGGAAGCATCTCAATATTTGTACGAACAAAAGCCACATTCTTCATTCCACAATTGAAAGATTCTTTTGCTCCTGTCCAAAGACGAGCTCCCTTTATATCTATGCCAATATAATTTTTGTCGGGAAAACGTTTACCCAGCGCTACCGTATATTCGCCTTTACCACACCCGAGTTCAAGTACAACCGGATTGTCATTGCCGAAAAATTCATGCCAGCGACCCTTCATTTCACATTGCTGTCCGGCGCGCAGTTGTTCCGACGGCACCTGAAACACATGTTCAAGTTGTTCTAACTCTCTAAATTTCTGTAATTTGTTTTTCCCCATATTAAAATTGCAAAGAGGCACAAAGATACTCAATTTTTCAGCCAAAAATAAATGAAGTCCACCTGCTGTTCACACAAAAAACAAATACCGTTGTTTTCCTTTTGACAGGCATTAAGAAAATTTTGAAAGATGCCAAAACAATTAATGGTTTCTTCAATAGTATGAGGCAGATATGCCCTGAGCAGAACAAAAAAAATGATTACCTTTGCCGTCTGAATTTTTTAGCCAATATAATATGCAGAATCCTAATAATAAGGATAACACTAACCATACAGATTCGCTTTCTCACGATAAGAAGCTCTTTATTGAAACATACGGCTGCCAGATGAACGTAGCCGATAGCGAGGTCGTTGTTTCCATTCTGGAGATG
>JAUZOL010000299.1 GCA_030706455.1 Bacteroidota bacterium
ATGTTCATACGGTTAGTGCCAACACCCATTATTCCGCGAAGTCCGCCTGTTCCAAACTCAAGGTCTTTATAAAAAGCTTCGATGAGATCTGTTTTGTCGGAAGAAGAGAGCATTTTTCCTACTTCCTGTTTGGTAACTTCGTCATAGTTGCCGGTTAGCCACTGCTGGGCTTTTTTCTCAACTATCGCGAGTAATTCTTTGTCTTCCATTTACGTATTTGTTTTGAGAATTTCGGGTTAAATATACAACAAACAACTAATTCTCACAATATTCGCTTTTGATTTTTATGATTAAAAAATTGTGCAGAAGTCTCGGGTTCTGTTACAATTTTGTATATTTGCAAGAACAACCCTCGGGGCTGATTAGGGAAGAACTCGTCTATAACTACTTTGAAATGTGGGAGAAGCTTGGTTAGGCGAAATTCCACATTTTGCGAAATGTGAAATAATCCCGATTTTGATCTCCTTGCATGGTTGCTTTTGGTGACAATTAAAAAACAAATTATATTCACATGAAACCAACATTGTTTTTACTGGCTGCAGGTATGGGTAGCCGCTACGGAGGTCTAAAACAATTAGACGGATTAGGACCTAATGGCGAAACTATCATGGATTATTCGGTTTTTGATGCCGTGCGTGCCGGTTTTGGGAAAATTGTTTTCGTTATTCGTCATAGTTTCGAAAAAGACTTTACAGAACAAATTATTTCTAAGTATCGTAATATTGTTCCGGTTGAAGTTGTATTTCAGGAAATCGATTATGTTCCCGAAGGGATGAGCTATAACAACGATCGCGAAAAGCCATGGGGAACCAACCATGCTCTTCTGATGGGAAAGGATGTGATTAAAGAACCATTTGCGGTAATCAATGCCGATGATTTTTATGGTAAAGAATCATTTGAGATTTTGTATCAATTCCTGATGAGTGTTGAAAGCAAGCAGAACGAATACTGTATGGTCGGTTATCGTGTGGGAAATACTCTTTCAGAAAGTGGTTCTGTTAGTCGTGGTGTTTGTACTACAGATGCTGATGGATACCTGACATCGGTTGTGGAAAGAACCAGTATCGAAGAAAAAGGTGGAACAATTGTTTTTCTCGACGAAAAGGGATTGGAAAACAAACTGGAGTTCAATACTCCCGTATCGATGAATATGTGGGGTTTTACACCTGACTATTTCAATTATTCGGAAGAGAGCTTTAAAAACTTTCTCCAGTCAAAAGGTCAGGAACTGAAATCTGAATTCTATATTCCTACTGTAGTAAATGAGCTGATTGTTGAAGGTAAGGCTACATGCAAGGTGCTGGATACTCCATCAAAATGGTTTGGAGTTACTTATGCGAACGATCGCCCACAGGTGGTTCTGAAAATTAATCAGCTGATTAAGGAAGGGGTTTATCCTCAATCTTTGTGGAAGAAATAAGCATATACATATAATATATAAGAAGGCATAAAAACCAGTTGTGTTTATATGCCTTTTTCAATTCAAATATAAATGGGAAAAGTAATTGTTACGGGAGGAACCGGGTATATCGGTTCACATACGGTGGTTGAACTGCAGCAAGCCGGCTACGAAGTGTTGATAATTGATAACCTTTCTAACTCTAATGTAGAAGTTCTGAACGGAATCGAAGCTATCTCTGGAATACGTCCTCAATTTGAGAACCTTGATTGTCTCGACTATGTTGGACTTGATCGTTTATTGTCAAAAAATGAGGGCGTAGAAGCTATTATTCATTTTGCGGCAAGCAAAGCTGTTGGTGAATCGGTGGAAAAACCACTCCTTTATTATAGGAACAATTTGGTTTCCTTGATGAATCTTCTCGAATTGATGCCGCTTCATGGAATCAAGAATATTGTATTCTCTTCCTCGTGTACGGTTTATGGGCAACCCGATAAGTTGCCGGTAAGCGAAACGGCACCTATTAAGCCGGCACTGTCTCCTTATGGTAATACGAAACAAATCTGTGAAGAGATTATTCGGGATACGCTTCATGCCAATGCAGGCCTTCGAAGTATCTTATTGAGATATTTCAATCCGATAGGTGCCCATCCATCAGCGTTGATTGGAGAGTTGCCCAATGGAGTGCCAAACAATCTTGTTCCTTTTGTTACCCAAACGGCCATCGGGTTGCGTAAACAATTAAGTGTTTTCGGTGATGACTATAACACACCTGACGGTTCTTGCATTCGCGATTATATAAATGTAGTTGACCTGGCAAAAGCTCACGTAGTCGCCATGAAACGTATGATCGAGCAGAAAAGCAAGACTCGTCTCGAAACCTTTAATCTTGGAACGGGCCGGGGATTATCCGTTTTGGAGCTCTTGAAAATCTTCCAGGAGGTAAACCAGGTAGAAGTTCCATATAAAATAGTTAATCGTCGCGATGGAGACATTGAACAAGTATGGGCAAATCCCGACAAAGCAAACAATGTTTTAGGCTGGAAAGCGCAGGAATCTGTCGAAGATACGCTGAAATCAGCTTGGAATTGGGAAAAACATTTGGCCGAAAAGCGTAAATAGCAACAATATTCGGATTCAATATTGGACGAACATGACTAAAAAGCCTCTTGCTTGACAAAAAAGCAGGAGGCTTTTGTCGTTTTTGCAAGTGCAAATTCCTTTTGTATGTCTCTTTTTTGATGTTCTTGTGTGAGAAATCACGTGCATTTTGGACTGCATTGCGAAAAATCCGATCATTTCGGGATATTTTCCCGGCCACTCTTAGGTGGGGAAGCCGGCAGAAACAGTGGGTTTTTTCGTTATGATTGATACTGGATTGTAAAAACGGCTGTTTTTTTTCTTTTCTAAATTTAGTTATATCA
>JAUZOL010000003.1 GCA_030706455.1 Bacteroidota bacterium
AATCAGGAGGGTTTGAATTTTGAATTGATAAGCCGTTTTATTTCCAGGCTATTGCCTTATTTTCTGTAGGCTGATCTTCATTTCCGATTGTTGGGCGTAGTCTGCGACTACGTCCTCTTTAGAACAGAAGCTCCTGCTTTTGAGTTTGCAAGGCAAGAGCCTTGCTTGTAAGTTCGACGTAGGCTGGAGCCATACGCCGAACCTCAATCTGCTTTACACACTACGATGAACGGGGTCGGGATTAAATTAGTCAAGCCCTATTTCGAATATAACTTTATCACCCCATATTTCGCTTAATTTAATCCGAGTTTTCTCGTCTACAGTTACTCCAATAAGTTCAATGGTTTGTAATTTCTTGCAATTCTGTTTTAATTTATTTGCGAATTCTAAACTGATTTTCAAATTCTTATTATCAGAAAAGTCTAACTGCTGTAAGTTGTTTAGTTGTATAAGCTCTGCTGGGATAATTCTAATATCATTACCTCTTAAGCTCAAAGACTCTAGTTTTATCAACTGGAAAACACCTTTAGGTATTTCTTTTAGTTTGCACTCACTTAAATCTAAATTTGTCAACTTCTCAACTCCATTAAAATCTAATACACCCTGCAAATCATTGTTGTGCATCGATAAATTACTTAGGCTTTTTAATTTATTTAGTTGCTTAGGTAAAACGGTAAATTTGCAATTTCTCAGATATAAGAATTTCAAACTATCTAATTCAGAAAAACTGTTAGGTAATTCATTGACAGAGCAATCATTTATCGTTAATGACTGTAGGCTCTTTAATTTGCCTATATTTTGAGGCATATGATTGAATTCCTCATTTTCTGATATATCAAAATCTTGCAAATTTTCTAAGTCGGTAATTGCATCTGGAAGTATCGAAATGTGATTCCTAGTCAAAATGAGTTCTTTTAAATTCTTCATTTTTTTTATCTCTTTAGGAATAGAGCAGAGCTTATTGTCTCGTAAATCAAGAGTTTTAATATTACCTAAATTTCCAATTTCAGCCGGTAGAATAGATAAATTACTTCTTTCAATAACAAGTTTCTCTAGTTTTTTCAAATCACATATATTTGGCGAAATATGTTGAATGTCGGCAAGTGTAATTGTCAGAACTCTTAAGTTTGATAGTGTATTTATATCGTCTGGAATAGCAGAAATTTTGTCAAAAGTGAAATTCAGTTCTTCTATGGATTCAATATTCTGAAGACCACTTGGAAACGCAGTGAGTTTACATGAAGAAAAAGAAATTTTTCTCAATTTTTTAAGACAACTTATCTCTTTCGGTATTTCTTGAATGTTACAGCCAAAAAACTCGATACTTTCTAGCGATTTCAGCTTTGATAATACCAACGGAATTCCCTTTCTGTTGTAGTTTATAATTGAAATAGTTTTTAAATGGGTGAATTTTACTATTTCATTGGGAATTGTATCGCAAAACTCAAATTTAAGATAATCGATATTTTCTGTTTTTTCTAATAATCTTTTAAAATCATTCTCATTCCGAATTAAATAATTATTGCTACCCTTATTCTCTCCTTTACAAGAACTATATGATAACAGCATCAAAACGGTCAATAAAGAATAAACCACATAATACTTATATCCATTCATATTTTTTCTTTTATTACCACTTTACTCGCACGTATGCCAGATGGCAGATTTCTCGTTCAAGCTTAACGATAGTTTAGCTTGGACGCAAAATAGAATCAGTCCCGTTATCACGAGGATGAAACATTTATCACTGATTAGCTTCGCTTATTTTCAATTGTGGTTACAAACCACTCTTGTTTCCAGTCCAAGTTACAGCTATCGCCGAAAACTTGAACTAGTCAATCTGCCATGCTTGCGCCATCAGGTTTTTTGTAACCTATTGGGCGGCGTGGTTTGTCTTGTATCCGTTTTTCCATCTGCAGCTCGGCCAGTGTCAGGTTGATTAGTTCTAATTGCATCCGGGTATCTTCGTTTATCTCGTTCTGATCGATCAGAATTTCTTCCATGTACTGACGAAGATCCTCATACCGGTCCGGTTGTTGTGGAGCTGACAACGCTTGACGTATCGTCACGAATGCCCGCACAATCTGTATACTTATATTTATTGCAATATCACTTCGCAGCACTGCGGATAACATGGCAACGCCATGTTCTGTAAAAAACAGAGGTAAAGCAGATTTTGGACGTTTCATTTGTGATGTCATCACAAATTGTGATGACATACTCTCCCATTCCTCTACGGTTAGTCGAAACATAAAATCAGATGGGAACCTTTCCATATTACGCTTTACAGCTTGGTTGAGCACACGTGTCTCCACCCCGTAAAGTTCCGCTAAATCATGGTCAAGCATTACCTTCTGGCCACGGATGGTATATATTTTACTTTGTATTATTGATAGTTCCATTGGTGGTTATTGTTGTAAGTTTTCCCTTTTTTATTATTGAAGTTAAGTTATTGCTGAGTTGGCATTACGTACCGGTACCACGCACGGGTATCTTGAAAAACACAGTGTGTGATGGGATATTGGAACGCATATACTTTTGCCCTTTGTCCTTTCAAAGTTGCAATATCACCCTGGGGAATCACGCACCTGTTCTCCGTAGGCTGATCTTTATTTCCGATTGTTAGGTGTAGTCTGCGACTACGTCCTCTTTAGAACAAAAGCTCCTGCTTTTGAGTTTGCAAGGCAAGAGCCTTGCTTGTAAGTTCGACGTAGGCTGGAGCCATACGCCGAACCGCAATCTGCTTTGCACACTACGCCGAACGAGGGTAGCTTTCTCCATACTACGTTTTCCTTCTCCACGCTCGTTGAATCAAGTTCCTGCTTTCTGGGAATACAGTTCAATCGACGCTTCCGTACTGGGTCGTTCCGACCGCAGGAAGCCTAAGTATTAGCTAACGTGTTTTTTTACTTCAATTTTTTTGTTAATTAAATATTTAGAATTAGAATCAACTCCTCCAAATGTATAAACCCAAACTTGATTATTATTTGTAAAAGCTGTGATTTTGTATAATCCATTTTCCTTTTCGAACCTACAATCAGCAACTTTAGGAGAATCAAACATCATACATTCTTTAGAAGAATAACCTTTATATCTATCACCTAATAAGCTAATTGCAAAATCATAATATTTTGTTTTATCGATAGTATATGGCTCAAATGATTTCTTTTCAATCGAATCAGATGTATTGATGTGAATGAAATTCTGATACGCAATTATCACTCCTCCTTTTTTATCCAACGAAGACTCTATCAACGAGGTTACTATTTTACCATGAAATGAATAGATGGAATCTTTGTTTAATTCAAAGTCAACACCACATCTCTTTGTGTGCCAATCTAATAATCCAGATGAATTATCCTGTATACCTGGGCTTAAACACTCAAACACTCGAATCCATTTATTACTTTGGGAATCCTTTTTAATCAATATAATACTCGGAAATTCACGGTATGGTTGTTCAAGCACCACGACTCCCAAATCATCTATCATTGGCAAAATTTTGCTTATTTTAGCATTAAATCCTTTTGCTATCAATAAATTATCGGCAAATCCTTGAACAATCTTTGTGTCAAATTGCTGCGAATTAGAACACGAATTCAAAGTCATTAAAAATCCTATTATCAAGCTGTATCTTATCATGTTGCGCGCATTTTTTAACATGTTAGCTAACATCTGTGTGTGTACACCTGTGGTGAACATATTTCGACTATAGCTGTTCATTTATCTTACCAATCTGTCCTCAGTTTTTTTCTACTCAAAGCCTTTGGTCGTTATATGTATATATATCCTCTCATTCAAGTTTGCCCATTGTTTCACTCATCTGTCATGTTTACGCTATTAAGAATAATCTCTTTTGCGCCACAAATATAGCGAATAAATAAAATGAAATTTAGTAAAATAATTCTTTTTGCAAAAACAAAAAGCCTCAGCAGATGATTACATGTCATCTGTTGAGGCTGTGTATTTGGTTGCCGGAGTGTTTCAATTCATCCGGTGTGCGAACGTTGTCGCTCGGTTTTATCGCTGCATCATCATCTGCATAATGCCGCCACCGTTTTTTACATTGGTGAAGCCCATCTGCATCAGTATTCGTTGTGCATAGGCCGAACGGGCTCCCGAAGCGCAATAGAGCGTAATGTCTCTCGATTTATCTCCCAGTTCGTCCACTCTGGCAGGCAGCTCGTCCAGCTGAATATTGACGGCTCCCGGATAGGCACCACCGGCAAATTCCTGCGGCGTGCGCACATCCACTATCAATGGCAGGTTTTGCGGGTTGGAAGACGGCTTTTGCTGAACCGGACGGCGTGCCATCATGGTTGACAGTCCGCCACCGTTGGTGACGTTTGTATAACCGAGTTGCATCAGTATTTGTTGCGCGTAAGCCGAACGGCCTCCCGAAGCGCAATAGACAATTATTTCACGGTCGGATTTGTCTCCAAACTCACCACTGCGGGCCATCACTTCGTCCAACGGAATGTTGACTGCGCCGGGATAAGCGCCGGTGCGGAATTCTTCAACTGTCCGTACATCCACAATCAGGGTGGAGTCGGTCTCGGTTGGCTTCGCTGCAGTTGTTTCAACAGCCTTTTCCTCCTGTCTTTCTGCCGTTTTCTTTTCTATGGGCAACAGGTCGATCGAGATGTTACTGAATCCTACCGCACGGGCATGTCGTTGCAGCGAAGTGTGTCCTCCCGAAATGTTGACAACGTTGCTGAATCCGGCACCTTTCAGCGTTCGGAGAGCCTGATGTCCCTTTTTACCGGTTTCATCGTACACAATGATAAGCTGATCGGACGAAACAGACGGTAATTGTTGCAACAACAGTTCGAGGGGAATATGCATAGCACCTTCAATGTGGCTTTTCTCAAAAGCAAAAATGTCGCGCACATCAATGAAGAGCGGCTTTTTGCCTTCCACGAAAGTATCCAGATCGGAAGCGGTGACGGAAGGACTGAAACCTGACAGTTTGTTTTCGGCCGTGAAAGCCGCCATGTTCATGGCATCGTTGGCAGTGCCGATAGGCGGAGAATAAGCAAAGTCGATGTCCGACAGGTCACTAACCGTCAGTCTGGCGGCGGCAGCGGTGGCAATCACGTCCAACCGTTTGTCGGCTCCTTTGTATCCGGCCGTTTGTCCTCCGAGGACGACGCCTGTTTTCTTGTCGAATACCAGCATTACGCTGACGGTTTCGGCGCCGGGCATATAACTGGTATGGTGTTCTTTGTGTACAACTACGGCGTCGGCGTCAAATCCCTGCGCACGTGCCTGCTTGAGTGATAAACCGGTAGTTCCGGCAACCGCCTCGAAAACACGCACGACGGAAGTCCCCAGTGCGCCTTTGTACGGATGTTTTCCTCCCAAAGCATTCTCGGCGGCAATACGTCCCTGACGATTGGCTGGTCCTGCAAGAGGAATGCGTACTTTCTTACCGTTGACGCGGTGTTCTATTTCAACCATGTCGCCGGCTGCAAATATATCCGGATCGTTTGTTTGCAGGTATTCGTTAACCAACAAACCGCCGGCTTCACCGATAGAAAGGGTGGCTTCTTTTGCCAGTTGAAGGGTGGGTGATACGCCGATAGAGAGAAGGACGATGTCAGCGTCCAGTATCTTGCCGTTTGAAAGTTTTACCGAATCGGGAGTGATTTCCGAAACGGCAGTGCCGGTATGAATGGCTACTCCGTGCGACAACATCTCGTTTTCGATAAATCCTGCTGTTTCTGCCTCCATGATGGACATTACATGCGGCATCATCTCTACCACATTCACGTTCAGTCCTTTCTTGGTAAGCGCTTCTGCCATTTCGAGGCCGATAAATCCGCCTCCGACAACCACTGCGTTTTTCGGTTTTTGTTCCTGCAAATGACGGTAAATGCTGTCCATGTTGTCGAGGGTCCAAAGCGTGAATACATGGCTGAGGTCAGCACCCGGCAGCGTCGGTTTGATGGGTCGTCCGCCCTGGGCAAGTATCAGTTTGGTGTAAGGAACCTCACACGATTCTCCTGTTAAGAAGTTTTTTGTGGTGATGGTATGCTCCTTGCGGTTGATGGCAGTGACGGTTGTGTTGATGCGTACATCCACGCCGTATTGTTCGTTGAAGCTTTCCGGACTTTGAAGTATAAGTTTGGAGCGGCTTTTGATGTCTCCGCCGATATAATAGGGAAGTCCGCAATTGGCAAAGGAGATATCCGGGCCGGACTCAATCATTGTGATGTTTGCGTCTGCCGAAATTCGCCGAACTTTGGCAGCTGCGGTAGCTCCGGCAGCCACTCCGCCGATAATGACAATTTGTTCCATTGTGATTATGATTTGATTTTTCTGTTCAGACTGTACCAGCTGCCGCCATTGTGAACACTGGTGTATCCACGGGAGAGAAGTATGCCTTTTGCCGAAGCACTCCGCATTCCGGAGGCGCAACAGGTGATAATGGTCCGATTTTTATCTTTGAACTTATTGAGGTTTCCGGATAACTGGTCGACAGGAATGTTGATGGATCCCTGGATATGACCGGATGCAAACTCTCCTTTTGAACGTACGTCAAGGATGATGGCGCCCTGACTGACAAGCTCTTTGAAATCGGCTTTCGGTGAAATTCCGAACAGTTTCTTTAGTGTTTCTAACATAATTGAACGAATTTGTTTTTTGTTGACGGTGCAAAGGTATATACAAATTGAATGAATTACAATAGTATCACCAATTAAATTATTATAATACCACTAATGATAAGTGGGTTTAATTGGTTTTGTGTTGAGTAAAATATATAAATACAGTATGTTACGCCGTTTTAGCTGATGTCAAGAGAATATTTATAACTCCGTCCTTCAGGGCGGAGATAAATGCAGGGAGTGTTTTTTATTGGCTTTAGCCATGAAAAAGGTGTGTCGTGAATGGGTTATTCAGGGCTAAAGCCCAATGTGTGGAATATTCTGCTGCTCCGTCCTGAAGGGCGGAGTTATAAAAGCAAAAGCCTTAAAGCACCGGAAACAATAGACTTTTGAACTTCACGTTAATATATTAACTTTGTTTTGGAAAAATGAACGGTTCAGACAGGTTGGAACTCTGATTTTGGCAATCAAACATATAAAACTTCTGTTTGTGAAGAAATCCTTTTTGTTGATATTGCTTTTGTGTGTGTCAACGGCTTTTTATGCCCAACACAAACCAAGGTTGTTTGGTTATGTGAACGACAAAGAAAAGCGGCCGATTGAACTGGCAACGGTATCGGTAAAAGGCATGGCGATTGGGACTACGACCAATAAAAACGGGTTTTATGAACTACTCCTGAACGCAAAAGACTCGGTGGAATTGTTTGTTTCTTGTGTTGGATACAAACCGTTTGTAAAAAAGATGCTTCCCGATTTCAAACTGGCTCAGCTCAATATTACGTTGGAAACGGATACCCGTGAATTGTCGGCGGTAGAGGTCAATGCTCCCCGTTTACAAACCACGACTTCCGAACTGATAGATGTTTCTCATTGGCGAATGCTGCCCGATGCAAGTGGCGGTAGCATTGAGTCCTTGATTAGTACCTTGCCCGGAGTGCATTCCACCAACGAGCTGAGTTCCCAGTATTCCGTCAGGGGTGGAAGTTACGATGAAAACAGTGTGTACGTAAATGGTATTGAGGTGTATCGTCCGTTGTTGATCCGTGCGGGACAGCAGGAAGGTCTGAGCTTCATAAATCCGGATATGGTGCAGAACGTATCTTTCTCCGCCGGTGGATTCTCATCCAAACTGGGGGATAAAATGTCGTCGGTGCTGGACATTACCTACAAGCAACCGTCTGCTTTCGAGGGTGCTATTTCTGCCGGATTACAGGGAGCTTCGGCATACGTGGGCACGGCCTCTTCGAAGTTCAGCCAGATGCACGGTTTGCGTTACAAGAGTAATTCTTTTCTTTTGGGTTCTCTCGATACCAAAGGCCAGTACGATCCCTCCTTTTTTGATTACCAAACCTATTTGACATATAATTTCAATCCTCACCTTGAGCTGAGCTTTCTTGGAAATATTTCGCAAAACAGCTACCGTTTTACTCCACAAGAGCAGGAAACTTCTTTCGGAACACTCCAAATGCCGCTGCAACTGAAAGTCTATTTTGACGGACAGGAAGAAGATGTTTTCAAAACTCAAACCGGAGCGCTGACACTGACTTATAAGCCGACAAAGAATCTGAAGCTCAGATTTTCGGCCTCTGCTTTTAATACCAACGAAGAAGAAACATATGATATTGCCGGGCAATACTGGCTCTATGAACTGGCCATGACGGGAAAGGGGAAAGGGGAGCCTTCGTCAACGGTTGGCATCGGGTCGTATCTTCAACATGCGCGCAACACACTGGATGCGTCAGTGGTTGGAGAAAGTCATGCCGGAGAGTTTCGGACAGGCAACCATTTGTTGGAGTGGGGGATAGGAGTGCAAAGAGAGTGTATTACCAATAAGATGAAGGAATGGGAGTACCGCGATTCTGCCGGTTATTCGTTGCCGTACACTTCCACGCTGAAAGTATATAACAACCTAACCGCCGATCTGCAACTGGAATCTTACCGGTCAAGCGGATATTTGCAGGATACGTATAAGTTGCGTTCAGATAAAGGATTATGGTCGTTTACCGGAGGTTTTCGGGTAAATAATTGGTCGTACAACAAACAGTTCCTTTTTAGTCCCCGACTTACGGTGGCATTCTTCCCCCGGTCGAGTAACCTGTCATTCCGGTTTGCTACCGGAGTCTATTATCAGACTCCGTTCTACAAGGAGTTACGCGATACGGCTGTGGTAGGGGGCAATGTGGTTGCCAGTCTTAATAATCAGATCAAAGCACAACGGTCACTTCATTTTGTTTTGGGGGCAGATTATCACTTCATCAAATGGAATCGTCCTTTTAAGTTTACCGCGGAGGCATATTATAAGCCTGCAACAAACGTGATTCCTTATGTGGTTGACAATGTGAAAATCACTTATTTTGGTGGTAACTGCGCCAAAGCCTATTCCGCAGGCCTGGATATGAAATTGTTCGGTGAGTTTGTTCCCGGCTCCGATTCCTGGATCGGTCTCTCCCTGATGCAGTCAAAACAAGATATTCAGAAAGGAACAGATGGCGCGGGCAATCCTGTTTACACGGGTTATATTTCGCGTCCTAACGAACAGCGCTATAGCGTAACCATGTTTTTTCAGGATTATCTGCCCAACAATCAGCGCCTGAAAGTGAACCTGAAACTGATTTGGTCCGACGGTTTGCCGGTTGCCGCATCGCATAATCCGTACGTGATGGCTTTTCGTACCCCTGCCTATCGCAGAGTTGATATTGGCGCATCTTATGCATTGGTTGACAAAACTCACCGGCCACAAAACGGAGTCTTTTCGCACCTGAAATCCGTTTGGCTCAACCTGGATGTGTTTAACCTATTGGATATTAGTAACGTAAATTCATATATGTGGCTGTCTGATATCTACAATCGTCAATACGCCATTCCCAACTACCTCACACGCAGGCTGCTTAACTTCAGGGTATCTGCTGATTTTTAGTTTGGCGTTGAATCTGAAATGTTTATGGCTTGGCGTTCGTCACCTCACTTTTTCACTATGTCACTGGCTGAACACTCATTTTTCGTTACTCATTACTCATTGCTCGTTTCTTTGTCTCCTCATCATCAGTTACTTGTTATTATTAACAAATTCCTTTGGTGTAAAATGCCCGATTTTTGGGAAGATTTGCTATTTTTGTGGTTAAATCTCTTATATTATGTCGCAAAACAGTGCAATGGAATTGCGTACCGAAAACCTTGTCAAACGTTATGGCAAGAGAACGGTGGTTGATCACGTATCTATTGATTTGAAGCAGGGTGAAATTGTAGGTTTGCTTGGCCCGAATGGTGCCGGTAAGACAACTACTTTCTACATGACCACCGGACTTATAACTCCCAATGAGGGAAAAATCTTCTTAAACGAACAGGAAATTACCAAGTTCCCGGTATATAAACGTGCGCAGGCCGGTATCGGCTATCTGGCACAGGAAGCATCCGTATTTCGGCAGATGTCGGTCGAAGACAACATTCGTGCGGTGCTTGAGATGACTGATTTTTCAAAAGAAAAGCAGGCCGAAAAACTTGAAACGCTGATCAAAGAATTTAGTCTTGGTCATGTCCGCAAAAATATAGGCAACCGTCTTTCCGGGGGAGAGCGTCGTCGTACAGAAATTGCCCGGTGTCTTGCAATCGAGCCGAAATTTATTATGCTCGATGAGCCGTTTGCCGGTGTTGACCCTATCGCCGTTCAGGATATTCAGGATATTGTCTGGCATTTGAAAGATATGAATATCGGTATTCTGATTACCGACCATAACGTAGACGAAACGCTTTCTATTACTGACCGTGCCTATTTGTTGTTCGAAGGGAAGATCCTTTTTCAGGGCACGGCTGAAGAACTGGCAGGAAATCCTATTGTGCGTGAAAAGTACCTCGGGCGCGATTTCGAGCTGAAACGGAAAAAAGGTCAATTTGTGCCTCAGGCCTAAGATTAACGACAAACATTCGTCACTACCATGATTATTGATCCGATAAAACAGATGCAGGATGAACAGGTAATGATTCAGCAGGCTTTTAATGAAGTGCTGGATGTTTATACCCATTCGCCACACCGACAAAAGGTCGAAATTATTCAGAAAGCCTTTGAGTTTGCCAACGAGGCTCACCGGGGCATTCGGCGGCGGTCGGGAGAGCCTTACATTATGCACCCTATTGCAGTGGCAAAAATCGTGGCGCAGGAAATCGGGCTAGGATCGACATCCATTTGTGCGGCTCTTTTACATGATGTGGTTGAAGATACCGATTATACGGTCGAGGATATCGAGACTCAATTTAATAAGCGAATAGCCATCATCGTCGATGGTTTGACGAAAATCTCGGGTGGGGTATTTGCCGAACGTGTCTCGGAGCAGGCGGAAAATTTCAGAAAGCTACTGCTTACCATGTCCGAAGATATTCGTGTAATTCTGATCAAAATTGCCGACCGCCTTCACAATATGCGAACCCTTGGTTCCATGCCTCCGGCAAAGCAATATAAAATAGCCGGCGAAACGCTCTACATCTACGCTCCTCTTGCCAACCGCCTCGGTCTTTTCTCCATAAAAAGCGAACTCGAAAATCTCAGTTTCAAATACGAACACCCCGAAACATTTGCTGAAATTACGGCTCAAATAGAAGCGGAATCTGCTGAGCACGAACAGGTTTATAATGAATTCAAAACTCCGATTGAAGCGAAGTTGAAAGCTTTGGGTTTTACTGCTGAATTGAAAGAGAGGGTAAAGACGGTGTATTCTGTCTGGCACAAAATGCAAACCAAGAATATTCCGTTTGAGGAAGTGTATGACCTGTTGGCGCTTCGTATCGTGTTTGAACCTAAACCGGAAATGACGGAGCAGGAGCAGTGCTGGATCATCTATTCGGCTATCACGCAGATATATCGTCCTCATCCGGAACGTATCCGTGACTGGGTGAGCACGCCTAAGGCAAACGGGTATTCAGCCTTACATGTCACGGTTATGGGGCCTCACGGGCGTTGGATTGAAGTTCAGATCCGCAGTACACATATGAACGAGGTGGCAGAAAAGGGTCTTGCCGCTCACTGGAAATATAAGACAGGGGAACAACGCGACGATGAAACCGAACTCGACAAATGGCTGAAAGAGTTGAAGGAAGAGCTCAAAAATCCGACGCCAAGTGCGGTAGATTTCATGGATAACGTGAAGTTGAATCTCTTTGCTTCCGAAATATTTGTGTTTACCCCCAAGGGTGAAATTAAAACTATTCCTCAGGGAGCTACAGCTCTCGATTTTGCTTTTCTGCTGCACTCAGACCTTGGTTTCAAATGTATCGGTGCAAAGGTCAATCATAAGTTAGTGCCATTGAGTCATGTGCTTGCCAGTGGTGATCAGGTGGAGATTCTGACAGCTAAAATGCAAAAGCCGCAGGCCGAATGGTTGCGTTTTGTGGTTACGGCACGCGCCAAAACCAAATTGGAAACAGCCCTGAAAAAAGAGCTTACGTCTGTTTCGCAAACCGGGCAGAAAAACATTGAAGAAGAACTGAAAAAGGTGAGTCTGTCTCCTACACCAGACACTATTCAGCGTTTGGTAGAGTACTACAAACTGGCTGACAAGAAGGAATTGTACCGCCAGGCAGGAAAAAATTATATTGACCTGACAGATATCTCCAAAAAAATATTCAAGCCCAGACAACCGAACCTTCTTAAGAAATTTGTAACGCTTCAGTTTGGTAGCTCGGAAAATAAAAAGGGTAAAGATGAAGAGGAGGTTACGGTATCGGCCCATAAGGTGGATCGTAAAAAAACGTTCCGTCTGACCGATGAAAAATCGGGTAAATCTTTCCGTATTGCACCTTGTTGTCAGCCAATTCCGGGCGATGACGTGTTTGGTTATGTGGATGAAGATGAGGTGGTAATTGTTCACAAACGCCAGTGCCCCGAAGCCCTGAAGCTCAAAGCAAGCCACGGAGAACGGATTGTTACGGCAGAATGGGCAATGCACAAAGAACTATCTTTCGCGGTAACAGTTGAAATGAACGGTATTGACCGTATTGGGATGCTTCGCGAGATTTCCCGTGTTGTTACCGATGAATATTCAATTAATATTCAGAGTATTAATATAGAAACGAAAGACGGGATATTCTATGGGCGTTTGCACCTGTATGTATATGGTACGGAACAGGTCAATAATCTGTGTATGAAACTCTTGAAAATAAAAGGAATGAGCTCTGTGAAACGAGTAGAAGCGTGATGTAATTGTTAACGCTTAATTCTTAGTGGTCAATGATTGGTTTGCAACTGTTTCGTTGACCTTTTTTTTATCCAGAGCTTTTTTCTTCTTTGCATGCTTATCGTAAGCTTCTACGATCTGACGAACCAGTTTGTGTCGAACGATGTCTTTTACAGAGAATTCTACTTTCGCAATTCCCTTCACGTTCCGCAACACTTCCAGCGATTCAATCAAACCTGATTTTTGAGAGGGAGGAAGGTCTATCTGGGTTATATCTCCAGTGATAATTACCTTGCTGTTGATGCCCATGCGGGTAAGGAACATCTTGATTTGCATCGTGGATGTGTTTTGGGCCTCATCCAGTATCACCACTGCATCATTAAGGGTTCGTCCACGCATAAAAGCCAAAGGGGCAATCTGAATAGTCCCGTTTTCCATGAATTCCTTCAATTTGGCTCCCGGAATCATATCCTGTAAAGCATCGTAGAGTGGTTGCAGATACGGATCTATCTTTTCCTTCATATCACCGGGAAGAAAGCCCAGTTTTTCGCCAGCTTCGACGGCAGGGCGACTCAAAATGATCTTCTTAATCTCCTTGTTTTTCAGAGAACGAACGGCAAGGGCGATGGCGGTGTAAGTTTTTCCTGAACCGGCAGGACCTATGGCGAATAAGAGGTCGTTTTTGTCGAATTCCTTGACGAGCTTTTTTTGGTTTTCTGTGCGCGCGGTAATGGTTTTCCCGTTGATACCGTGGATAATAAGATTGTCCTGTTTTATTTCGGTGGGGGAATTACCTTTAATGATGTCGATAATAACTTCTTCATTGAGAAGATTATATTCGGCACAATAATTCTGTAGCTTTTGTACAGATTCGTCGAATGCGACCATAATCTCTTCATCGCCCAATGCACGCAATACATTTCCACGAGCCACTATTTTCAGCTTTGGAAAAAGGTTTTTAATTAAGGCGATATTGGCATTATTGACCCCGAAAAAAACTACCGGGTCAACAGTTTCATTGAGTAAAATGGTGCGTTCGATCATGAATTAGAAGTTAGTGACGAGTAACGAATAATGAGTGTGTCAGCATTCCAAGGTAATTCTGGTAACGGGAAATAAAATATCAATAAGTTCCGTCTTTATACTGCAATACTCATTACTCGCTATTCATTACTCATTACTGATTAGTATGCAAACAAGTCATATCCGGCCATCACTCCGTTTACTTTGTCGCGAACGGATTTGATGACAGTTTCGTTGTCTGTGTTATGAAGTACGGTGTCGATCATTTCTACAATTTCTCCCATCAGTCCTTCTTTTGCACCACGGGTAGTGATTGCAGGAGTACCTACGCGGATCCCCGAAGTTTGGAATGGAGAACGGCTGTCGAACGGAACCATATTTTTATTCACTGTAATATCAGCTTTTACAAGGCAGTTTTCTGCCACTTTACCTGTTAAATCAGGAAATTTGGTGCGCAGGTCGATCAGCATAGAGTGGTTGTCTGTACCATCAGAGATGATTTTGTAACCTTTAGCCATGAATGCGTCGGCCATTACAACTGCATTTTTCTTCACCTGAGTCTGGTATTCAACATATGATGGCTGTAATGCTTCGTAGAAAGCTACTGCTTTTGCAGCAATCACGTGTTCGAGCGGACCGCCCTGGATACCCGGGAATACTGCAGAGTCGAGAAGAGAAGACATCTTCTTGATTTCGCCTTTCGGTGTTGTTTTGCCCCATGGGTTTTCAAAGTCTTTGCCCATCAGGATAATACCACCGCGAGGTCCACGCAATGTTTTGTGAGTGGTTGAGGTAACGATATGGGCGTATTTCAACGGGTTTTCGAGCAAACCGGCAGCAATCAGACCGGCAGGGTGAGCCATGTCGATCATTAAAAGTGCACCGATTTTGTCCGCGATGGCACGCATGCGGGCATAATCCCAGTCGCGCGAATAAGCAGAAGCACCACCTACGATCAGTTTCGGACGTTCGCGAAGTGCAACTTCTTCCATCTGGTCGTAGTCAACACGACCTGTATCTTCTTTTACATTGTAAGCCAATGGTTGGTAAAGAATTCCCGAGCTGTTAACCAGTGAACCGTGAGATAGGTGGCCGCCGTGAGCGAGATTCAGACCGAGAAATTTATCACCGGGATTCAGTACTGCCAAAAATACTGCCGCATTAGCCTGCGCTCCGGAGTGAGGCTGAACGTTAGCATATTCCGCACCGAAAATTTCTTTCAGACGATCGATAGCAAGTTGTTCGCTCAGGTCAACTACTTCGCAACCGCCGTAGTAACGGTGGCCGGGATAGCCTTCGGCGTATTTGTTGGTAAGCCATGTTCCCATAGCCTGCATTACCTGGTCACTTACAAAGTTCTCGGACGCAATCAGCTCAATACCTTTTAATTGGCGCTGATGCTCCTTCTCGATAATCTCAAAAATAGCATTGTCGCGTGTCATGTAGAAAAGAATTATGTGAAGGTTAGAAATTGCTTAAAAAAGAAGTTGCAAAGGTAGCCATTTTTATTCAGAAACGAGTAATTGGAAACCCCTAACACTGGGATAAGTGCCCAATAATTAACAATTAATAATTAACAATTAGAAATTGTTTTGTATGTCTCTTTCAGCCGGTTTAGATGTCTCCCGATGCTGTATGTTTCACGCACCCATTTTGCAGTTTCTTCCGCTTTTTGTTTATAAAGATCCGGATTGGCAATAAAGGGTAAAAACTTATGGAGTAAGTCCTCCGGATCTTTTGTGTTGTAGAGATGAGCGTAGTTGCCGCCATCTGTAATTTCCAGCATCACTTCCCAGTCGTTCACAAAAACAGGGACAGAGCTGGCCATTGCTTCGATAACAGCAATACCGAAGGTATCATGATCGGTTGCATAGATAAATGCATCCAGTTGAGTTAAAATGTCAGGTACATCCGAACGTGCCCCCAGAAACCGCACTTTGTCGTCCAGCCCGTTTTCATTGCAGAAGTTAACGCATTGATCGTAACGCCACTCTTCCCCCGGATTTTTTTTACCGACAAATAAAAAGCGGAAATTTATTCCATTGTTGTTTAGTAGTTTAAGAAACCTGCAAACGGTCAGCTGGTCTCTTACTGCTCCGAAGTTACCTACGCTTCCAAGCAAAATGGTATCTGTTGCTATATTCAACTCTGCTCTCCAGAAATTACTTTTTGCGGGAGTCAGTTTGTCGAATGAAATGCCGTTATAAACCGTTACAGAGTTCTCTTCTGCAAAGCGATATCGCTGATGGTAATATTTTTTCTGTGAGTTGCTAACGAAAATATTCAGGTCAGTGTGCCGAATGATCCAGCTAATGAGTGTCTTATCCGTTTTGCTGGCTTCCATATCGTAGCCGTGAAACGTAAGCACAACTTTTATGTTGGTTCCAAAGGTAGCTATGCGGGCATAAAGAGCATCGAGAGGTTGTTGGGCATGTACAATGGTAATTTCGTTTCGGATAAGCAGCTTTCTCAATTGTACAAAATACGCGATATCTGTTTTCGATTTGGGAGTAAGGCGGAAAAGCGGAACTCCCGTTTTGTTGAAATCGTCGGCAAGTATTCCTTCTTTTCTGTAAATGCCAACAAAGGAAAATACTGCAATAGAGGCATTTATGAAACAGTCTAAAAGAAGCGTTTCTGTTCCTCCCCGATTTAATGATCCCAAAAGATAGGCAATTCGCATACGAAATTCAAAGTTATAAAGTTGGATGTCTAAAGTTTTGCGTTCAGCTCTCACTATCTCATCATTTGAAGCTGCACACTCGCTACGCATTCACTTTTTAGCATGTTTCAGGATATATTGCTTGGTTACAGACCCTAGTCGCATGAAACGAAACTGCAGCTGTAAAAGTGAAACCGGAATTCTGTATCTGATTCGTTCTTTCATTGGTTGATTGTGCCAATCAACTTTCAGTAGTTCTGCTTTCGCGATCTCGCGGGTAGTTTTGTCTATATAGTACGGATGTAAAACATACACCCTCAATGCATCCAATAGCTTTTTCAGAGAAGCAATTTCATGTTCTTCGCTTTCGAGATATCCCAGATTGAAGATAAAATGCTGGTGAGGAGGATAAACGCGTCCGTAGACTACAGCCCGGTTTTCTTGTTCCACGTCGTGATTATAATAAGCCAACGGTTGATTCAGAAACGCCACTTTATATTTAAGTGCTATTCGAATCCATAAGTCAAAATCTTCTCCCAGTTTAATAGTCGGATTCATTCCGTGGAACTCTTCATAAGCGTTTTTACTGATAATGGCGGCACTAGTCCATATCGGCATACAGAGAGTTTTGGCATATACCTCGCAATAGTCTATATAACCTACATTAAAAGAATCATCCACTCCAATGTTAGCTTTATGATGAACGCCTCTTTTTACCTGATAGTAAGCGGCACTGTAGAGTTTTGCTTCCGGGTATTCTTCTATCAGATCTTTCATCTTTGCCAGATAATGCTTATGCCACCAGTCGTCGGCATCCAGAAAGGCAATGTAGTCATACTTTGCTTCCTGTACCCCGACATTACGTGCGGTGGAGACTCCGGCATTAGGCTGGTTGATGATCCTTACATGCTCTACCAGAGAGTTGTTTCCCTCCTTCTGCTGAGAATGAAGGTAATGGTTTACCACTTGCAAACTATTGTCAGTAGAGCCATCGTTCACAATAATCAGTTCAAACTTGTGGTAAGACTGATTCAAAACCGACCGCATCGCTTTTTCGATATGCGCGGCCTTGTTATAAAGGGGAATGATAACGGAAAACATAGCGTGAAATATTTAATTTTAGATACCCAGGAGCTCTATGGATTTACTGGGAGTACCGTAGTTCTCCCAGTATGAACGAGCGCCACGCTCCAATTTGTACCGATAATTTTCATCTTTTATGAGTAATAGGATCGCTTCTTTTATCGCTTCTTCGCTATCATTTTTTATAAAGTGTATGTTCTCTCCGTGGATCAAAGGAGCTGGTAAATCATTAGAAAGCGGTAGAGATATGATAGCTTTCCCTAAGGCCAAATATTCGCCTAATTTCCATCCATGACAATGCCAGAAAGCAGGTGTATTAAATACAATGCATGATTTTTGTGTTTTGGCAATATATTCATGCACTGAAACCTCATGTTCATAAAGAACGTCTGCAAATTTGTCGACAGAAGAACGGTTCTTGTCTTGAGGCACCAAACCTCCTTCGAATGCCAAGGTAGAGATGCTTTTACATGCACGTATAAAGTTGGCTCTTGACTTGTTTACACCATGATCATTATTATTCATTTTGTCTGAATACCACAATGTGCTGACGTGATAAATGTATGGTTGCCTTTCTGTCGGTAGTTCAGGGTGATAAAAATTAATTGAACACCGAAGGGTATATTGTCTTTTATATTTTCCTAATAATTTTCGAGCTTTGGGAATGCTGATTCTACTTTTAATTATATTGGAAATAGCCAATTGAGAGGTCTTGGTTAAACTCCAGATTCTAATGCCAAAACTCGGAGCTAAAGAAATTAATTTTGGATATTCTTCGTGAGCAGTTTGCCTCCAGTTGGTATTAACTTTTCCATATCGATCGCACCATTCATAACATTCACTGTTGACAGTGCTGAAATCTTCGAAGTCAATAGAGATTCTGGTCATTCTGCTAGGCTCACACAAAACAAAATTAAAATTATATTCTCGTGCTTTCAACTGTTGGAATGGCTTTTTGTCAAAGATAATTGATTTTGTCCCAAAACGATCTATCAATCCTTTAATATAGAAAGAACTATAATAGACATTAGTAACCGGATCTAAAATAATTTTTGTCATTTATTTGTTTGAGCTTGGATATATTCCTTTAGTATCAATAATTACACCTTTTGAATAATCATAGGCAGAATCTAATGAATAAAAATTTTCATTCCAAATAATAAGAGCCAGGACGTACATTATTCTTTTTATAGAGCATAAAATGCAGATAGATATGTTCACGTCCTGTTCTGAGATTGTATATTTTATTGCCTTGGTAAAGCCAGTTTCCAGAATCATTTTTGCTGATCTGATTATCACCACTCAGGATAGGAGTAGTAAATTGTTCTTTAAAAAAGATCCTACGTTTGTGTGTTCTTAAAATAATATGAATTAGAGGAAAAATCGTATTGTAGAGATTCCTGGCTCGTTTCCATCCCAAATACTTCATCAATACTTGTCTGTAAATTTTCCCAATGATTCTGGATTCGGGGAACAAAAGTTGGCTAAAGTCCGCTTCATCCAATTGTTCGTTAATTTCTGAGCATAATTTTGATTGCCAGTCTTTGATCTGAAAGCAGAGGTGATTATATTTTTGAATATTACGAATAATCGCAAAATGTCCGCTAAGACGATCGTCGTGAGTGGAAAACACATCATATTTTGATCGTAGCTCGTCAGAATAAAATTTTTGAATGTCACCCCATATAGTATCCAGATCGCCGAATCCCCAAAAGTTATAAGGCTTGAGTACATCTGCATGTATAAAACCATAAAAAGGTCGAAGGTCACATAATTTATATGCAAATTGAGGAGAAAAGCGAATTTTTAATTTATCGCTGACATCCTTGCAGTATTCTTCGAAGCTCCTGGGATAGAAAAATAAATTGCTGTTTTGTGTTTGTGGAATCAGACAATCTGTAAAAAAAATCCAATCAATATGACTATTATTTTGGCATGAATAAAAATATATATCTATCCATTCTGGCCATTGGCCGAAATAAGGAATTATTATTGCAATATGGTTCGTGTAATTATTCACTATTTATTTACGTCTCTTATTGAATTGCAACTTTGAATGACGCTAAATCTACTTTTTAATTTCAAAAAAGGCTTTTCAAAATAGTTATATGAAATTGTTGAAAGTATTATTGTTGAGGTCGTTACCCAGGTGAATATCAGGATGTATTGTAATACGGGATTTACATTTATGCTCATTTTTATCCATATTTTCGAACTGATAAATATTATTAGTGGATGTATTACATAAATGCCGTATGAGATTCTACCAATAAAATCAAATATAGGTTTTTCAAGATTGATAATTCTTTTATTTTCTGCTATCTGACCTAAAATGAGAAATAGGGAGAAAAGAGCAATGATGTCATTCCGACATACAGCCGGTATATATTCATTCAGGAAACAGCTACACAAAAAATAAACCCAAGCAATCGCTTGTACATATTGGTTGGTCGTTAATGCTAAAATTTTTTTGTTTTTATGATAGTATGCAATTGCTCCTAAGGCTCCAAACATCATGCTCTGAAAACAAGTGACGGCAAAAAATCGGTATATAAGGGAGTGATTTGTTAATAATAACCAAGTTCCGTATTTCAGGACAATCCACAAAACAAGAATCAATAAAGTCATAAGATGTATTCTTTGTTTTGAGATTTTAATCAGCCAGGGCCAAAATATATAAAATTGTTCCTCGACACCTAAACTCCAGTAATGTACAATTATCCAGGTTCCGATTGATGATATAAACGGAATGTTGGCCGCGAAAAGGAGGTAATAAACTACATTGTTATTAAGTATATCTTTTTGTAACCCCAAAATTGTCAAGGCGATTATTGCAATCAGAATATATCCATAGTAAAGCGGCCAGATTCTTAAAATTCTACGCAAATAGAATTTTTTAATATCAATCGTATCAGTCGATGTAATTTCATGTAACAATAAATAAGTTATAAGAAATCCACTGATAACAAAAAACAGAATTACACCGCCTTCAAAAATGGGTAATTTGATGGCCTTTAAATTCCAATTGCCAAAAGTACCCAAAAATACGTGAGAAAGGAGAACTGAAAGAGCAGCTATTGCTCGTAGTCCATTTAAGCCGGGTAAATGAATATGTTTTTCTCTATTTATTTGTGTTTTGTCCATTTTTCCCATTTAAATAATCCTCTCTCCATCCACCAGATTAATTTCCGTGTCAGCCAGTATTTATTAAGCCGCTTCATCTGTTCTATAGGGAAAGCCCATTGTTCGTAATCTTTTAGGAGAGTAGGAGGAAATAGTGTGGCAAATACTTCTTTACGTTCGGCTTTGTCCAAATTTCTATTGACGCTGCTGATGCCGTTCATGTCAAAAACCGTAACATCAATATTTCGGTATTCAATTTGTTCATTGCCGCAAATTATAACCTGCATATACCACTTCCAGTCCGATACGATTTTCAATGTTTCATCATAAAGCCCGTATTTGTCAAATAGAGAACGACGGATAAAAGCAGGAGAATGATTAAGCGTTCCATTGTAGAAATCGAGTAGAGTAGGTTGTCTTCCTGCAAATCCTTTGTCGCGTAAAATACCTTTGGGTAGAGGCTTCAACATATTACCATACATAATAGAAGCTCCAGACCTCACCCCCGTCCCCTCTCCCAAGGAGAGGGGCAAATCTGCAAACTCCAGCATTTGTTTGGTGACATCGGGCGCCGCAAGTGTATCTCCCGAGTTGAGAAACTGTACGTACTCTCCCTGTGCCATTTTGATGCCTTTGTTCATGGCATTATAGATACCCGTATCCGGTTCGCTCACCCATCTAAGGTGGTGAGATGGTGAGGCGGTGAGGCGGTGAGAAGAAAACTGTTCAATTATTTCCTTACTACCATCAGTAGATGCTCCATCAATCACAATATACTCAAAATCTTTGGAGGTCTGATCAAAAACGCTTTCCATGGTTTTCTGTAGACCAGAAGCGTTGTTCTTATTTATAGTGATAATTGAGAGTTTCATCATGAATTGAATTTACGTCCTCTCAGAATATCGGCGAGTACTTTTACATAAGATGTCTTCCAATAGTACACTATGCGGCACAGTATTTTATGTTTTCCTTGGTATAGTTTGCGTAAGTATTTTTTTTGCAAGCCATAACAATGAATGCCAATAACTGCAACACGTTCATTTTCTATGGTTGTGGCATATGGAATTCTTTTAACCCAACTAATGTCGACAAACCCCTTCTTGTTCAATTTAAAAACAGGGGAGTCAAATGCCGTAACAAAGGTCTGTCCATTAAGAGGTGGAATCTCAATGTTAAAAAGACTATTAGGATGAATCTCAATATATTTATCTAGTAAGGTCATATCACTAACTCCTCCAACATTGGAGACTGTGACAAAATCTTCGTATGCCTTTCTTAATATGGCAATGGATTCCTTTTGGGAATAAAGTTCCATTACAAAATTGCAGAAACATGTTAAATCAGATAGTTTTTTCCAATAAACAAATCCCATTGATCCATTATGGCCTCTAGTTAATTGAAAATCTTTTGTTATGTTCTTTATAAACCCTTCAACTTCAAGAAATATAAGAACATCAGTGTCTAATAATAAAGCATCTTCTATACCATTTTTGATCATAAATTCCTGCAAGACAAACCATCTTTGAATACAAAATAGTTCATAGTCATGATTTGCTTTAGAAAAATGTTTATAAATAGCTGCAAAGCTATTTGCATTGTTCGAGTAATCTGAAATTAAATGATGGTGAATATTTTTGTGATGAGAATTGCTTGTGTCACCAATAAGATAAATATTCGCTTGGGGGTTAGACATGCATGCTTGTTTTAATGCATACGATAAGTACCAACTGTCGCTTTTGTGAATAAAAATAAGATTCATATTAATTTATTTCCATCTATTGATAGTTTCAGTTATCTTGGTGGCTTGATTCTTATTCATGACAGCACTGATGGGTAAACTTAGTTCCTGTTCATGTATTTTTTCTGTGATTGGGAATGATAATTCGTTCCATGCGGTGTAACAAGTTTGCTTGTGAGGTGGAATTGGGTAATGAATTAGCGTTCGTATGTCCTGATCACTTAAATATTTTTGAAGTTTATCTCTTTGGGTGGTCAGTGTGGGGAAAATATGAAATACGTTAGAATCCCAGTTGTCAACAATGGGAAGAACAATGTCGTGGTGACGAATGTTTTCGAGGTAGAGCTTTGCGATTCCTTTCCGCTTCTGGTTTTCTTCATCTAAATAACGCAGTTTTATTGAGAGTACTGCCGCCTGTATTTCATCCAGCCGACTGTTAAAGCCCTGATAAGTGAAAATGTATTTTCTAGACGAACCGTAATTTGCAAGTGTTCTGACACAATCGGCTAAGGTTAAGTCATTAGTTGTAACGGCTCCGGCGTCTCCCAGAGCGCCCAGATTTTTACCCGGGTAAAAGCTGTGGCCGGCAGCATCGCCTAATGATCCTGTTCTTTTGTTTTTGTACTGGCATCCATGAGCCTGAGCATTATCTTCAATCAGTTTAAGCCCGTATTGCTTGCATAAATTTGCAACGGATTCATTATAAGCACATCTTCCGTATAGATGAACAATCATTATTGCTTTTGTTTTATCTGTGATTGCATTTTCAATTTTGGATGGATCTATTTGCAACGTTTCGATGTCGGGTTCAACCAGTACGGGTTTCAAATTATTGTCACTTATAGCAAGGATGCTCGCAATATAGGTGTTTGCAGGAACAATGATTTCATCACCTTCCTTCATAATGCCTAATTCGATATAAGCACGTAATATCAGTCGTAATGCATCCAAACCGTTCCCTACGCCAATGCAATGTCGTGTTCCGATATAAGCGGCATATTGTTCTTCAAAAGTCTGTACTTCTTTTCCTTGCAGATACCATCCGGAGTTGATAACCCTTTGTATCGCCTCGTTGATTTCGTCGATATGAAGCTGAGTAACTTTTTGTAAGTCCAAGAATTTAATCATAATATGTAAGCTACTGTGTAATCGGATATTTTTCAAAAATATAGTCGTCAGAATCGAAAAAGTCAGATGCGAGAACCATTAAAATTGCGTCGGGAGTGAAATTATACATAACATGCCAGTCCCGGGGCTGAATAGTCAGACATTTAGCCGGGCTATCTAATACAAAACGCTCTTCCGTTGTTCCTTCCGTGCTGTAAATTTCACAACTTCCTTTCAAACAGATGGCGGCTTGTATCGTATTGTGATGCCGATGCCCACCCCTGATAGAATCATCAACTCCATATATATAAAATATACGCTTTACATCGAAGGGAATGACTTTCTCTATTACGGTAAGATTGCCCCGTTTGTCTGTAAATGTTTGAAGGTTGATTAATTTTGCCATAATCTTAGCCAGTTAATTCTGTTTGGGTTGGTTGTATTCTTAATAAGATGCCCAATTAGTCTGAACCATCCGATTGGTTGATTTTGGACTCCGAGTCCATCAGTTCTGGTATGCATTTTGTGCAGCTCGTGAGATTTTGTCTTTAGATGCGCTACGTAAGGATTGTAAAGATAATGCAAAACTTTTCTGGGTAAGATATAATGACCGAAAAAAAATTCATAAATGAATTTCATCTTATAGATATGCATATAATGAAAATGAAAAAAGATCAGGTCGAAATATTTACCTGAATCGGGATGATAGATGACAAGCGTATTATTTTCGTTTTCAATAGTATATTGCTGAACATTCCAGGGGGCAACGCCACCTCCTAAATGATTCAATTCATATACGCCTTTAAATCGGGTTGTCCAGTCATCTAAATATTTCTGGTCTCCAAATTTACCATCTTCTTTGCGGGCATAACACCACTCAAGACATGCATCCCTCCACCAACGGAGAATCAACATTCCATTTTCAGTATTGCGAAATGTAACAAACTGGACACAGTATTTTCCAGATAATTCAGATTGGTCGTATATAGATGTGTAACGATGTTCCGTAATTAGTACATCGCTGTTTGAAGGCATTTCAGTGATTAAATGTACTGGGTTTCCGTAAAAATATAAATCGGCATCTATATACGTACAATGATCAAGTGCAAATTGAGTGATGCAATGTAAAATAGTTGACGAGGTGCAGGTCCAGCAATATTCAGCTTTGCTGCGTTGAGGTTTAACTTTGAGCAACTGTTTGTCTTCGAATTCGGACAGCGAGATAACAGTTGTATTGGCTAATTTTAATCGGGTCAGAGTTTGATGACAGTTGTCATCAAAAGCAAATATATATAGATGGAAATCAGAACAATGTTTGGTTAAAGAGTCATACATGCATAACCCTTTTGTTATGTAATTTGAATCAAATAGTGTGCAGAAATTCAGCATGATACATGTGTGTTGGCTAGTGGTAGACTTGGTTTTTGATAATAAACACATTTTGTTTTCCAATCAGTCTGCAAAGTCGGTTGATGATTTTTTTCCACAAGGGTCGTCTCTTGGGATAATAGGCACTATAGAAAGAATTGATTATTGCAGCATCTTCGTATAGGACTGGCAAGAAAAGAGGTTCTGAATTACAGTTTAGTTCTATAGGTAATTGCAACGCGGACGTTGCTTGACAATGCGTTCCAGATCCGTCATGTCCAATATTATTAATATACGACTTGCAGGGCATGATTGAAATGCTATGATGAATAAAATGAGACAAAACAAAGCGAATGGCCCATGAGTCGATACGACCTTGTTGTTGTTCTTGTAGCATTCGAGACAGATCTTCTCCTCCTCGGTTAAAGGCTTGTTTTATGGCTGAGTTTTGAAAAATATCAGGAATTGCGTTGTAATTCCAGTTGATTTTATTCCATTTTTCTTTCCAGGTTCCCCATCCGTACGAAAACGCTCTGAGACTTACAAAAACATCGAAAGGATAATCAGATGGAATGACAATGTTTTGAGGTCTATCTGCAGAAATGGAAAAAACAGACGGGTAGTCTTTATAGTATGAAAGAGCGTGATTCATGTACGATAAAAAAGCAGGAGAAGTTACTAAATCGTCTTCAAGTACAATAACTTTTTCATGCTGTTCAATTATCTTAGAAACTCCTTCAATGACAGAGTTGGCTAAGCCTTTGTTTATCTTTTCTTCATATACCACAACTTGTTTAAAACCTCTTATTGAGTTGATTATTTGTCTGACTTTTTCGATGTTTTTGATTTGATCTTGTGCGGCATTTTCTTTTGGGCCATCTGCAAAAATATAAAGAATCGATTCTTGCGATAGTTTATTGTTGATCAGAGCATTTATTGTGTTCTGTGTATGTTGAGGCCGGTTGTAAACAAATAAAACTATGGGAGCTAAATTATCTATTCTCATGTCGATTAAGTTGTAAGTCGAGTATTCGGTCTGCCAATACAGAATTAAAAAAACGGTGTTCGGAGCTAAGTGTCCGGTATTGATAATTTTGGACTAATTCGTTGATAAAATCCTGAGGAGGTGTAAATCCTTGTTTTGCTCCGTTCAGAATATAATCGGGAACCAACTCTTTTAGTGTCTCTTTTAGAAAATATTTTGGATTCCCTTTGCGGTATTTCATTTCTACAGGCAATGAGAAAACAAATTCCACCAGCTTATAGTCGATCAGTGGCGATCTAATTTCTACTGAATTACCCATTCCTTGTCTGTCAGCTAAATAAAGGCAAAGCATGGTCATGAAATAGCTGAACTCGAAGTAGTTCATTTGTTCTATTTCATTGCCTGATTTTTCGAGTGGAATATAAACGTCAGCATCTTTGAAGTTGTAACGTTCATCACCTAACGTAAAAGAGGCAGTCTCGACAAATTTTTTGTAATCCTCATATGTCCAGTGTACAACCGACTTGGTGTTATATCCTAAACTGTATCCCGCAAAAAGGATATGCCGCCAATGCTTGGTCAGAAAACGGACAAATTGTATTTTACGTTCTGCACCTTTGAAAGGGAAGAGCGCCTGATGTTCGTGCGATAATTTAAGGGATTCGGCCAGTGCATTAGTCGATGGATAACCATAAAAGAGTTCGTCTCCTCCCAAACCTCCTAACAACACGGTAAAACCCATCTCTTTTGCTTTTTTGTACAGTGCCCATTGCGACATGGACGATACATCACAAATAGGTTCGTCGATGTATTGTGAATATTCCCAAAACAGATTCTTAAAATCCCGGTCATCAAGTTCAATTTCATGATAAATCAGGCCTTTTTCTTTGGCAAAACGTTTGGCAATAGCACGTTCATCGCAATCATAATTACCTTTGTATCCGGCAGTAATCACATGTACCTCTCTACCTGATTCTTTGGCTAGGGTTGCAATAGCACTTGAATCGATACCCCCGCTAAGCAGTACGCCTATGGGCACATCGCTTCTTAAGCAGATATCTACCGATTCCTGCATCAATTTTAGTGTTTCAGCTTTTGCCTGTTCAAATGTGCCATTAAAAGTTGGTAGGGAAAAGGGTTTCCAGTAGGTGTGAAATTGAATTCCAGACTGGCCAACAAGAATATATTCGCCCGGTTCTATTCGTTTGATGGAGTTGATATACGTGTTTTTTTTGTCAAACGGATAATTATAGCGAATCGATACGGCCAACTGTTGTAAGTCAACCTGAGGTTTTTCAGTATATTGGTGAAGGATCGCTTTTAATTCTGTGCTGAATACCACTCCACAGGGTAATTGAGAATAATATAGCGTTTTCTCACCAATGCGGTCGCGGGCAGCAAAAAGTTGTCTCTTTGATATGTCCCACAAGCAAAAGGCAAACATGCCCCGCAGATGTTCCAGACATTGTACACCGTACTCTTCGTAGAGATGCAGGATAGTTTCGCTATCGGAATCACTGTTGAAGCGATGCCCTCTCAACTCCAGTTCCTTTTTTAGCTCAATATAGTTGTATATTTCGCCGTTACAGATCAATACCAGCGATTTGTCTTCGCTAAAGAGTGGTTGTCGCCCGTTCTCGAGTCCGATGATGGAGAGACGTGTGTGTGCCAGTCCGCATGTGTCATCGCTCCACACGCCGTTCTCGTCAGGTCCCCGGTAGTGCATCTCCCGGTTCATCCGCGTCAGCTTTTGCAGGTCTTCATCGCTTATTCGAGTATATCTGAATATTGCTGAAATGCCACACATGTTTGTAATGAGTAATGAGTAATGAGAATGCGAAACAATTATCCGTCACATTGATCATTAACAATTAGTTTTTATTTTTTGCCCATTTGGCAAAGCTGAAAATTAGTAACGAGACTGCATTCGGAATTTTCTTTGATTTTATCCAATAGAATGGTTCCATTTGTTTTCGATCTGCTATAGAGTTATCATAGTCTGGAATAAACAATTGCAGTAGAGGGTGAGAATATATTTCGGCTATTTCTTTTTTATAAATTTCCGTTTTACATTCTTTACTCGAAATACCACCCAAATTATAATCGGAGATAACAATGTTCAGCGTCTCAGTGCTACATGCCTGTAAAATAATGGTTCTGTACCAGAATTCGATATCGGCATTGTACCTGAAATCTTCACGGTAGAGACCATGTTGCTCAAACATGCGACGGGCGATAAAGGTGGCCTGATGCGCTATGTTGTGCTCATACAGATAACCAAATGTAAATTTTGCGGGAGGTGTAGTGGTGTGAATCACCTTTCCTTTGGATGAAATGTCGCATTTGCCGAGCAGAAAGTCTGCCGAGTGGTGTTTTTTAAATACCATTTCCAGCACCTTTTCGTTAACCAGAAAGTCCCCCGAATTCAGAAATAACAAGTATTCACCCGTGGCCTGTTGAATTCCTTTGTTCATGGCCTGAAATACGCCAGTGTCGGGTTCCGAGATCCATTTGTATTCAATATCGTTCCGCTTAATCTCACTCTCTCGTATAACTTCGAGGCTGCTGTCGGTAGATGCTCCGTCAACAATGATATATTCAAACTGCGTAAAAGTCTGCATAAGCACCGATTGAAGCGTTCTCTTCAGACCGGTGGTGTTGTCTTTGTTGATAGTGATGACGGATAACAGCATGATATGTAGGTTTATGCCAGATAGAAAATATTCTCAAACTTTTTACGGTCGAAATGGCTATATTTTTTACTCTTGAGCAACAACAGCAGGTCACTATCGGAGGACCTGATCCGAAAGAATGCACAAATATACTTCAATACTTTGACAGGAACCCGTTTGAGGAGATCTTTGTCTTTTGATAAATGTTCAAACAGGAATACATTGTCGGAAGCTTCAAAAGCTGTATATAAATCGATGATCTCTTTTTTTCGTTTATCGCCTCCCACTGCCGTTTTATGGGCATCGTGTTCCCGATAGATGGAAAATGGCTTGTTTTCAAAAATAATTTTTACAGCCGATTGTTGAGCCCGCAGAAACCATTCCCAGTCGAAAACAAAGTGGAACTGCTCATTCAGAATACCTACCGACTCCCAGGTTTTTCGAGTCCAAAACGATGACGGTTGTATGATAAAGTCGTTGTTGATCAGATCGATTTCCGTAGCATACCGTTGGACGTCGTATCCTTGAGTTACGACACCTTCGGCGGTTTCGTTGAAATGGATGCAGTTGCCGCTTAAAATTTGTTTTTTTGCTATGTTCAGACAGGATGCTACATAGCTGAGTACATTGGGCATATACATGTCGTCGCTGTTGAGCCAACAGAGAATATCTCCTGTTGCTTTCGCAAATCCTTTATTAATAGCATGAGCCTGTCCATGGTCTTTTTCGCTGATCCAAAAGGAGAGACGATCGGAATATTTTTTTATAATTTCTACACTGCCATCGTTGCTGCCACCATCAATGATGATGTATTCCAGATTAGGATAGTTTTGACCCAAAACAGACAAAATGGTCTGTTCCAGAAATTGTCCCTGATTGTAGGAGGGCGTTATAACGGATATTTTGGGGAGCAAGCTCATTGAATCGCGATGTTTTTATTTACAAAGATGCCGTCTACTTGCAATAACTTCCCGCTTTCAGGGTTACGAATTCCGTTCTCCAGAGCAAACAGTTCAAATCCTATCGACTGCAAATAATTTACCATTTCAGTGAATAGCACTTCATCTTTATAAAGGGGTTCTATTGACATTTCCAGTTGCAACAAAGTTATCTTTTTTAGTGATTCTATAGCACCATCCAATACATTTTTTTCAAAACCCTGGGTGTCAATTTTAAGCATAACTTTATCGCTAGACAGATAATAATTTGCAAAAATATCGTCCAATCGTTTGAGATCAATCGTTTGTTCACCAATATAGTTTGAATCGGCATCATACGAAATATGAGAGGGCAGAATATCCAGCAGTGAACTGCTATATGAATTGCCCGATACATGGATCACGGCCTTTTCGGTTTTGTTTCCCAGCCCGAAATTTTCGCAGCGCCAAGAGTTGTCGGTAGCCGACAGTTGTTGCAAGTCTTCAAAAGCCGATTTCAGGGGTTCGAATGACACGATGCGTTCTTTGTATCCGATGCGGCGCATGAGGCTGGCATATTGTCCCGTATTGGCACCCACATCGAGTAAGAGTTGGATGTTGTAGTATGACACCATCTGTTGCCGGGCTTTCAGCTCTTCGCTCAGATGGTTGAGGAAATATTGCTTATGGTCGGCAGGCACAATTCGTTTGATCTGATAATTGAAGTGCGCCAAAAGCCTGTTTATGAATGTCTTCATTGTGTTGTAATTATACGTTTTTTTAATTTTCGGTAACTCCTAATCATCCCTTGTGGTAAAATAGCATATAAGAGTGATACCATTTTTTCAAATAAGGTTTTATGTGGCGTTGGACTCCAAAAGCGTTTAAAATAGGAATAATCAGCGGCCTTTTCGATCTTGATTCTAGAGGGATGTGTCAATGGCAATATCGCGTTTGTATTCAAAGCCGCCTGAGGAGAATCGTTGTCAGTAGTGTGCGTGGCGTTGTCTCCAAAACCGATATTTTGTACGAGATTCACATTAGGAGCAATCGAACATCTGCCCGTGTACCATACATGAAACCACAACTGGTAATCCCATGCATCATTTCGGTTTGAGGCGGCGATCTGGTCAAATGTCGATTTCCAGTAGTCACGTTCAGAACGCGTGTGGAAGGTTGCGTCTATCTGTCGCCACATTTTTGTTTTATCCAGTTTTTTCAGGTCAAAGCGGTATTCCTCCCAAACCCTGCGCCAGGTAGCCCATCCCCAGGTATAACTGTATTTTGAAAAATAGTACGATGCATTGCCATACACTTTGCCATTGTTGAAATTATCGCCACCAATCACAGCAATTTGGTTGTTGTTGCGATATCTTTCTAATAATTCAGCGCAATAAGCGAAAAAGTCGGGGTGGGGTAGGCAATCATCTTCGAGAATAATGCCTTCGTCGACGTGCTCAAAAAACCATGCGATAGCAGTAGCCGGCCCAAGGCCGCAACCTAAATTTTTGTCTCTGAAAAGCGTTTTTACTTCACACTCCCAATCAATACTACTCATTACATATTCACGTACTTCACGGCATAAGTCTTCTTCGTCAGTTCTGTCCGTTCGGGCTCCGTCGGAAGCAATGAATAGTTGCACAGGCTGCGCTGACCGTATTGCTTCAAACACTTGCTTTGTCGTATCTATGCGGTTGAAGATAATAAATAGGATAGGGGAGGAATGAGGCATTATTAATGTTTCAATAGTTGTTGGAGTTTTCTGTGAAATAAAGGTGTAATTATTGATGAGTCATAGTGTAAAGAAAGAATGGCATAATAGAGAGTCAGTAGAGATTTTCTTTTATAAGCCGTTTTAGCGAGTTGATAATATTGTTCTCCAAACAAATGAGGTAAATAACTCTTTAGTTTGCCCTCAAATTCACTGTTTAATGCTTTAAGATGAATCAAATATTTCTTGTTAGAAAATTCCTGATTTGTTATGCTTGTATCGTGTCTCCTGTATATAGCAGTGGTTTCATTTATGCCCCGGATTTTTCCATACTCGCATAGTCTTAAAAACAGGGGAATGTCATAAAACATAAATTGATCCATATGCTTGAATGGGTAAGGTATATTGTTTCTGAAAAGCACTGTTGCAGTTGGTACTGTCCACTTAAGCAACAATTCAATTCCAGTGTAATCTCGATTTTCTAAACTACAAAAGAGAGAGGGCTCTTTTGTCCATGTTTGATAATCAAAAACTTCCATAGCATTCGTAAACACCATTGAATATTCGGGGTGTTGTTCCATAAAATCCACTTGTTTTTGTAGTTTAAGCGGATCTGTCCAATAATCATCTCCTTCGCAGATTGCAATGTATTTTCCACGACAGGCAATTTTATTCTCAAAATAGTTGACTTTTAGGCCCTGGTTACTTTTATTTAAACGCAACGTAATCAGACTGGGATATCTTTGCTGATAATCGATTAAAATATTTCTTGTATTGTCAGTTGAACAATCATCACAAATAACAATTTCATATTCAAAATTGACATTCTGTTGTAATACCCCTTCAATTGCATCTGAAATATACTTTTCGTGATTGTAAGTGATAATATCAATACTAACAAGGGGATTGTCATTTTTATTTTTAGTATTATTTATGGCCATTTTATTTTTTCAATATACGTCGTAATAATGAAAGTGGTTTAATTATTATTTTACCTAAACGGTAGGCATAGGAAGATTGTAATTTATTTTGATTCATGATGATTTCATCTTCTACTTGATGGTTTTCTGCTATTATTGCGAATGTGTAGTTTTCGATTCTTGATAAAAAGAGTTTTAATTCTTCATCGTGTAATAATTTTGAAATAGCAAACAACGCAGTAATAGTATTTTTTTGCATAAGCCATCTTTGATGTATCATGCTTTGACTATGTATTCTATATATAACTAATGATTCATCCACGTATTTGATTAGGGGCTTTTTAGTAGAAATTTCAACCCAGAAAAGCCAATCTTCTTTTGCAAATAATAATGTGTCAAATTTTATGTCATTGACAATCCCATTGCGGAAAAGTGCGCTATGAATGGGAATTGAAAAGCTTTTGTCCCATTCAAATAATATGTCATGCCTAAAAGTATTGTTCGTTGTGAAATTATGGCAATATTTAGAGGGGGTGATTTTTCCTTTACTATAAATACTATAGTTGCTTATACAAATTGAAGTTTTATCATTTTGATTGAAAACTTTAAGTTGTTTCTCAAATTTAGTTGAGACTAAAAAATCATCTGCATCGAGAAATTGTATGTATTGACCTTTGGCATTTGCCATTCCTGCATTTCGAGCAGAAGAAAGACCCCCATTTTCTTTTAAGATATATTTGAAGCGGCTATCCTTATTACAATATGTTTTAGCAATTTCTTCCGTATTATCAGGGCTACCATCATTTACAATTATACATTCCCAGTTAGTATAGGTTTGAGCTAACACAGAATCAAGAGCTTCTGGTAAATATTGTGCTTGATTGTAACAGGGAACTATGACGGATATAAGAGGAATATTCATGCCTAAGTTCATTGAGTTTTATTGATCAGACTGTGTTTTTTTGATAAAATATTGATTTCCAGAATAGTTTAATCAAGGCTGTTTTTGAAATGCAGAAACGAGCTTCTTTACTTTCTTTTGAGAAGTTGAAATATAGTAATGGTGAATATCTATTGTTAGATAGGTACTTACAATGAAAATACGAGTGTACTATGTGCTCTTCCTCTTCACTTCTCAAATTTATATGTGCGAGGCTAAGAGCTAACCGCTTATAGGAAACATTTTTTAATGATATATTTTTTTGTTGTAATAATGAGATTATTACTTCTTTGTCAGTTAATGATAGACGTTTCCCAGTTTTTCGAATGAAAAAGTCTTTTTGAAATGTATCGAAGTTTTCTAACCATGAAGCATTCCAGTGGTGTATTGTATAGTATTGATGTTCATTTTGAGGTGTTGTCCATTCTCCATTGAAATTAAGTGGATAAAAATAATGTGCTGGAGCTATAAATATATCTAATTTATGGGTGAATTTATGAATATATTCAGTTAGTATGTGAGGTATTGGTTTGATTAATAATGTGTTATCATAGTATTTTATCAGATTTTGTACTAATTCATGATTCTTTTGACACCCAAATGTTGCACAATTGACAAATTCTTTATCCTCGTAACCAGCAAAAAAACTGTGTTCTGAGAAATAGGGAGGAAGAGTCATACATAATTCCATGTCAGTATCAAAATAGATGCCTCCCCAATGATATAACGCGTATAACCTGATATAATCGGAAGCATAAGCCCATTGTTGCAAGTCTATGCAGATTTTTACATATGGAATATTAATTGGAGAATTATTTTCATTCCATTCTATAATTTCATATTCAGGTAAGTATTTACTCCAAGATTCAATACACTGAAGAACTATTGGCGGCTTGGGTTTTTGTCCTAGCCAAACATAATGAATTAACTTGGGAATCATAATTTAATTTTTGTTAAGTCAATCGCAAGCATATCATTACCTTCTGAAAAGCAAATATAACCTTGATGTTTTAATAAAGTAATGGAATCATGCTGCTCTTGGGATGTAAGATGTATGTATTCATATTTGATTATTTTTGGATGGTATTTTTTGAATTCAATGAGTTTAATTATTTCAAAATCAAATCCTTCTGTGTCAATTTGTAGGAGATCTATACTCCTGTTACTAAATTCGACCTCTGAGAAAATATTCATTAAGCTATCAGCCTTGACTGTTTCTTCTATAATGTTTTTTTTGTCAATTGCTAGTTTTTCATGATATTCAGAGAATAAAGATCCAATCCCATTACACCAGTCGGGCAGTTGGTTATACTTTAAGGGATCTACCCTATACAAAATAACTTCTTTCTTATCAGGATGAACTGCTTTGTTGATTAATTTGATATTAGGAAATATTGAGAAGTTGTTTTTGAGCTTGTTGAAAATATCTAAACTGGGTTCAATTGCAATACCTACTACATTTTTGTTGATCATAAAGTCATATAAAAAATCATGACTTATACCATCATTGGCACCAACGATTATAACACAAAATTCTGATTTGTTTTTTGCAAAGTTTTTTTCAAGAATATCAATCAGTTTTATATTTGGAGTACGTGTAGTTAAAAATCTGACAATCTTTCGATATAATTTAATCTTGAAAATTGTATAATAATTTACTATGAGCTTCATTTTTTTTGATTGGTTTGTTAAGTGTTGGAATGATTTGTCTAGTCCTAAAAAAGCGTTACAGTTTTTACTAGGACAAAACTAATATAATTTATGAGATAGATGTCGGGCTAGCCCGACATCTATCTTTATTTTTATAGGTTTTAATCTTAATTGTTTTTTGTTCATGCATCTGCTCAGGAGTTCTCATGAGGCAAGAATAATGGGGTCTTTTAGTGTTGTAAATGCGTACAGCATCTTCCACTAATAATTTCATGGTTCGGATATCAACCTGATATTCTTCCAGTAAAAACTCCTGTTTTTAAGATTCCATTTACTCTTTCGGCAATAGCATTAGCGTAAGGATCATAACTTTCGGTCATGCTGGGAGTTATTTTCCTCTTTTTCAATACCCTCTGGTAATCATTGCTGCAATATTGCAATCCCCTGTCGGAGTGATGAATCAGTCTGTCTTTATAGTTTCTTTGTTTGATAGCCATATTTAAAGCCCTAAGCGATCCTTCTGTTGCCAGACTGTTAGAAACGTCATAGCCCATGATTTTCTTTGAATAGGCATCTGTAACCAATGCTAAATAGCAGTTTCTGTCTCTGCCTCCAATATAGGTTATGTCCGACACCCAGATCTGTTCCGGGCGTTGCAAGGGCATGTGTTCCACTAAGTTTTTATGCTTGCGGAAACGGTGATGGGAGTTAGTGGTGATCCGGTAGTTTCTCTTTGGCTTAACCAACATGTGATTGGCCTTAAGGATTGCCAAAAACTTATCCCGACCTATTTGTATTTCCTGCAGTGGTTCATGCAACAGGTAATGCAGTTTCCTGAAACCTATACGTGGCATATTCCGGCGCACGGGCGTAACCATGGCAATGACTTGTTCGGCTTTGATTTGCTTTTTCCCTTTGGACCGCAAGGAGCGGTAATAGGCCTGTCTGCTAAACCCGAGTAATCCACAGGTGCAACTTATGCTTGTTTCGTTGTCTTTTGTGAATCGTTTGATTGCCCGGGTAAGGAGTTTTTTCGGATAGGAATATGAAACTCTTTTTCAGCCATGTCAATCATCATGTCAAAGAATATCGCTTTCTTGTCCGAGTTCTCTACCTGTTTCTCAAGAAAAGCTTTCTGTTTCTCCAACAACTTGATTTTCTGCTCTAATTCCAGTATTTTCTGCTCTTTACTTTTTGGCATATTGCTGGGCGTTTGGTTTTCCCAGTCAAAGGTACCATATTTTCTCAACCATTGGACAATAGTGGCGTTCCCTTGAATGCCATACTTCCTTTGAGCTGACTTGGTACTTATTTCTCCTTTTTCTACCTCTGATACTACTGACAACTTGAAGGATAAACTATAATCCTTTTGTATTCGTTTTACATGCTCGCTCTTAATTGCTTCCATAACATTACTCTTTTTTGTGTAACGCTATTGCAGGACTAGACAATTTTATATAAAAAGGAGTAGTTTATTGAAGAATCTTTATTGAAAAATCAGGATCATACATTATATTAAAATCTTTATCCAATAATCGACCACTTGCATAAACATCATTTATATTGGTATAAAAAGAAAAGGCATTATATATGCACTCATATTCAATATCATCATCACCAAAGTATAGATTCACTAATATCTCTTTATTGCCGAATATTTTGAATCTGTCAATTCTAAAAGCCACTTGAATCTCATTTTTATTTATACTGTTAAACTGAATGCCGATATGATTGTTATTGATTCCTATGTATCTTATTTCGTCATCCATCAATACAATTCCAAATTCAGGATTGATGAAATGAGAATTCTTGCAAATTGTAACTCTGATTTCCAATGGCTCACCTGTTTCAATTATATTTTTCTCAATGCCACCACAAAATAGTTCTGCATTTATTATTCCAAATTTATTTTTTTTGTTAGGGTGGTTTATTAAATTGAACTTTCCGTTGTTGAAATTGTTATTTGAATAATCTCTTTTTAAATAAATATTTATAATTTCGCTAGTATTGCCTGAGTGAGCTAAGCATCCATTTTCAAATAACAGAGTAGAATTACATAAACTTTTTATTGCAGTAAGATTATGGCTCACAAACAATACCGTCCGCCCATCTCCTCGTGATACATCCTGCATTTTGCCGATGGCTTTTTTCTGGAATTCGGCATCGCCTACAGCTAGCACTTCATCCACCACCAGGATTTCCGGCTCAAGGAAAGCAGCCACAGCAAAACCGAGGCGTACCGTCATCCCGCTGGAGTAACGCTTTACCGGCGTGTCGATATAACGCTCCACTCCGGCAAAGTCGACAATTTCGTCAAATTTACGGTCAATTTCCGATTTTCGCATTCCCATAATGGCACCGTTCATGTAAATATTTTCCCGGCCGGTCATCTCGGGGTGGAAGCCGGTCCCTACTTCGAGCAGGGAAGCAATACGCCCTTTGGCTTTGATGCTGCCGGTTGTGGGAGCAGTTACCTTGGAGAGAATTTTAAGAAGAGTACTTTTCCCAGCACCGTTTTTCCCGATAATGCCTACCACATCGCCCTGTTCCACCTCAAAGTTAATGTCTTTTAGAGCCCAAACGTATTCGCTGTTTCCTTTATGAGCACGGTCGTTAACCTCGCCTATTTGCAGGTAAGGATCCTCGCGGCGCAGAATATTCATCTGCCACCATCGGTTCAGGTCGTGCGTAAGTGTCCTAGTAGAAACAAGACCTAATCGGTATTGCTTGGAGATATTTTCAAATTTTATGGCCGTAGGCATGGCTTATTCGGTTAACGTTTAATAGATTCGATTTTGTGTCGGACAGAAAACAGTATCCAAGGACTCTGTGAAACCCAATATTTCAAATATAATATTTTTTCCAGCCACTCGAAGATCGAAACAAAAATGGAATTTGAAGAAAGAGGGAAAGGTATCCAATTCATTCCTTCCATTTTTTCAATCTCAAATCCGGCTTGAAATAATAGTTCTTTTAACTTATTCAGTTCTATCTCGTGATAGTTGTAACCACTTCCATTAATTTTATGTCTGAGTTTGCGTAAGGTGAAACGCCAGCATTGTGGATTCTGGTATGAGAAAATAAAACGGCCTTCTTTTTCCATTAACAAGTTTACTTTTGAAAAATAACTATTTAGATTCTTGAAATAACCCAGCGCTTCAATACATAAAATCAGAGAAAAGGTATCTTTTATTTCAGACTCTTCGAAATTTACACAGAGCGTCTTTAGTTGAGGATTCCTTTCATAAGCCAATTGCAGTGCCTCTTTATTCAGATCTACCATTGTAATGTCCTTGCTCAATTGCTTCTCATGAAGTGGAAGTGCAAAGCGTCCGGAACCTCCAGCAATATCAAGGATTTTCTCAAAATGCCCCTTGCCATAGCGAGAGATAAAATCGAACTGACATTTGAATTTGTAATGTCCTACCCGGTTATTGTATGCTTTTTTATCTAAATAATCCCAGTTATATTCCATAGTTTTGGCGGTGTCGCTTTGTGATGATGTCAAATTTATAGCCTAGCATTGTTCATAAATCTGATTTAGATGGGGATTGCGTACGGATTACTATATGATTGATAATTACGAGTTACACCGTGTCCATGAAGCTCCTTTGCACCTTGTTGAATACTACGATGCCGATAGCTAAAAGCACCAGCATAAATCCGAAGCTGTAAGCCAGCATACCCCAACTGAAGGTTCCTATCCCCAAGGCTCCGTATTTGAAAGTTTCCACGATGGAGGTCAACGGGTTCAAAGCCATGATCCATTGTTTTTTTTCTGACATCATACTTAGCGGATAAATCACAGGTGTGGCATACATCCATAATTGTACGATGAAACCGAACAAAAGTGTCAGGTCACGATATTTGGTGGTAAGCGACGAGGTGAGAATGCCGAAGCCCAGTGAAAGCCCCGCCAGCATCATAACCAGAAAAGGGAAAAGCAGGAGATATTCGTTGGGATGAATGTTGGCACCGCTAAAAAAGAAAAACAGATATACCGCAATGAATAGTGAAAGTTGAATGCCCATTCGTATCAAGCTGGAAGTAATCGTCGAGAGCGGAACTATCAGCCGGGGGAAATAGACCTTCCCGAATATGTCGGCATTGTTCGTAAATGTGTTCGAAGTGCGGTTGAGGCATTCGGAGAAATAGTTCCACATGCAGATGCCTGCCAGATAAAACAATGGCTGTGGTAGTCCATCGGTAGAAATTTTGGCAATTTTACCGAAGACTAACATGTACATGATGGTGGTCATGGCCGGTTGGATAAAAAACCAAAGCGGGCCTAAGATTGTTTGTTTGTAAGATGTTATGATGTCGCGTTTAACGTACATCTGCCATAAATCCCGGTATCGCCAGATCTCTTTGAAGTCTATATCCAGCAGATGACCTTTGGGCTTGATGACAGTAGTCCATTCTTGTTGTGTATTTTCCATCTTCGAATCAATGCATTCAGCGTGTGAAAAAATGTTGGTCGAAATGCAAATATACAAAATGAAATGAACAAGTCTTCCAATTAATGGGTGAAAGTTGAAATAGCAAGCAGAGACGGGTAACGAGTAATGAGTAACGATGAGCCTTCAATATAGAACAAGGGGTGCTAGCACTGAACACTAATCATTCACCATTTACCATTAACACTTCATCGTTCCAGTTCTTCTTTTTCCATCAGTGCGTTTTCCCATTTCTCCATTTCACCGGCTAATTGTTGTTTCAGCTTTTCGTAATCAGTGAAGATTTCAGGGGTGGGGTTGTCGTTCATGCTGATTTCGAGCAAGGCGATCTCTTTTTCGAGTTTGTCGATGGCGGCTTCTGCTTCCTGCTGTTGGCGCTCCAGCTTTTTAATTTGCCGACTGAGTTCTTTACGGGCTTCGTAATCCAGTTTGTTGTCGGTAACGGGTTTCGCAGCAGGTCCTTTCACCGCGGCGGCGATTGTTTTGCGTTCCAGTTCCTGTAGGTTTTCAATTTTTTTGCTTTGTAGGAAATCGTAAATACCTCCGAGGTGCTCTTTGATCTTTTTATGACCGAACTCATACACTTTCGTTACCAATCCATCGAGGAATTCCCGGTCGTGCGATACCACGATTACAGTACCATCGAATGATTTGATAGCTTCTTTGAGCACGTCTTTCGATCGCATATCCAGGTGATTGGTAGGCTCATCGAGAATCAGCAGGTTGACCGGTTCGAGCAATAAACGTATCATTGCTAAACGGCTACGTTCTCCACCCGAAAGTACTTTGACTTTTTTATCCGACGCTTCGCCACCGAACATAAATGAACCAAGAATATCCCGAATTCTGGTGCGGATATCGCCTACGGCAACGTCGTCGATGGTTTGGAAAACAGTTTTGTTTTCGTCCAGCAATGCTGCCTGATTTTGTGCAAAATAACCGATTTTGACATTATGACCTAAGCGTAAAATGCCGCTGTAATCGGTTTCACCCATAATACATTTTACGAGGGTGGTTTTACCTTCTCCGTTTTTGCCAACGAAAGCCACTTTTTCTCCACGGTTGATTATTACCCCGATAGAGTCGAGCACTGTGTGATTGCCGTATTTCTTGGTCAGGCCGTCAATTTCTACAGGAATGGTTCCCGAGCGGGGTGCCGGAGGAAACCGCAAACTAAGGCGTGAGTTGTCAACATCTTCAACTTCAATGCGGTCGAGTCGTTCCAGTTGTTTGATGCGCGATTGAACCTGAACAGCTTTGGTGGCTTTGTAACGGAATCGTTCGATGAAATCTTCCGTATCCTGAATCATCTTTTGCTGATTTTCGAAAGCACGCTGTTGCTGTTCCAGTTGTTCTTTTCGTAGTTCTACATATTGAGAGTAGGGAACTTTGTAATCGTGGATACGCCCTAAAGAGAGTTCGATAGTTCGGTTTGAGACAGCATCCAGAAAAGCGCGGTCGTGCGACACGAGCAGCACGGCGTTTGCCTGAGTAGCCAGGAACGTCTCCAGCCATTGAATTGATTCGATGTCGAGGTGGTTGGTCGGCTCATCCAAAAGCAGTACATCCGGTTTGCGGAGGAGTAGCTTTGCCAGTTCAATGCGCATCCGCCATCCACCACTGAATTCTCCGACAGGCCGGTCGAAGTCGGTCCGCTCAAAGCCCAGTCCGACAAGCGTTTTTTCAGCTTCTGCTCTGAAATTGGTGCCACCAAGCATGTGCAGGCGCTCCGTGTCATGCGTCATGCGTTCTATCAGTTTTTGGTATTCGGGAGAATCGTAGTCGGTGCGGGTCGCCAGTTGATTACTCATTTCGTCAATACCGGCCTGAAGCTGTTGAAGTTCTGCAAAGGCAGTCTCCGCTTCTTCAATCACGGTAAGGTTGCCGCTCGGCAACAGGTGCTGAGGGAGATACCCTATGGAGACATCAGACGGTATGGACACTCTTCCCGAAGTAGGGGTTTGCCCGCCAGCGAAGATGCGCAGCATGGTAGTTTTTCCGGCACCGTTTTTACCAACAAGGGCAATTCGGTCTTTCGGGTTTACAAGAAAAGAGATGGAATCAAAGAGCGTATGTCCGCCAAATTCGACCGTAAGCTGTTCTACAGAAATCATTTTTAAAACTGAAAATTGAATTTACAAAGATACGAAAAAATAGATAGCGGGGCAGAAACGCTTCATAGAGTAGGAAAGAGAGCAAAATCGTCATGAGTAACGAGTTAGTGAGGAAGAAAGATGATGCAATTGAGAGGAAATAAACGTTTCTCTTTAAGAATTGGACGTAACCCCTTTGTGAGTCAACGGTCAGCGAAGTTAAACACTTGGTATTCTTTGTGGTTAAACTCAGATTTTTCACCCCAAAGAACTTTCTGAACGTAGAACTTTGTCGGGAGATTAACACCTCTAAGAGAATATTTCCTTTGCAGAGTAATTACATTTGTAGTTAAGTAACATTGAATAAAAGAAATATTTAATCCTTAAATAATGGTGCGAACCCCTCATTATGAGCTTGGAATGTTTTCTGTTGGTAGTGAAAAATTTGCCCATAACGTTCTAATTGCTTACCAATATTCTTCTTATGTATGAATTTAAATATTTGGGAAATGCGTTGATTCCATGGGATTTGCTTGACAAGAGTGAAGATCAGAATATTTTCAAAACAAGAGAATGGTTGGTCTTTTTGCAAAAAACACAACAAGCAGAGCCATGCGTAATTGAAATTTACGACAATGGAAATCGTATCGGCTATTTTGTCGGTGAGAATTTCAGGAAGGTGATTAAAATTGTTGCCAGTCCGTTTGAGGGATGCTCTACCGGTTTTCAGGGATTGAATATGCTGAAGCCAATTACAGCTGCAGAGCGTGTTAAGATCTACGAATCGCTTATTTTATTTTTGTTTCGGACAAAGCAGTGTCTTTTTTTTCAGGCAACCGACTGGCAAATGAGCGTTGAAGATTTGACCCATTCTGTCTTGCAATACGAACCCGTCACCGGTTATTCGATTGATCTTACCCAGTCGGAAGACCTAATTCTTCGGGATTTTAATGAGTCAAGCCGTAAAAATGTTAATAAATCGGTAAGGCGCGGAGTGCTACTCAGGCAGGCTGAAAATCCGGAAAAATTTGTGGATGATTATTACCGCCAGTTGCAGGATGTGTTTTGCAAGCAGGGTTTGAAGCCGACTTATTCCAAAGACAGAGTTGTCGCTCTTGTCGATACTTTATATCCAACCGGGAATCTTTTATTGCTCGAGTCGCTTTCTCCGGAAGGAAAATCCATTGCAACAGGTTTGTTTCTTGGAAAAAACAAATTTTCTTCGGCTTGGGGGCAGGCCAGCTATAAGGATTCTCATTCCCTTTTCCCAAATGAAGCCATGTGGTTTGAGGCAATGCGTTACTGGAAAAATGCAGGTACAACTGTGTTTGAATTGGGTGGTGGCGGCGAATATAAGAAGAAGTACGGAGGCGTTCCGTACGTGAAGCCCCGCCTTGTTGCAACAAAATATCAGGCGCTTCATTCCCTGAAGCAGCTTGCCAAGCGCAGTTACTATTTTACGAGAAAGGTAGCTTCCATTATCTGCTCCTCCTAAATTCATTTGGTTCAGCCGTGTTCTTAGCGATCAAATCCTGTAAATTACAGCAAATATTGAACTTGGGAAGAAGCCGTTTCGTTGTAATAAACGAAACGATTTCCGGTTCGGTGTGTGGTTGTTGTCCGTGTCAATCAATTAGGAATTTGAAACAAAATTACCTATCTTTGCAGCCCGTTTATAACCAAAAAGGATTGTAAACTTTGAAATCTCAAGCTGTTGGTTGTTCTGATAACAACAGCAGTGTCAGACTAAAAACTACGTCTAACCTGAAAATTAAAACTAAAAGAAATGAAATTATTAGAAGGGAAAGTCGCTATTGTGACGGGTGCCGCCCGCGGCATCGGCAAAGCCATCGCTCTTAAATTAGCAAGCGAAGGTGCCGATATTGCATTCACCGATTTGAACATTGATGAAAACGCTTTGGCAACTCAAAAAGAAATTGAAGCTTTAGGTGTTAAAGCCAAAGGTTATGCTTCCAATGCAGCCAATTTTGAAGATACTCACAATGTTGTTGCAGAGATTGCTAAAGAATTCGGCCATATCGATGTTTTGGTAAATAACGCAGGTATCACCAAAGATGGTTTGATGATGCGTATGAGCGAAGCTCAATGGGATGCAGTAATCAATGTCAACCTTAAGTCGGCTTTCAACTTCATTCATGCCTGTACACCAATTATGATGAAACAGAAATCGGGAAGCATTATCAATATGAGTTCCGTAGTAGGTGTTTCGGGAAATGCAGGTCAATGTAACTATTCTGCATCCAAAGCAGGTATGATTGGTCTTGCCAAATCAATAGCAAAAGAACTTGGTTCAAGAGGAATCCGTGCCAATGCAATTGCTCCGGGTTTCATTGAAACCGAAATGACTCATGCACTGACTGACGAACAACGCGCCAAATGGGCAGAAGCAATTCCTTTGCGTCGCGGAGGCTCGCCTGAAGAAGTTGCAAAAGTGACACTGTTCCTTGCATCCGATCTTTCTTCGTATGTGTCTGGTCAGGTAATCCACGTTTGCGGTGGAATGAACACCTGATTTGTTCTTCCAGCAACGCAATAAACTTTACAACGCAGGCACGCAAAACTAATTCTTTGTGTGTTCTGCGTTGATGTTTTATGTAGCCCAATCGTTGTGGTTTAATTCGTTTTTTTACGGCTTCACAATTCAACATCTTCAGGCTACTTTCAACTGTTCTTAAAATTCTACTTATGGCTTCAGTCGAAATATTGGATACCACGTTAAGAGACGGGGAACAAACTTCCGGCGTCTCATTTACCGTACACGAGAAATTAAGTATAGCACGGCTTTTGCTCGAAGAGCTTAAGGTCGATCGCCTTGAAATTGCTTCTGCGCGCGTATCGGAAGGTGAATTTGATTCCGTGAAACGAATTGCCGAATGGGCTCAGAAAAACGGTCATATTGATCGGATTGAAGTCCTTGGATTTGTAGACGGTAATCTTTCTCTAAACTGGATACGCGATGCGGGATGTACTGTTCTTAATCTTTTGTGCAAAGGTTCGCTGAAACACTGTAAGCACCAGTTAAAGAAAAGTCCCGAACAGCATGTTGCAGATATAAAACAAGTGCTTGCTGCTGCTGAAGAAATGGGAGTCAGTGTCAATGTTTATCTGGAGGATTGGTCGAACGGGATGCGTGAGTCTGAAGAGTATGTCTACTTTATGGTAGATTCTCTGAAAGACGAGAGGATTAAGCGTTTTATGCTTCCTGATACACTCGGAATTCTGAATCCATCAGAAACAGCTGATTATTGCAGTAGAATGATTGCCCGTTATCCGGATGTTTTCTTTGATTTTCACGCGCATAACGACTATGATTTTGCAGTTGCCAATGTGTTTGAAGCTATCAAGGCTGGTGTTAAAGGCGTACATGTGACAGTGAACGGGTTGGGCGAAAGAGCAGGAAATGCTCCGCTTTCCAGCGTTATAGCCGTGTTGCACGACCATTTGAATATTGAAACCAAACTGTGCGAAGATAAAATAAATTCGATCAGTAAAGTGGTGGAAACATATTCCGGCATTCGCATACCACCCAATAAGCCGGTTATCGGTGAAAGTGTCTTTACGCAGGTGGCTGGGGTTCATGCTGACGGAGATAATAAGAAGAACCTATACTATAATGATCTTTTGCCCGAGCGCTTTGGACGCGAACGCCAATACGCGTTGGGTAAAACTTCAGGAAAAGCCAATATTTTGAAGAATCTTCAGGTGTTGGGTATTGAGCTCGACGATGAGATGATGCGCCGTGTGACTGTGCGTGTTATCGAGTTAGGGGATAAAAAAGAGATGGTTTCTCTCGATGAATTGCCATATATTGTCGCAGACGTTCTGAAGAGTGAAAAGGAAGATCAGGCTATCAAAATACTCAATTACTCCCTGGCGCTGACTTATGGGCTTCATCCTGTTGCGACAGTCAAAATGGAGATAAACGGGGAGATTCACGAACAGACAGCAGCCGGACACGGTCAATACAATGCGGTATCGAAAGCTATGTGGAAAATCTACAAAACACTGCATAAGCCGGCTCCTGAATTGATTGATTATGTGGTTGTAATTCCTCCCGGTGGAAAAACGGATGCTTTCGTACAGACTATTATTACCTGGAAATTCAAGGATAAAATATTTAAAACCAGAGGGCTGGATGGTGACCAAACGGTTGCGGCAATCAAAGCCACTATCAAGATGCTAAATCTTATTGAAGAAATGTAGCCTTCTATGTTTGGTGCTCAAAACTGTTGTGCAATTTAGGCTGGTTTTGCCCGTCTATTCTTGAACCTTCAAACTTATTTATTGTGAATTTTATAACCATTCTTGCCATTGCGATCGGATTGTGCATGGATACGGTTTCCGTTTCTATTGCAGCCGGGTGCAATAAGCATCATTTCAAGCCGAGAGTGATACTTCGTTATGCGTTTATCCTTGCTCTTTTTCAGACCGGAATGCCAATTATTGGTTGGTTTTTGGGTGAACGAGTAGCCCATCTTATTGCAGAATTTGATCACTGGATTGCTTTTGCCCTTTTGGCACTAGTGGGCGGGAAGATGGCGTACGATGGTATTTGCGGACATCCGGAGAAAATGAAGCTCAAAATATCTTCGTATAAAGTAGTAGTAACTTTGGCGATTGCCACCAGTATAGATGCTTTTGCCGTCGGATTTACGATATCTACTTTAGGCCAAAGTATTTGGTATCCAACAACTATTATTGGGATCTGTACCTTTCTGTTTGCTATTTCCGGTATTTGGATTGGTAGGAAAATGGGACATAAATTTCAAAAATCGGCCGAAATCATCGGAGGTTTTTTGTTGATTGCTATTGGCGCCAAAATTGTTATTGAGCATCTTTGTTTGTAATTGGACTAAGAATCAAAGTGTGAATATTTAATTGTAAGAAAATGAAGACAAATATAGATAAAGCGCTTGTGTCATTCCGGCATCTGTTGGAGATAATGGATGAACTGCGCGAAAAATGTCCCTGGGATAAAGAACAAACGTTTGAGAGCCTGCGCACGCTCACTATTGAGGAAACGTATGAACTGGCCGATGCAATAGCGAAAGAGAGTCCTGTGTCGATTAAAAAGGAGCTGGGCGATATTCTCCTTCATATTGTGTTTTACGCTAAAATTGGAAGCGAAACAGGTGATTTTACCATCGATCAGGTTATTGATGCTTTGTCGGAAAAACTGATTTATCGTCACCCTCATATTTTTGCAGATAATACCGCAAATACGCCGCAGGAAGTAAAAGATCAGTGGGAAAAGCTAAAACTGAAAGAGAAAGGTGGCAATAAAACGGTATTGAGCGGAGTTCCGTCTGCTTTGCCGGCTATGATTAAAGCTCATCGTATGCAGGATAAGGCTCGTGGGGTTGGTTTTGACTGGGAGCAAAAGGAACAGGTGTGGGACAAGGTAGCCGAAGAACTGGAAGAGCTTAAAGTGGAGGTGTCTAAGGGTGACGCTGAAAACACAGAAGCTGAATTCGGTGATTTTTTGTTCAGTATTATCAACGCGGCCCGGCTTTACAACATAAACCCCGAAAATGCGCTTGAAAAAACCAATGCGAAGTTTATGCGACGGTTTAATTATCTGGAAGATCAAACGATTAAGAAGGGAATTGAGTTAAAGCGTTTAAGTCTCGATGAAATGAATCAAATTTGGGATGAAGCAAAAGCAAAAGGGTTATAATGCTCTTTTGCTTTTTATTTTTAAGATGATAAAGGGAGCAACTGTCATTGCCGGTTTTCCTCCATGTTTAAGCCCAAGATTCAAGGTATAACATAGTGCCTTTTTTACGCATCCTGGTTGATTGATGTCATAAAAGCCATTGCTGAAGCTGACTGAAAAGCCTGCGTTGCTGATGACTGATTTGTATGTTCTTAAAGATAAAACCCTCTCTATCCAGCTGCCTGAATTAGGATCGCAGGTATTATGCGAAGTTGGTTCTTGAGGTAAACGCCCGTTTGATAGATACTCGTTTACGATTTTCGTTGTATCATTATGGGTTTTACCCCGCGAAAAAACAGAAAGCATCTGTCTCTCCTGTTCGTTGAGTTCCGGATATTGCTTGCTAATATGCTCTTCTCTCATCGGGAGAAAGAAATTCCTTTCGACCTCATCCATCATCTTGAATAGACGTTTCTTATAACGAAAATTGCAGGGATTTGCTCTGGTTGTAAAGCACATTTCCATCTTTGGATTGATGTTATGTAACTCGAAAAACAAATCTCTCAGATCATAAATATGTTCGATGACATCGATAGAAATCAAATAGTCAGGCACGACGTTATTGGTCTTGCAATATGCAGAAAGCTCTTTCTCTGAACCTTCAATTATAACGTCAGGAATGGTTTGTAATGCTGTCCCGATTTTCTTGACCGTGGATATTGCCAGCGGATTGTTGTCGCAGTAGATGACATTGAATCCTAACATTTTCAAAAAACAACTCAGAAACCCGTGTCCTCCTCCAAAATCAACGATTGTGCCTTTGTGTTTGTCGTTTGTTAATAGGTTGATGCAGCTCTTGTATATCTTGAAATGATAGCATATCTGCGGCAATACGTCAAAGATATATTGCAGGTTATATTCGTTGATACCAAGGCTTTTGAAGTCAAGATTCAAAAGCCGGTGAATACAATCGTTTTCAATATCTTCAATCAATCGGTTGGTCATAAATACAACAGTAAAGGCCCTTCTTTTTTACGAGAAGAGCCTTTTAATTTTTTATTGTAAGAGAATACTTATTTCTTGGCGTTTTTATGATTCTCTTTAATGAAAAGATCCAGTGCGGTAGTCATTGATGGTGCATCGGGTCTTGGAGCTTCCAAATCCAAACGCAACCCTGCATCGCGAACGGCGTTTGCTGTTGTTGCACCAAAGCATCCGATCTGAATTTCTCCCTGATCAAATTCCGGGAAGTTTTTCATCAAAGAAGCAATTCCCTGAGGACTGAAGAAGATTAACATGTCGTAGTTAAACTCTTCCTCTGGCGTGAAGTCGTTGCTGACAGTTCTGTACATAATTCCGACATCATGCTTTACCTGATATTTGTCAAGTAAATGCAGGATTTCTTCATTATGAACGTCGGACAAAACAACAAGGAAATTTTCACTAAGGTGTTTTGATATAACGGTGAACAAATCAGGTAATTTCCCTGTTGCACCAAAGAATACCTTGCGCTTACGATACTGAATGTATTTTTGTAAATACAGAGCAACAGACTCTGAAATACAAAAGTATTTCATCGTTTCCGGCATAGTTATCCTCATCTCTTCGCAAATGCGGAAGAAATTATCTATCCCAGTTTTAGCAGTAAACATCACTGCTGAATGCTCAAGAATGGATACCTTTTGCTGACGAAATTCTTTCGCAGGAACCGGTTCAACCTTGATGAAGGGACGGAAATCTATTTTCACTCCATATTTTTCAACAATGTCGAAATAGGGTGATTTTTCTGAAGTCGGCCGTGGTTGTGAAACCAGAATTTTTTTAATCTTCAAAGCTCAAATACTTTATTTACAGGCTAATATTAAATAATTGTATTGCCCGAATGCCTACCAAAATTGGTAGTATTTCGAGAGTGCAAAGATACAAAATTATATAGAAGATTGAATAATAGTCAAGCCAAAAAATTTGTATAATCTTATAAAGGATTAATAAAATGGCTATAATACAGGCTATTATGCTCATTATTTGCAGCCAGGGGACAACACTTAATGCTACCAGTGTTTGGAACGCAACCATCGGAAGCAGGAATACTCCAAGCCCGAAGATGGTAGTGAAATATGCGCTTACAAAAGGAGCCGTTTGTTTTTTGTCGAAGAAAATGAAAGATAAGAATGAAAAAAGGATGTATTTGATCCAAAGTAACAACATAATTCCAACACTAATACCGATTAACAGTATTAAAGCCATTAGATTGTTGGCTCCGGGCACCAGGCCGGCCACAAAACTATATGCGTAAACAGAAAGGCCAATTACTCCCAGAATCCGAACTAACATTCTGAACCGTAATTCAGGAGCTGTGATTTCAGGTTCGAATATGCTGGACCGTTCCCGTTGTTTCTTGAAAATGGAATTGAAACTTCCTCTTGCTACTGATTTGGAGCGGAATAGTAAATATGAGTAAATCAATGTGATGAAAAGCAGCAATCCACTCGAAGTGTCGTAAGAGAAAAGTCCCTGAGGAGCAACTTTCCCTTCAAAACCCGAAACTTTCAGAATTTTACTTGGAGCGATTTGCGTTCTCAGGTATATGTTGGTGCCATGTTTACCCCAAAGTGTATCAATGGGGGTTATTTTGACCAAAGAAGTGTCGTTGTTGTTTGTATGTGTGTTAGTGTCTGCCACCAAAATAATTCTTTAATATGTATCTGTTCAGACTGCGGCGAAACTTCTGGCATCGTCCGGCCATTCAACTGCATTTTTAATTGCCGGAATCACTTCTTCGGGGGTATTTACTACCTTCCAGATTTGTCGATGCTCGTCGCGTAGAAAGTTTTCCGATGCTGCAACATGAAGGAGTTCAATGAAATGGTGGAAATAGTTGTTGGTGTTGAGTATCACAACAGGTTTTGCAAATAAGCCCAGTTGTTTCCACGTAATAATTTCAAAAAGCTCATCGAAAGTACCGATTCCTCCGGGGAGGGCTACTGCGGCATCGGCCATTTCGGCCATCATGGCTTTGCGTTGATGCATTGTGTCAACCACTTTTAAGTCGGTCAGATCCTTATGTTGCCAGCCTTCATCGCACATAAATCCGGGAATAATGCCAGTGGCTTTGCCTCCCTGTTGCAGCAGGCTGTCGGCCATTGTGCCCATCAATCCGCTTTTCCCTCCACCAAAAACCAGATGCATGTCGGCTTCGGCAAAGAGTTCGCCCATTCGTTCGGCAGCCTTGTAGTAAACCGGGCTTAACTTACTACTCGAAGAGCAATATACACAAACTGTCTTAATCATTATTCCAATTCGTATTCGTTGATTTTTCTATAAAGTGTGCGTTCAGAAATTCCTAACTCTTGTGCTGCAAATTTGCGTTTGCCTTTATGCCGTTCCAGAGCTTTTCGAATCATATCCTTTTCGACCTCTTCCAGCGATAAGGTTTCCTCAACATATTCTTCCGTATCTTCAATGTGATCGTGCTTGCCATTTGCTTTCATAAATGCAGACGGCTGGTGTTGCGGCGTAACTATCGTTGTTTATGTTTGCTTTACAAATTGAGTCCTTGCAAGTTGCATTTCTTCAATTTTAGCTGCAGTGGCAACATCAATGTTCCCGCCTTTAATGATGATGTCATGCACAAGTTGTTTCAGGTCATTCATGTCTTTGCGCATGTCGAAAAGTACCTGATAGAGAATTTCGCGTTCGTTGTTAAATGAGCGTTGTTCGTCCTTGTGGGTTCCTCCAAAAACAGATGGTAAGGTCTCCATTTCGTTGTCCGGCAGATAGGTGCGGAGAACAGATCCTGTAAGTTCTCTGTTTTGCTCAATAACGGAAATTTGTTCGGCTATATTCTTTAGCTGACGAATGTTTCCTCTCCAGTAGTAGTTGCTCAGTATCTGCTGGGCATCTTCAGATAGTTTCACCGGAGGCATTCTGTATTTATCGGCAAAATCGAGAGCAAATTTTCTGAACAGCAGTACGATATCTTCTTTTCTTTCGCGTAATGGAGGAATGAAAATGGGAACCGTATTCAAACGGTAATATAAATCTTCCCGAAACTTCCCCTGTCGCGTCGCTTCGATCATGTTCAGGTTAGTCGCGGCGACAACCCGAACGTTGGTTTTCTGTACTTTAGATGAACCGACTTTGATAAATTCGCCGGCTTCGAGTACGCGTAAAAGCCTGACTTGGGTGGAGTGTGGCAATTCACCGACTTCATCGAGGAAAATAGTTCCTCCGTCAGCTACTTCGAAATAGCCTTTTCTTTCTCCCAAAGCACCCGTGAACGATCCTTTTTCGTGGCCAAACAATTCAGAATCAATTGTGCCTTCAGGAATAGCTCCGCAGTTGACCGCAATATACGGACCATGCTTACGGTGACTGAACTGGTGTATGATTTGAGGGAATGTCTCTTTGCCCACGCCGCTTTCGCCGGTAATCAGCACAGAAAGATCTGTTGCAGATACCTGCACGGCTATATCGATGGCGCGATTCAGAAGAGGAGAATTTCCGATCATCCCGAACCGTTGTTTTACCGCTTGTAATTCTGATGGTTGCATAAAACAAATTGATCAACGAACTAAACAATACTTTTCATAAACAACCTGTCCATATTGTCAGGAAAAGACTGACAAAATTACATCTTTTTCGTGATAGTTGAATATGAAAAAAGGATAAAAGAAGCGGGGCAATTTTCTTTACGAAAAAAGCCCCGCTTATATGAAATAGTGTGCTAATGCTTACAATCCGCTAAAGTCGACAGCATCGAACAAGAGCGATGGTAATTGCCAAGAAGAAGATTTCAAGGCGTCGTTGCCAATTTCGGCAAGGTTACTCCACATACCAAGCATATTGCCCGTTATATTCATTTCTGAAACGGGTTGTTTCAGTTCTCCGTTTTCAACAAGGAAACCTTCGATGCCGTACGAGAAATTACCAGTTGAGCTGTTGCAGTTGCCTCCGTTGAATCCGGTAACAAAAATACCCTTGGTCATTTTGCCAATTAATTCCTGCTGACTGTAACTCCCATTGTCGAAGTACAGGAGAGAAGGCGAGCCCGTTGTCGGTGCCACATTCAGTTTGTTGGCAATGTAAGAATCGATATAATAGGTTTTCAAAACGCCATTCTCAAACACATTGCGTTTTTTTGTGGCTATACCTTCGCGGTCGAAACATTTTGCGCCAAGTGCTTTTGGCATCAACGGATTGTCGATTAGAGTCATTTTCTCGGACACCACTTTTTGTCCGATTTTATCGAGTAAAAAGGAGTTTTTTTGTTGAATGGAAGAACCGTTAATAGCCGAAATAATTGGGGAGATAATGGTTCTGACGGCAGTGTTTTCGACCAGCATCTGGAATTTTCCCGACTGTATCTTTTTTTGTCCGATTTTTCGTAAAGCGCGTTCAAGCGCTTTTTTGCCGACGCCTTGTTTTTGTAAATCGGCCCATGTCAGTGTTTCGTCGTACCAATACGATTCGGGACGGGCGTCACCATCGGCTTTTACGGAGGCACTTACAGAAACTCCGAACGATGATGTTGCGCTTTCTCCTTCAAAGCCATTGCTTGCTATAATGTACGCAAAGCTTTCGTTGTCTCCATAGCCTGATGATACGGAGATGAGTCGCGAATCCTGACCGTAAATTTCAGCAGCCGCAGCTTTTGCTAGTTTGAGTTTCTCGTCAGCAGAAATTGATCCGAAATTTGGATCGTACAGAGCCAGAGAAGCTTCGCTGCCTGAGAAATAAAGAGAAGGGTCGGGGAGTTTGCGTGCAGGATCTTCTGCAAGAAATCTTACCGATGTAATGCCGTCGGAGATGAATTTTTCGAGCTCCCGACGCTCCATCCGGTTGGTTGATATTGAACCATAACGACCGTCAACAAACAGGTATATCACCATTTGATTCTCAGTGGCCTGTTGTAGTTTGTCCAGTTGAGTATCGCGAACTTCGAATGAGGTTTCCGAGCCTGAATATATGCCGACACGGCACTGTTGGCATCCTTTTTTTAATGCGTATTGCATTGCCCAACGTGCCAGTTCTTTTTGTTCTTTCGTTATCATAAATCCAATAAATGATTATTTGGAGAAAGAGTTATTGGTACAAGAATAACAAGTAAATGGATCACCCGTTAATCTGAATTTTTCGATTTTATATATACGTTCTACGTTGAAGTTTCTGCTTATTCTCCTCCAACCGTTAATTTTGAAACTAATACGGATGGCATTCCGCAGGTAACAGGACAGCTTTGTCCGTCTTTACCACAGGTCCAGGTGCCGTTGTCCATTTTATAGTTGTTGGCCACCATTGTGATGTCAGCCAGCGCTTTGGGGCCATTGCCAATAATATTAATGTCTTTAATCGGGTGTGAGAGTTTCCCGTTTTCAATCAAACGTCCCGATTTTACAAAGAAAGTAAAGTCGCCGGCTCCAATCTGAACCTGTCCGTTCGTGAAATTGTCAACATAGATTCCGTTCTTCACCGATGCTATCAGATCTTCTTCATGGGCAGAACCATTTTCCATGTATGTTGCACGCATACGGGGGATAGGAGTAAAGCGGAACGATTGGCGGCGTCCATTGCCGGTCGGAGCCACACCATAGTGTTTTGCACTTATTCGGTCGTGGAGGTAGCTATTTAGAATCCCGTCTTTGATAATATATGTTTTCTGGCCCAATACGCCTTCATCATCCATGTTTACTGCACCGCGGTTGAACGGAATAGTTCCGTCGTCCAGTACAGAAATAGAAGAGTCGCACACTTTCTTCCCCAGTTTATCGGAAAAAATGGAAGTGTTTTTACGGTTAAAATCGGCCTCAAAAGCATGTCCGATAGCTTCGTGCAATAAAATTCCTGATCCACCAGCTCCCATCACTACAGGCATTTCGCCTCCTTTGGGTTTTATAGCTTCAAACATCAGGGCGGTCTGTTTTACAGTCTCCTGCGAGATGGTTTCAACAAGATCGTCGGTAAGGAATTCCGCACCCATTCTGAAAGAACGGGCAGAACGTCCATTTTCAATTTGCCCGTTTTGTTCCATAATGCAGGTCGCACCTAATGTTCCCATCGGGCGATAGTCGTGCATCATTACGCCATCGGAATTGAAAAACAAGATATAGGAAGTGGTGTCGGTTTGCGAAACGATAACTCTCGAAACTCTTTTGTCAAGGCTGAAAATACGATCGTTGATTTTTTCCAGGAATGGTTTTTTGAGTTTCACTCCGGTCTCTTCCCACGATGAAATAACGCTATAATAATTCTTTTTCAACGTGTATTCCTTAATAACACTCGCCTTGACACCCGCCATTCCGTTGGCAATTTTAGCCGCAGTCCGGGCTGCTTTAATCATGTCAAGTAACGTTACGTTTTCGGTATAAGCATATCCGGTTTGATCTCCTTTTATTACGCGGATTCCAACTCCAAAGTCGATGTTGGAAGAGGTTGAATTTACTTTACCATCGCGTAATACAAGCATGTTGTCGAGGGTATGTTCAAAGAAAATGTCAGCATAATCTCCGCCATTTTCCAATGCAATTGCCATTATTTTCCGCAAGTCGCTTTCGGTTACTTTGAAATGATCAAGCACCCATTGTAGCGTAAGTGCTTTAGGAGAAAACGATTCCAGAATGGCTGCACCCGGAATCAGGGCTGCTCCAGCCAACATTCCTCCGGTCTTTAAAAATTCTCTTCTACTACAGCTCATATTTATGTATGTGTATGATTTTAACTAAGATAATTCGTTGCAGGCTGCAACTAAAAAACTATGCAATATTAGTCATAAATTCTGATAAACAATCAATTAATCAGATGTTTTTAAGGCAAAAGCAACGAACTGTCACCATAACTCAGAAAACGGAATTCGTTGTCGAAAGCATAGTTGTAGATTTTCTTCCAGTCTGCCCCTACGAAAGCTGAGATCAAAAGAAGTAACGTGCTTTTGGGTTGATGGAAATTGGTAATCATTCCACTTATCAAACGGAATTTATACCCCGGGGCTATAATGATCTGTGTGGCAGCATTCAACTTTTGGAGCTGGTGCGCATTCATGTAATCAATCAGAGCAGATAAAGCTTCTTCCGTCGATGGGTACAATGCGGTACTGTTATAGGGTTCCCATTGTTTTACCTGAAATTGAAAAGTGTCAGGCGACAAAATCAGTTGTCTTCCCAGAAAGTAAAGACTTTCGAGCGTACGGACGGAAGTGGTGCCAACGGCGACAATGGATCCCAGATTAAGAAGAAGCTCCTCAAGAGTGTCTTTCGTTACGGAAATCATCTCAGAATGCATGGTGTGTTCACCAATCGATTTTGATTTGACAGGCTGGAATGTGCCGGCGCCTACATGGAGGGTTACTTCGGTGGAGCGAATCGCATGTTTTTCGAGGTCTTCCAGGACAGCGTCCGTAAAATGGAGACCTGCGGTGGGTGCGGCTACCGATCCTTCTATCTTGGCATATACTGTTTGATATGTTTCTTTATCCGATTCTTCCGTTTCTCTATTGAGATATGGAGGAATAGGTAACTCACCAACATCTTCAAGAATGTCGGCAAATGTAAGAGACGGAGAATCCCACGAAAACCTTACGGTATGGGACAAACCTCTCGAATCAATACGTTCTGCAGTTAACGTCACAGAGGACCCTTCAACTTCAAACCGACGGGTCAGAGCACCTTCTTTCCATTTTTTTAGGTTGCCTATCATACACGTCCATTCGCATTGTTCCCTTTGTTGAAAGGCAACCGCGTAATCGGAAGGTGAATGAGGCTCGAGGCAAAATACCTCTATCCGGGCTCCGGTCTCTTTAAAAAACAACACACGGGCTTGTACAACCCGCGTGTTATTCCGCACTAAAAGTGTTTTTTCAGGCAAATAATCAATCAGGTTTCTGAATCGTGATTCTGATATATTGCCTTTATTGTATATCAATAATTTTGATGCATCTCTTTCTGCTAAAGGGAATTTTGCTATTCGTTCGTCTGGTAGCAGATAGTCATACTCATCAATATCAATTTGCTGTGGACGTCTGGTCATCAATCCGTTTATTTCTTGATCAGTAATTTTTGTATAGCGGCTTTCTTGAGCTCATCGTACGATATGAGGCCTACGGTTTCCGACTTTTGATTTTTCGTGTTTATAAACAGCAACGTAGGCATAGCCTGTATATTCATTTTCTCTGCCAGTGCGCGGTCTTTGTCAACGTCTACCCTGTAAATGATCAGCTTGCCGGCATATTCCTTCTGTAGCTGTTCTATAGAAGGCGATAGTTCTTTGCAGGGTCTGCACCATGTGGCAAAGAAGTCAATAATGACAGGTAAACGTGACTGCAACTTTACTGCAGGGCTTTTGGTGTAATCCCATACAAGCTTTCGGAACTCGCTATCGGAAATTTGTTTTACGACCGGAGTTTGTGCAACTACAGCCGGAGCAATCAAAAAGCACAATGCAATGGTTGTAAAGATAAGTTTCCGCATACAAATCGAGATAATTCATTAATTAACAGTCTGTTATTTATGCTTCGCTATTAGCTGTTAAGCAACATTGGCATCAAAAGCATCAATACGTTTTCGTTTTCTCCCTGATCGAAAGGAAGGAACAGTCCTGCGCGGGAAGGTTCTGATAATTCGATTGTTACCTCGGTTGCTGAAAGGTTGTTCAGAATGTCAATGAGGAAAGAAGATTTGAATCCGATTTCAATTTTATCACCTTCAAACTGACATGCAATGGTTTCTTCTGCCGAAATGGAAAAATCGATATCCTGTGCTGAAATATTAATCTGGTTGCTGGCAATGTGTAATTTTACCAAACTTGTTCCCTGGTTTGAGAATACAGAAACACGTTTTACAGCATTAAGCAATGTTGTGCGATCTGCAATTACCCGGATGGGGTTGTTTACCGGAATTACACCAGAGTAGTTCGGGTAGCGACCTTCAATTTGACGAGCAAATAGTGTGTAGTTCTGCAATTTAAAGCAAATATTCTTTTCGTCAAAGCTCACAACAACATCACCTGTTTCTTTTGGAAGAATGTTTTTCAACAAACCGGCAGCTTTCTTAGCAAGGATAAAAGAGAAGTTAGCTGAACCTTCCGGAGATTCTGTCTGGAAACGAACCAGCTTGTGAGCGTCTGTTGCCACGATTGTGGTGTGTTCTGCTGTAACATCGAAGAAAATGCCATTCATCACCGGACGTAACTCATCGTCGGCGGTAGCAAAGAAAGTGGTTTGAATACCATTGCTGAGTACCGAAGCATCAATAGAAAATGTATTCGTATTTTCAGACAGAGAAGGAATACGAGGATATTCATCTCCTTTTTGGCCAATGAAGTTGTATGTTCCGTTGTCAGATGAAATTACAAGAGCAAGGTTCTCATCGTCAATATCGAAAGTAAGAGGTTGTTCTGAGAACTCGCGTAAAGTATCCAGCAGCAACTTGGCAGTGATCGCTACACTTCCTTCACCATCAACGTCAACAACTTCCATTGAAGTGATCATGGTTGTTTCCAGATCTGAAGCTGTTAGTGTCAGGGTGGTGCCTTCTAATTTAAATAGAAAGTTATCGAGGATAGCCAACGTGTTTTTGCTGTTGATCACGCGGCTGATAGCCTGTAAATGGCTTAAAAGGGCTGTGCTTGAGGCTACAAATTTCATACTGTAATAATTTTTTCGTTTAAGGGAGTATGGAACTTTATGTTACAGGATTTTCATCTTCTTGGATGTTCCTGCGAAACATATTCGTTTCGTTTTATTATAAGTTAAGTTTTAGACAAATAGAATACAGAGGTTAACCCATTGTTGTAAAACAGTTGTGATTCTGAATTACAGGTGTTGCTCCGGCTTATAGTTTTTATTTTTATATCAGATTACAAAAACACCCCATTTACGGGGAGTTAGGATTGCATTGTAAAAATAACAAGTATATTTTTTTGCAACAGACAAAGTTAAGATTTCAATTCAATACCTCCAAATGATTTTTTCAACAAATATTTTGAGTGAAAATAGCAGAATGAATTTCAATTATGAAATTCAAAACACAAGGTCTTATAAGCAAAAAGCAGTAGCCAAACGACTACTGCTATGAGAAAGGTGTTGCCTTTGTCTTTTACAATTCCGATTCTTTCAACCGTTCTGCGTTTTCCGCCACAATCAGTTTGTCGATGATGGGTTGCAGTTCGCCATCCATGATGGTAGGCAGGTTGTAGAGTGTCAGGTCGATGCGATGATCCGTAACACGGCTTTGCGGGTAGTTGTATGTCCGTATTTTTGCCGAACGGTCGCCGGTAGAAACCATTGTTTTGCGCTTGGAGGCAATCTCATCCAGATACTTCTGGTACTCCATGTTGTAGATACGGCTACGGAGCTCCACCATGGCTTTGGCTTTGTTCTTTAGCTGTGATTTTTCGTCCTGGCACTGAACGGTGATGCCTGTTGGTAAGTGCACCAGTCGGATGGCGGAGTAGGTGGTGTTCACCGACTGTCCTCCGTGCCCTGAGGCGCAGAAAATATCGACACGGATATCCGATTCTTTCACCTCTACATCAAATTCTTCTGCTTCCGGAAGTACGGCTACAGTTGCAGCCGAGGTGTGTACACGACCCTGGGTTTCGGTTGCCGGTACGCGCTGAACGCGGTGAACACCTGACTCGTATTTTAGGGTGCCATATACATTTTCGCCGGATACTTCCATCACGATTTCTTTGTAACCGCCGGATGTTCCTTCGCTGAAACTGGTAACCTGTGTTTTCCAACCTTTCGTTTCGCAATATTTGGAGTACATGCGCCAAAGGTCACCGGCGAAGATAGACGCCTCGTCGCCTCCGGTACCGGCGCGTATTTCAAGAATGGCATTTTTGCTGTCCTGCGGATCATTTGGAACCAGCATCAGTTTGATCTCTTCCTCCATTTGCGGCAGGCGACTTTGAATATCGTCAATTTCAGCCTTGGCCATTTCCCTCATTTCGGGATCCGATTCGGTATCGAGCAGCGTTTTAGCCTCATTCAGGTGGTCAAGTGCAAGTTTATATTCGTTACGAGCAGCCACAATCTTCTCCAGATCGTGATACTCTTTGTTGAGTTTCACAAACCGTTTCATGTCGGCTATCACTGCCGGGTCGGTAATAAGTGTGGAAACTTCTTCGAAGCGACCGGATAATCCTTCCAGTCGGGATAGTAATGTATTGTGGTCCATGTCTGTGATTTTTCGGACGGCAAAGTTACGATTTTTAACCGTATCTGCCTACTGTCAGGAGAGGCCTCGACCGGCAAGTTTAAACCAGTTCCATCCGATAACGACAAGAACAATGAAAAATACATACGGGGTGAACCATTTTTTCTCTTTTTTGCCGATACGTGTCATTCCGAATGCGGCCATTGCCAGAAGAAAAGGCATGGCAGGCAGGTGAAACCGTTCGGAAACGGCAAAGTTACTTTTTGCAATTGCAAGCAGGTAGGCGACAAAAAACGAAATGAGGAAGAGGTGTTCTCGCCATTCTTTACGTCGGATCAGAATAATCATTGCCACAATGACGAAGAAACTGAAAATGTTTTTCACAAAATATCCGCCGGAAAACATCATCTGGTTTTGTTGCTCTTCGTTTGCCTCCGTAAAAGTGGGGAAGGGAATGGCGACAATCATTGGTGCGAATACTGCCATCGAACCGTAGCGCGCAAAAGAGTTACCTCCTTCTTGTACGGAACGGTATTGCATACCGGTAGCCTGGTTCGATCCACTGTATTTGTATAATATTTCTATCTCCTGAATAATTCGCCCGGAGAGTAAAGCGCCGATGCAAAAGAAAACCCATAAAGCTATGACAATGCGTTTTCCCCATTTTTTCATGTTGCGTCCTTTTGAAAATACGAATGCGGTAAAGAGTGCAAACAAGGCGATAACTCCTAAAACGGTTCTGAAGAAAAACAGTACCACCGCCCCCAGAATTGTGAGCGTGATGTTTTGCCAGGTTATTTTAGTGGATCTTAGCAGATTGTCTGCATTGTAAGCGTAAGAAACAACCAGAAAAATCATAAATGTCTCCTTCAAGTGAATACCAACGTAAAAGAAAAAGTTCGGAAGAAGCATACACATAATACCCGTCAAACGGCCTGCTGCTTCACCAAAGTTACGGGTTGTAAACTTGTAAAGCAAGACTGCTGTATACGCACCTAAAACAGCATTAATTAAGCGAGGTACTAGTATCGAATCTCCGAAAAACAGATGTACAATAGATAACCATACCGGATAGCCGGTGTCAGAAGCATCTAACTTGGGATAATTGACAATGCCACTCCAGTTTCCGGTTTTGATAAAATCTGCAAATTCTCCCGAAATAGATTGGTAAAAATGAGAGTCGGCAGCAGCAAATTCAAAAGGTTCGCCATTGAGCCAAGTGTATAAAAAATAGGCTACAAAAACCCATGAAATTCTTAAAATAAGAGTCGTTATAAAGAGCTTTTTTGCGAAACGTTTTTCAGAGTAACGTATCCATTGCCGGGAGAGTGATTGTGTGAAGTAAAAGAAGCAGACTGCTTCAATGATGGCCGATACCATCCACAGTACAGGCAGCATCTTGTGAAAGAAGAGGAGGTTGCAGACTGCTATTGCAATAAAAAAAGCCGCAATTGCCTTGTTGCTGTAATACTTGGATAGATAAAAATTGGTTTCCTGTATCATAAGCGTTTACACAAAGCAATTGCGGTTTAAGATCGATAATTAGACGGAAGCCTGTAGCATTACTGCTTTTTTTGCACGCTCCATCCGAATTTTCCTATCTCTTCACCGAGTTTGTAATAATGTCCATGAGAATATGCTATCAGATTGGCAGCTTTCATGTCGAACTGACCCGTTTCGGGAATGATGAAACGTTCGTCAGCTTGTACGGCTACCACATCAGCAATAAACATGTCGTGAGAACCAAGCGCCAGCACCTCTTTTACAAGGCATTCAATGTTGAGTGGCGATTCTTTGATAATAGGAGCATTAACAGCGGATGCTTTATCCGCAGTCAGCTTCATTTCTTCGAATTTGTTGAAATCCTTTCCCGATCGCACTCCACACCAGTCGGTTGCAAAAGCCATGTCTTCGGTAGTCAGATTCAGAACAAATTCGCCCGTCCTCTTAATGATGGGGTAGGAATGACGTTCGGGACGAACGGAGATGTAACACATTGGAGGATTGGTGCAAATTGTGCCCAACCAACTGATGGTTATGATGTTGTGTTCTTCAACGGTTTCTCCGCAACTTACCATGATGGCCGGTAAGGGATAAATCATGGTGCCGGGTTTCCAGAGAGTTTTTGCGTGCTCTTCCATATATTTTTACAGAATTTTTACCTCGTCGCCGCTCATAACTCTTTCGCAGTATTGACAACGGAGAGTCAGTGTGTGGTTATCTTCCACATGAAAACGAGTCATCATCGGCTCATGGTTGGTGATGCAATTAGGATTGCCACATTTTACGATGTCTTCAAGAACAGACGGTAGCTTTAATGTCTTTTTTTCAACTACCACATAGTCGCGAATGACGTTCAGTTTGGCATTAGGGGCAATCAGTGCAATTTTATTGATGTCTTTGTCGGAAAAGAATTTGTCAGACACCTTAATGATGCCTTTTGTGCCCAATTCCTGACTTTCAAGATTATTACCAACCGTAATCTGATTTGATAATTCCTCTATGTGCAGGATCGATGCAACCTTGAATAGTTTGTCGGAGGGAATACGGTCGATCACTGTGCCGTCTTTGATGGCGGCAACAATTTTCACCTGCTTGTTTTCTGTTTTGCTCATTATTTTGTTTATTGAAGAATCATACCGAGTGTGAATGTGATAGAGTGGCGGTTGAGTGAGAACTGTCCACTTTGATAGTTTTCTGAGAGAAGATCATTCCACGGAGTGATGTGTTTAAACTCATATCCTACAGATGCTGTGAAGCATTGTTTGCCAGAGAAAAATTTGTAACCGACACCTAGTGTTGTCCATGATCCCGGAGTAAAAGCTTTCCACCATTGAAGACATACCCCAACTTTGGCAAAGGCAAACGGAGTGTTTTTAGCATCATGCAGATAACCTCTGAAGTCAAGGTAGGTAGGTAGCGAGGTAGATTTTGGTCCGCCATATTGCATTAAACCAACGCCAATACCGGCAGAGTACAATGGTGTGAAGTGATAACCAAAGTTCATAAACGCACTGTACGACATGGGTGTATAGTTGTCGTAAGTGGTTTTATTCGCACCCGGAATTAATACCGTTGGGTTATTTGTGTCCAAAAAACCGTATCCAATCCGTATTTCCGGAATGAAATAGAGGTCTTCGTTTTTATTCGGATCACGATCCTGACGGTTTTGGGTTTGAGCCTGCACAGACACTATTGATAAAATAAAAACTGCAAGTAACAGAATTCTGGATTTCATTTGTTATGGTTTTGTTGGGTTAAAAGCTTAATTGTTAAGTTTATAATAATCCGAGAGAACAGGAAATAACAGCCTGGCGAACGTAAAGCCCATTCTGAGCCTGATCAAAATAGTATGCTTTTTCGCTGTCGTCCACATCATAGTCAATTTCGGTCACACGAGGTAGTGGGTGGAGAATTCGCAAGTTGTCGCGGGTATTCTCGAGCATCTTGCTTTTCAAGGTGTATACGTTTTTCACCTTTTCGTATTCCATTAGGTCGGTAAAGCGTTCCCGTTGTACACGGGTCATATACAAAATGTCGGCTTCGTTGATGTTTTCGTTCAATTCCTTATGTTCGAAATACGGGATGTTTTGTTCATCGCAAAACTGTTTGTATTCATTCGGCATTTTCAGTTCATCGGGAGCAATGAAATGGAAAGTCGGCTTAAAATGAGCCATCGCCATAAGCAGCGAGTGTACCGTTCGTCCATATTTCAGGTCACCTACCATGTATATATTCAGGTCGGAGAGACGTCCCTGCGTTTTGCGGATTGAATACAGATCCAACAAAGTTTGTGTCGGGTGTTGGTTAGAACCATCTCCGGCGTTGATTACCGGAACTTTAGCTACTTCCGAAGCGTAACGTGCGGCTCCTTCGAGCGGATGGCGCATCACAATAAGATCGGCGTAGTTACTCACCATCTTGATGGTATCTTTCAGTGTTTCTCCTTTTGAAGAACTGGAAGTAGAAGCATCTGAAAATCCGATAATACGTCCGCCCAGGCGGTTTACGGCAGTTTCAAAACTCAGGCGAGTCCGCGTCGAGGGCTCAAAAAAAAGGGTGGCTACCACTTTGCCATCCAAAATGTGTTGGTTGGGATTTTTTTCAAATTCCGCCGCATAGTCCAAAATCCGAAGCATCTCTTCTTTGGAGTAATCGGTAATGGATACTAAACTTTTTTGCATAGATAGGAGTTGTATCGAAATGGCTGGTTGAGTAATGGGTTTGCTTAAAGGGTGTTTGGTGTTTGTCAGACAATTAAGCAAAAAACTCATTAAACTCGTTAGTTGGGCAAATTTACTTCTTTTTTTTAAAAGGCTCTATAAGAGGATGAGAATGTCGCTTTTTTTTGTTTTTTTTGCAGCGGAATAGAGAAGACTACGACAAACGGGGAAACTTCTCTTATTGATAACAAAAATGATTATCCGCAAAGCGGCCTGCACAGATTCTATTAATTCCGTCCTTTAGGGCGGAGAAAAGGGGAATGCGTATGCAGGGCTTTAGCCATGACTACTCCAATTATCAGAAAACACCACATTCAGGGCTAAAGCCCAGTTGGTCATTGGCTTTTTAATCTCCGCCCTAAAGGACGGAGTTATGCCAATTCGGATGTAGGACTTTAACAGGTCATGTTGCGGACAATCATTATAACTAATTATTCATTGATAATGCATCCGATTTTTCTTGTAGGATATATGGGTAGCGGTAAGTCAACTGTCGGGAAAATGCTTTCTGCACGACTGGGCTTACAGCTTATTGATCTCGATACGTTTATTGAAAGCCGTTTTCATAAAACCATTGCACAGCTTTTTGAAGAGAGAGGTGAAAGCGGATTTCGCGATCTTGAACATGCGATGTTGCAGGAAGTGTGTGGATTTGAAGATACGGTGATAGCAACAGG
>JAUZOL010000030.1 GCA_030706455.1 Bacteroidota bacterium
CCTCTCACGATTTGTTCTTCTGTAGATTTACCCAAACCTACAATATCCCAATAGGAGAACCATTCAATTCCGGCATCATACAATGCTTTTTTGACATCTTCAAATTTTGATTTCCGGATAACTGCTTCAATTTTTTTCATACATTAAAAAATTAAAAATTGGTTTTGTAACCGGAGGCCTGATTAACACCATCCTCCGGCGTATTTCTTTATTACAATGTAATACCTGCTACGAAGAAGGCTTTTTCGGCCTGAGGGTTTGCTCCGATAATTCCATAAACCGGGAGGCTGAACGAATCGGAGAATTTGATTTCTTTGGACACCTTAAGTCCAAGATTAATAACCGAGAAGCCACTGTTATAATAGTTGGGGCTGTCAAACAATGATGCTCCCATAAAGGCTTTTACGTTAGAGGTAATAGGCAAGCCGAGTTCTACATAGGTTGAAAATGCCTGTTTCCCATCAGCTTTCTTATCTGCGCCGTAAAACATAGTGTTCCATGCAATTGACAAGGGGAATGACTTTGTTCCACCATAAGCCAGAGTACCTTCAAAAACGTGGCCGGTTTTGCCACTCGTATAATTAAAGTATCCTACGCTGGCATCGTTTCCGTTATTCCAGTTGTAGTCTGTAAGGGTGATTGACAATGCACTGGGCAAAGACAATGTTGCATATAGGTCAACTTCCTTTACATTGCCCGAAAATGCGTATGAACCCCAGGCTCCGATGCTCAATGCACCATTTGTATAAGAAACGGTAGGCTGGATATTGGGAGAACCGCCACGTGAGCCTTCCTGAGCTACACCACGCCAAACATACGAACTAACTACATCAGCACTAACACTGAAACTTCCACCTTTAGAATCCTGAGCAGAGGCAGATACTGCTACTGTTGCCAACACCACGCCCAAAAGGCATTTTGCGATCGTCTTGTAAGATACTTTCATAATCAATTTTGTTTTGGAAAATTAATACTACGAGTTCACATCTCATTTGCCTGATGATTCAAAATACTCTTCGAACTACGAACGGTGTCGGATCCTTAACATCTGTCGCGCCAAATTTCCTTTGTCTTTTCAACAACCCTCAATTTCATCTGCACATTCTATCAAGCCTTCTAAGCCTGTTAAACCACTACACAATCTTTTTTGCTCTTAATTTCTTCAATCCTTTTACCTGAAAAAAGATCACCATATTTTATTGGTTACCTTTTCGTATTATCTACGTTGCAAATGTAAACATGATTTTCATATTTACAAAGCATAATGATATTTTATTTGCATTTTTATTGTCTTTTTGTAAGCTCAAGTAAATTTATAATGTCTTTTTGCTTTATTTACAAGGGTTTTTCTACCACAGCAATTTCTAATTTTTTTTGATCGGCACTCAAAAATATGTCGTTTTAACACCATAAACGGCTTTAAATCTGCCATTTTGAATGATTTTTCAGGGTATAAATCGTCATATTTTTCGTGAATTACCAAATTCAATGTTCATTTTGTCATTTTTTTTCATTCATTTTGAGGAATAAAAATATATAACTTTGCCCGCATAATTCTAACTTATTTCTACCTATGAAAGAGCCAATAGTGAATGTCGGCATTATGTTTGAAGAAGTCATTAACTTCGAGTTTCATGGAGAATACTGTTGTGAATCAACCGGAGCAACGCTAACCGGTTTACACACAGCTTCTTTTAAAGAAGGAAAAATTCTGTATGACAATCAGTTATTTGACGTTTTGGTTTTCGAACCTACAAACTACAATACCGACTGTGTGGAGTTGAAAGATGTGGTGATTGGCATCAATTTCCACTGGGAACGAAAAGAAAACCAACAGTTTAAGGGCGGATTGAAGCTCATCGTGGAAAACGGCAAGCTGACCGCCATCAATCAAATTGGGGTCGAGTCGTACCTTACGAGTGTAATTTCGTCGGAAATGAGCGCTACCAGTTCACCCGAACTGCTCAGAGCCCATGCCGTAATCTCTCGTAGCTGGTTGCTGGCGCAAATTGAGAAGAACAAATCTTTGGAAGCGACTTCTCTTTATCAATCGACCTTCAGAACCAATGACGAACTGATTAAATGGTATGACCGTGAAGATCATACGTTGTTCGACGTGTGTGCCGACGATCATTGCCAACGTTATCAGGGAATTATCCGCCAAAATGATGCCGTTGCACTGGCTATCGAAGCCACTCGCGGCCTGATTCTGGAATACGACGGAAAAATTTGTGACGCCCGCTTCTCAAAATCGTGTGGAGGAGTCACTGAAAAATTCGAAAACTGCTGGGAACCGGTTGTTCACGACTATCTGACAGTGCTGCGTGATACTCCGGAGGAAAACGATTTTGAAGACCTGACAGCCGAAGCGACTGCCGAAAAATGGATCCGTACCGATCCTCCGGCATTTTGCAACACCCATGACAAAGAGGTTTTATCGCAGGTACTAAACGACTACGATCAGGAAACGACCGATTTTTACCGTTGGAAAGTAACGTACGCACAACAAGAACTGTCTGCCTTGATTACCAAACGATCCGGAATCGACTTTGGAGAAATTGTCGACCTGATTCCTGTCGAAAGAGGCACTTCGGGACGTTTAATCAAATTGAAGATTGTTGGTACCAAACGTACAATGACCATCGGCAAAGAACTTGAAATACGGAAGTACCTCTCAACTTCGCACCTTTACAGTTCTGCTTTCGTCGTAGACAAATCAGGCAACGGCAATGTTCCTGAAAGTTTTACGCTGACAGGAGCCGGATGGGGTCACGGTGTGGGGCTTTGTCAGATAGGAGCGGCAGTGATGAGTTCGAAAGGTTATCCTTACGACAAAATTCTGCTCCACTATTTCAAAGGAGCCGATTTGGTAAAACGATATTAGAAATGTACAGAGTGATAGATTTTTGCTAATTTTGTAAACATCTTAGTATTCTTCCGTAATTTCCGAAATTGTACGCTCCTCAAAAGAGTAACCGCTTTATTGTGATACAAATGAAATGTCTCCGATTATATAAAATAGTCTTAGCTCTGCTGATTGTCGGCTGTAGCAGTACCAAGTACGTACCGGACGGACAATACCTGCTCAATAAGGTAAAGATTGTATCTGACAATAAAAGCATCAACAAAGAGTCATTGAAACCTTATCTCAGGCAAACGCCCAACCAAAGGGTTTTCAGTGTTTTCAGGTTACAACTCGGGGTTTATAGTCTTTCGGGACGGGACACTACCAGCTGGTGGAACAACTGGCTGAAACGTGCCGGAGAAAAACCGGTAATTTACGACGAAGCGGCAGCAGAACTATCACGAAACGAACTAAATAAAGAGATGGTCAACCGTGGCTATGCAAAAGCCACGGTTCAGACCATTGCCGAAAAGCACAAGAAGAAAGTCAATCTCACGTATAAAATTACATCGGGAGAACCTTACAAAATTGAGAATTTCAAGATAGAAATTCCCAATGATTCGCTGCTTAAAGCCATCAATTCGCAAAAAGATCCTTATGTTCCGACAATAAAAAAGGGAATGACTTTTGATATAAACGCCCTCGAAAAGGAGAGAACCGACCTGACAGCTTTTCTTAAACAACGGGGATTTTATACTATCACAAAGGATCATTTCCATTTTCTGGCAGATACAACATCGGGAAACCTGAAAGCCAACGTGTCGTTAAAACTTCGTGCCGGACTGGCAAGTAATGACTCTATTGCCCGAAAATTACTTTCCAGAAAGATCATTAGAAATGTGACGTTTTTACTGACAACCACAGAGCGGACACAGGCATATACAGCAGGCACAAATCGCGACACAAGAGAGAAACTGGATTCGTTATGGTATGACGGTTATCGCTTCTTATTCAGCAAGCGCCCGTTGATTTCATGCAATTCTCTTATATCGAACACATTTATCTTCCCCAACTCTTACTATAACGATAAAATGGTGGAGGAAACCTATGCTGCCCTGAATGCTCTTCCTCCGGTAAAATATGTCAATGTGATTTTTCGTGAACGGACAAACGACACGATGGACTGCATCATTGTAATTAATCCCGATAAAAATCAATCATTCACGGTCGATGTGGAAGGCACCAACTCTGGCGGAAATTTCGGTGTTGCAGGCGATTTTTCGTACCAGCACCGCAACATATTCAAAGGGGCTCAACTGTTCAAATTCCACGCCCGTTATTCGTACGAAGCTCTGGGTAGTCTCTCCAATCTCTTCTCGTACAATGCGACCGAACTTGCCACCGACGTATCGGTAAAATATCCTACCTTCGTGTTTCCCTTCCTTGGACAGGAATTCAAAAGAGGAATCAATGCCTCTACGGCGTTCACCATCGGGTATAACTATCAGATACGTCCGGAGTTTACGCGAACGCTTGCCAATGTTGGAATCAAATATGCCTGGAGCCGGAAAAACCTGTTCTATACATTCGATCTCCTCAATTTCAACTACATCTATCTTCCACCGGATCGTATCTCGGCTGATTTCAAAAAGACTTACCTGACCAATTCTTCTCCTTTGGTGTACAGCTATCAAAGTCAGATGATTTTGCGCACGGGCATCAGCATCAACTACAACAGCCAGCGAGGCAAAAAAACAGGCGGCAATATAACAAACTGGAGATTAGGAATTTCAGAAGCCGGCAATCTATTAAATGCTCTATGTGGCGTGTTTAACTCCCGTCGCGACTCAGTGAATCATTACCGTATTTTCAACCTCCCTTTTGCGCAATATGTAAAAGGAGATTTCGATTTCTCCTACAATCAGGAAATTACAAAAGACAACCACATGGTCTATCACTTTGCATTAGGAGTCGCCTGTCCTTACGGGAATGCTCAGATTATTCCTTTTGAAGAACGGTATTATGCAGGTGGCGCCAACGGTGTGAGAGGATGGTCGTCGTACACACTCGGTCCGGGCTCGTATTACAACAAAGACACGGACGGAAAGATTGATTTCGTGAACAAGATCGGGGACATCAACTTGCTTGCTAACCTTGAATACAGATTTAAGATTGGATGGATTTTTGAAGGAGCCGCCTTTACCGACGCCGGAAATATCTGGACAATAAAAAATTACATCGATCAGCCCGGAGGATTCTTCAGACTTTCTGAGTTTTACAAACAAATTGCCTGGAGCTACGGTCTTGGATTGCGTATGAACTTCAACTATTTTGTTCTGAGATTCGACTTCGGGTACAAATTGTTTAATCCGGCCAGTGGTGGCGCCGACAACAAATGGATACGACCCATGACAAACGTCAAAAAAAACATGAACATGTTTTTCGCTATCGGTTATCCATTCTAAATCCCGGACAAACTTCTTTCGAACGTGAAACCTCTTTTGCAACAAATAGCCTCCGTTTACCTGCGCGAACACGAGCAGGAACTGGGCAACATGCTCTTTGTCTTCCCCAACCGGCGGGCAGGACTCTTTTTCCTCAACTATTTGTCGAAAATGATCGACCGACCGCTGTTTGCTCCCGAAACGATGACGGTCAACGAGTTGTTTGCACGCCTCTCGAACCTACAAACTGCCGATCGAATCAGCCTGCTGTTCCGCCTCTACGCCATCTATCAATCGATGAGCAAGAAAGAGGAGACCTTCGACAAATTTGCCTACTGGGGCGAAATGCTGCTCAACGACTTCGACGATGTGGACAAATACCTGGCCGATGCCCGCCAGCTCTTTACCAATGTCACCGAACTGAAACAGATCGACTCGCTGTTCGACTACCTTTCCGAAAACCAGATCGAAGCTATCCGCCGCTTTTGGTCGAGCTTTGTGCCGACTTCCGAAAGTGCCAAACAGAAAGATTTCCGGGCCACCTGGGAAATTCTCTATCCGGTTTATGAAAAGCTGCATGCCGAACTGCTTGCCTCGGGCGAAGGTTACGAAGGAATGATTTTCCGCGAAGTGGCCGAACGGATGCAACGCCGCGAAGAGCTTCCGGTGGAGTGGAGCCGCATCGTGTTTGTGGGTTTCAATGCGCTCACGCCAGCCGAAGAGAAGCTGTTTACCTATTTCCGTAACAACGGGTTGGCTGATTTTTACTGGGACTACGACATCGAAGAGTTGGAAGATCCGACCAACCGCGGCAGCGACTTCCGTCAAGCCAACCTCGAACAATTCAAACCGCGCTACGACCTGTCCGACGAGGAAACCCGCGAACGCACCATCGAACTGACTGGCATCCCATCGGCTGTTGGTCAGGCCAAATATGTGCACCAATTGTTGCGCGAACTTTACCCCGGCAACAAGGAAGAATACACCTCCGAAGAGCTGATGAAAACGGTGGTAATCCTCTCCGACGAAAACCTGTTACTGCCGATGCTGCACTCCGTTCCGCAGGAGCTGGACAAAGTGAACGTGACGATGGGTTATCCGCTCTCCATCACGCCGGCCGCAACGCTTATCGACAACCTTTTTGCCCTGCAACGCACCATCCGTCAAAAGGGAACGCAAACGCTGTTTTACTACCGCAACGTGCAGATCATCCTGCAACATCCCTACCTGCTGCAACTCGCCGGGAGAGAGGCCAAAGCCATCTCCGACAGCATCACGCAGTACAACAAAATATACATTCCGGCTGAAGAATTTGCCGACAATGAGCTTTTGGCGGCGCTGTTCGTCAGCAACGAATCGCCTCGCCAGATGGCAGCCTACCTGACAAAACTGTTCCGCCTGCTGCTGCAACGGCTGCAGGAAACGGGAGAAAATACTCCCCTGGTTCTTCTGGAACAGGAGTTTTTATATCATTGCTACACGGCGGTCAACCGGATTGAAGGATTATTGCAAAACACGCAAATTGAGCTTACCAACGAGACTTTCGCCCGACTGATGAAACAGCTTATTTCGTCCGTCTCTATTCCGTTCGAGGGCGAACCGCTGGCCGGATTGCAAATTATGGGTCTGCTCGAAACGCGCGGTCTCGATTTCGAGAATGTAATCATCACTTCGCTCAACGAGGGTGTTTTTCCGCAAAAACAGTCGGCTCCATCGTTTATTCCCTATCACCTGCGGAAAGGGTTCGGGCTACCCACCGGCGAACACCAGGATGCCATCTTCGCCTACCATTTTTACCGTCTCATCCACCGGGCCAAGAAGGTGATTTGCACTTACGACACCCGTTCGGAAGGGTTGCAATCGGGCGAAGTGAGCCGCTACATCCACCAGTTGAAATACCACTATCGTCAACCGATCACCGAAAAGATCGCCTCGTTCGACATTAGTTTCAGCAAACCCGAAACGGTGGAGATTGCCAAAACCGCAGCCATCCGGCAAAAGCTGACTCCTTTCCTGACCGAAGGAAGCCGCCGGGCGCTCTCGGCAAGCGCCATCAACACCTATCTTGACTGCCCGCTGAAGTTTTACCTCAGCACGGTAGAGGGTTTGCAGGAGAGCGACGACGTGGAGGAGACCATTGCGGCCAGCACCTTTGGCTCTATTTTTCACGGAGCAATGGAAGAGTTGTACAACACCATGAAGGGGCGCATGGTGACCGCCGAAGCCATCGACAGTGTGCTGAAGAGTCCGACCGCGATCAACGATGCCGTGGCACTGGCCTTTACCCGCAGCTTTCTGAAGAAGGAAGAGGGCATTGTCTATCCCGAGGGGCAACACCTGCTCACCACGGGCATTATTCAGAAATACATCGAACAGTTGTTGCGCAATGACAAAAAACTGACCCCGTTCGAATACGTGGCATCGGAGTACCGTTTCGACGAACGGTTTACCCTGCCCTCGGGGAAAAGTGTCAATCTCAAGGGATTTATCGATCGCATCGACAGGAAAGAGGGAGTTACCCGCATTCTCGACTACAAAACCGGCAGTCACGACCTTACCGTTTTCTCCGGCATCGCGCAACTATTCGACAAGGAAGAGAAGAAGCGTCCCAAAGCGGTGATGCAAACCTTTATGTATGCCCTGCTCTACCAGCAGCAACAGGGCAATTGTACCGTCGAACCGGGCATTGTCATTATCCGTTCGCTGTTTAAAGATGCCAATACCAAACTCTACAGCAAACCCGAACGGCAAGCTACGCCCGTCGACGATTTCAACGACTACAAGGAAGAGTTTTCAGCAGCTTTTGCGCAGTGCCTCGACGAGATTTTCGACCCTGCCCTACCCTTCACCCAAACCCAGGATGGTGACAAGTGCAAGTATTGCCCGTTTACGGTGATTTGTAAACGATAGTCTCTGCATGGGACAAGCGACATGGGACAAGCGACTTCCGAGTCGCTTGCTTATCCCCCGGCATAAAAAACAATAGGAACGTTATCACAGACATCTGTTTCAGACATCAGGACTACGTCCCTCAATTTTTTCTTCACCCTACTCTACCAAGACAACAGAGCTACGCTCCTGAATTATTGAGTCTCTTATTCATAAATCTGCACTCACCATGGGTCAAGCGACTTCCAAGTCGCTTAAGTTCGTTTCAAGCGGAAAGAAAACCAATCATCAATCCATCGATTTACTGATTTTATTTTACTATAAATCTTCTGTGGAATTCTTTTCAGAGGACTCATCTGTAAAACTTCGAGGATGCAACGTTCTGGTCTCCTTTCCATAATCTACAGATGCCGTATAATACCGTATTAAGACTCTCAGGGCATCTTTGTTGCCTCTTTTTGCTCCCATTTTCAGGTAATGAAGTGCCATTTCTCTCGATTTGGTATCGAAGCGGGTCATATCCCAGAGCATGGCATGTTTGCCTCCGTTAAATGCCTGCCATAAACACATATACACATCGTAATAGGCAGGTAGATAATGATACCTGTTTGCCATAATGAATGAATAAAAAAACACTTCTCTCTCAATATTATAGTCGCGATACAGTTTCTTCACTCTTTGATAGGCAATGGTATCTCCCTTCAAACAAATCGCCTTCTGGACTTCTGTCGATTCGAATATAATTGGGAATACCGAATTCCTTTCCTGTAACAAAGATTGATCAGATTTCTCCTGTCCGTTTGAACAACCTGCCATTGCCAACAAGCAGATAAAAGCGATAATATAAAACTGTTTCATTTTGAAAGGTATTAGCTAAAATGATAATCTAAAGATGTTTTTATCGGATTATTATTTTTATCCATTTTGTATCCTCAACTGGAGATTTATATATTTTTGCAATAGAGTCATGACGTTGCTTCAGAGCTTTACTGAATTCAACATCCTTTTTGACTCCGTTACCAGTCGCATAATATTCGCTTAAATAACTTGCAGCAAAAGGATATGCATCATCATGTTTGTAAGCGGTCCAAAGGTTGTCTAAAATAAATTTGCGGGTATCTGCATCAAGAGCATTAAGATCTAAATTTCCGGATGACCCACAGTAAAAAGGAGTAAAATACTCCCCGAAATGCGCCTGTGCATTTGGATTATCATATTTATTCGCAGCTATCACTTGATATAAGAACAATTGAGTGAATGTTCGCGTATATTTAGCATCCCTGAAGTTATTTGCGCCCCAATAGTTCCAAGTTCCTTTATCAATGAAAAATTGCATTCTCTCCGCATCGGTCATTTTATCATAATACTCCCTATTAATACACAACGTATCTCCCTTCATGCAATAGATTTCATCGTTTGAATGTGTGCGTTTGCAGCCAAATACAGTCAAGCATAGGATTATAAATAGCAGTTTGTTCTTCATCGCATATAAATATCTTATTATTAGAGGCTAATCACATTTTCAAGAAACATATATTTGCTAAATACAATAACGGTGTTTTTATCGGATCATTATTCTTATCCATTTTCGATCATAAGCTGGAGATTTATATGCCTTTGAAATGGAATCATGGTGCTGCTTCAGAACTTTACTTAATTCAACATCCTTTTTGACACCATTGCCTGTTGCATAATATTCGCTTAGACAAGCGGCTGCCATTGGATATGCATCATCTTGTTTATAAGCGTCCCAAAGGTTGTCTAAAATAAATTTGCGGGTATCTGCATCCAGGGAATTTAGATCTAAACACCCCGAACATCTCGGATAGAAAGATGGAAAACAATGATCTAAACGGGCTTGTGCATCGGGGTCATCATATTTATTTGCAGCAATTACCTGGTATAAAAATTGTTGAGTGGATGTTCTAATGTTTTTTGTATACTTGGTATTATATATTCCGCAATAGTTTCCAATCCCTTTATCAATGAAAAGCTGCATTTTCTCTGCGTCGGTCATTTTATCATAATACTCCTTATTAATACACAACGTATCTCCCTTCATGCAATAGATTTCATCGTTTGAATGTTTTTGTTTGCAACCGAATGCAGTCAAACACACGATTATAAATAGCAGTTTGTTTTTCATATCGTAAAAATAGAATCAGATGATATTATAATGTATTAGAACAATGATTGTTGCAATAAAGACAAATCCGACTAACATGCCAATTGCCAGATTTTCCATTTCATAAGAACGACCCCATGTAGCAACATATTTTCCACTCACCTCTTTCTTCAAATCAGTTTTACACCCTTTTATCAACCACCGGATAAAACCACCTAACATTTGAAGAATCGAATAATTCATATTTCTAATAAACTTATTTGTTGCCAAATATAGTTATTTTAACGAACAAACGAATAGTTGACTGCTGCACAATAAAAAAGACATCTTACATCACTTTTATCTATTTTATTCCCGCATCGTATATTTCGTATCTTTGCACATCAATCTTCAACAGCATGTGTCCATCGCTTCACGATCCCGAACTGGGACAAATTTCATTTACGGTCAATCCCCGCTCACGGCGCATTTTTCTGCGCCTGGTGGCCGACGGAGTGCGGGTGACGCTGCCTTCGGAGAGATTTTATGAGGAGGGAGTACGGTTTCTGGAGCAGACAAGAGAGACTTTGCTGAAGAAAAAAGAGAAGCATCAGCAATGGATCGATGCCGACCATCCGCTGAAGACTCTCACTTTCACCACGCAAGTGGTGGCCACTAATCGCAGTCAGCTCTTTTTCAGACTGGCAAATGGTGTGCTCACCATCGAATATCCGGCACAAAAAGATGTACATGCACCGGCCATTCAGGCAGCAATTCGCAAAGGAGTTGTCTATTTTCTACGACAGGCGGCAAAGAAGGAGTTACCGCCCATGATTATTCGCTTAGCCGCAGAGCACGGCTTCAAATTTAACGGGGTAAAAATACAGTCGAGCCAGACCCGCTGGGGAAGTTGTTCTCGGGTGAACAGCATCAATCTTTCGCTCTATTTGCTACTGTTGCCGAAACACCTGATCGAGTACGTCATTCTGCACGAACTTTGCCACACGGTGGAGCACAACCACAGCGAACGTTTCTGGGCTTTGTTGCAGCGTGTCGCGCCCGACTCCGACCGGCTACGCAAAGAGCTGTCGGGTCATCACATCCGCCACCTGTTCTGATTAGTGGATGCCCCGTTTGTTCATCATCGCGGCGTAGCGATCGGCATTCCGTTTGTGCTCGGCCCAGGTAGCCGCAAAATAGTGCTCGCCGTTCAAAGTTTCCTTAGCGCACATGTAGAGATAATTATTCGGTTTGAAATCCAGCACGGCATCGATGCTTTCGATACTCGGAATACGGATCGGCCCCGGAGGAAGACCCGGATTTTTGTAAGTATTATAAGGTGACTGCACCCGCAAATGCACGCCGGTTATTCGCTTCAACGAGAAGTCATTCAGCGCAAACTTGATGGTTGGACACGACTGCAAAGGCATTCCTATCCGCAGACGATTCATATACAAACCTGCAACGATCGGTTTATCGGCTTTGTGGTTGGTTTCTTCTTCAATGATAGAGGCGAGAGTCGTCACCTGCACCGGAGTCAGATTGGCCTTTTTTGCCTTTTGTTTCCGCTCTTCTGTCCAGAATTCTTCATATTCGTGATGCATCCTCTTAATAAACTGAGCCGGCGTTATATCCCAAAGCATATCGTAAGTATTGGGAATAAACATTGCTACTACTGTTTCGGGAGTAAATCCAAGTTTTTCGTCGGCTAAGGAATCATTCAGCACAGAAAGCAGCGTCAGCGAATCGGCCATCAGCTGTTTCGACAAGCGTCCGGCCAACTGCGCTTTGGTTCTGATATTGTTGAATTTCAAACTTACCGGAGCCTGAATATGTCTTTTCAAGTTGGACAGCAATTTGTGGTTAGTCATACCATTCGTGATAGCATAACGACCTGTACGTATTTTGGTAGGATAACCCTCGGTTTTTGCCAGACGAATGAAAGAATTAATATCGCGGGGCTTGGTTTTTTTCTCTATTTGTTTCACCACATCATCGAGCGTGGCATGTTCATGAATATAGATATAAACAGTTTCACCGGAAGGTGTAAAGAAGTTTCCCCGGAAATAAATATATGCCTGATATCCTATAAAAAGAACGGCTATAGCACCTAAAACTAATGCTATCCTTTTGATTAATTTGGAATTACGGTATATTTTCCTTTTCATAACTACCTAATTTTTAAGCCTTATCAATTGAGCTTGCAAATTTAATCATTCCTATTGAGAATATTTTGAAAGAGAGTTTGAAAAAATGAAAATTATTTCCTACTTTTGCAACGCTTTTAAAGCAACCGTTTAGGCAATGACTCGGACACTGGTGAGGTGGGTGAGTGGCTTAAACCAACAGTTTGCTAAACTGTCGTACGGGTAACCGTACCGGGGGTTCGAAGCCCCCCCTCACCGCTTTTTAATTGCATTTTTATGGCACTTGTCGCAAGATAGGTGCCATATTTTTTTTGTTTATCCGAAATAAATCCTATTTTTGCCATGGGTAGGTGAAATCAAAATCCTTTCTCCGTCCACATCCTGATTGCCGGAAGACATCAGCAACTTTATCAGCCACCTTAAACTTTTCGCTTATGCAACAAACATGTTGTTTTACAAAACCAATTGTCACGAAACAGCGTTCAGCGGAAGCTAACCGGGATCAACGCAATTAGAATTCTTGCAACAACATGGAGTTAGCTTCGCTGATTTACCAATTCCATTTGTCCTTCAAAATCTAAACTACACGCAAATGAAAACTATCTGTTTCTACTTCCAGGTGCATTTACCGATGCAGTTAAAACGTTATCGTTTCTTTGAAATAGGATCCGATCATTATTACTATGATGACTTTGCAAACGAAGCGAATGTTCAGCGCATAGCAAACAGCAGCTTTCTACCGGCCAACCGTCTCATTCTAGACATGATACGCAGTTCGCACGGCAAATTCAAAGTCTCTTTCTCCATCTCTGGAATTGCGCTTGAACTCTTCGAACAATATGCTCCCGAAGTGATTGATAGTTTTAAGGAACTTGCCGAAACAGGTAGTGTGGAGTTTGTTGCGGAAACATATTCTCATTCGCTCGCCGCCGTGTTTGATCCTGAAGAGTTTGTACAACAGGTCAAAATGCACAGCGATACTATTTATGAGCTTTTTGGCGTTCGGCCTACCACCTTCCGGAATACCGAAATGATTTATTCCGACGAGATCGCCCAAATGGTTTACGAAATGGGATATTCCACGATGCTCACCGAAGGGTCCAAACATGTGTTGGGATGGAAAAGCCCGAATTTTGTATATGGACACAGTTATATTCCGCAGGTTAAAGTACTGACCCGCAACATGAAACTGAGCGACGACATTGCATACCGTTTCTCTGACTGGAGCTGGAGCGAATTTCCTCTGACAGCCGAAAAGCTGATGAGCTGGATTAAAAGTGCAGAAGAAAGCGAAAAGGTTTTCAGTATCTTCATGGGCTACCAATCTATCGGAGAACGCCAACGCCCCGAAAGCGGCATTTTCGAATTCATCAAAGCATTGCCACTTCAGGCTTTAGCAAATAAGATAACCTTTTCCACGCCGGCCGAAATTGCAAAAAAATTCAATCCTATTTCTCCGATCAGCGTCCCCTACCCTCAAACATGGTCGGGAGAAGAAAAAGATCTGAGCAGCTGGACCGGCAACGACCTCCAGACCGAAGCGCTTCAGAAACTATATCAGGTAGGAGAAAGGGTTCGTTTGTGCTCCGATCGTGCATTGAAACGCGACTGGCTCTGCCTGCAATCGTCCGACCACTTCCATTACATGACCACCAAACCATGGAACGGATTCACCGTTGATCCGAACTATGAATCGCCATACGATGCTTTTACAAACTACATGAACGTACTGGCCGACTTTATGGATCGGGTCAAGGGACAATTCCCTTCAAGCATTGAAAATGAAGAATTAAACGCATTGTTAACCACCATCAACAATCAGGAATCAAAAATAAACGAGTTGGAAAAGAAACTTCTATCGACTTCTCCAACAGATTGATTGCAAATTTTTTACGGCAGAAACATTAAGTTTTTGCCGTTTTACTAAATGACTCTGTCTGACATTACCATACAACTACCTTTAGAGAACTCCACGCTTATCTTCGGAGTGGTGCTGCTTGTTATTCTCTTTTCGCCGTTGCTTTTGCACCGGTTGAGAATACCGTATATTGTAGGACTCATTTTCGCAGGAATTCTTCTGGGTCCAAAAGCGTTCAATATTCTTGCCAACGATGAGAGTTTTCATCTGTTCGGCAATGTGGGTATTCTCTACATCCTTTTTCTAGCGGGAATTGATATGGACATGAACGACTTTCGCCGTAATCGTGTCAAGGGAATGATTTTTGGCCTGTTTACGTTTTCCATACCGATACTTATCGGAACATTTACAAGCCTCTACATTCTGCACTTTTCACTAATGACTTCGCTTCTGCTGGCAGCTATGTATTCGTCGCAAACACTTGTAGCCTATCCGATAACCGGCCGATATGGCGTTTCGCAAAACCGCGCGGTCAACATCACAGTCGGAGGAACCATTCTGACAGACACGCTAATGCTTATGCTGCTGGCAATCATTGCCGGCATGTGCAAAGGAACCCTTACCAACTGGTTCATGGTGTTATGGGCAATCAAAATTGTCTGCTTTGGCTTAATTGTTATGTTTGTTTTCCCAGTTATAGCCAGAGCTTTCATGAAACGCTTCGAAGACAACATCCTTCAGTTCATCTTCGTATTGGCTATGGTATTCCTTGGGGCGTTTCTGGCTCAGCTTGCAGGACTGGAAGGCGTTCTCGGTTCGTTCATGGTAGGTATTTCGCTGAATCGTCTGGTTCCTAAAGTATCGCCGCTCAAACACCGTCTCGAATTTGTGGGAAATGCGCTTTTCATTCCTTTCTTTCTGATTGGAGTGGGAATGATGATTGACTACCGGGTATTGTTCAGCGGATACGAGGCTTTACTCGTAGCCGGCGTTATGGCCGTTGTTGCCATCACCAGCAAATGGCTGGCGGCCACGTTTACCCGCATCACCTGTCGGCTGACCAAAGACGAAGGATTGATGATTTTCGGACTAAGCAATGCCCATGCAGTAGCAACTCTTGCAGCCGTAATGGTAGGTTATAACATCATTTTGGGACAAAATCCGGATGGCACTCCGGTTCGGCTGCTTAACGACCACGTGCTGAATGGTACCATCATCATGATTCTGTTATCGTGCATTATCAGTTCGTTTGTAACAGAAAAAGCAGCCCGCAGACTGGCACTGGCAGGACAAATGGGAGACAAATCCGACAAAGAAACACGCGAACGCATACTTATACCGGTATCAAATCCTGAAACAATAGACCGACTGATGGAACTGGCAGTAATGATGAAAACAGCTCCATTGAAACAGCCGTTGTATGTTTTGGCGGTAGTAGACGACATAGTGAACGAAAGCCGCGGAACAGGAGAAAAACTACTGGAAAGAGCCGCCAAAGTTGCCGCATCTACCGACAACACGATCGAACAACTTGTTCGTTACGACGTAAACGCCGCCAGTGGAATTATACATACCGTGAAAGAGCACAACATTTCGGATGTGATCATCGGTCTGCACCGAAAGACAAAGCTCACAGAATCGGTATTAGGGCAAATGGCCGATTCTCTGCAAAAAAGCATGAGCCGGTCTATCTATGTCTACAAGCCTGTTCAGCCTCTGGGAACGACCTCGCAGATTGTCACGTTTATTCCGGAAAAAGCCGAACTGGAACTTGGGTTCCAACGAAGTTATGAGCACATCTACCATATTGCAAAACAAGCAGATGCAGCTCTTATTTTCTATGTCAATAGTGAGACGGAAGAGAAACTTAAGTTATTTGCGGGGCTACACAAACACAAAGTTCCCACATTTTATCGCAAAATGGAGGGATGGCATGAAATAGAGTCTTGCATCAAACAGGTACGCAGTAACGATTTGGTGATTTTTATCGCAGGACGTAAATCCACAATCTCTTACAATGCATTGTTTGAAGAGTTGTTTGCTTCGGTATCCAACGCGGTCATAAACAACAGTCAACTTGTGATCTACCCCGAACAGTTCGGATTCCAATCGGAAACTGACGAACGGTTTAGTGTTTTGCACAACCCGTCACCTGTTTTTGAGGAATTGAAGAAACCACGCAAGTGGCTGGATATTCTTACGAAAAAATAAAAGTTCTTCTTCCTCTGAATTTTGTCAGAGGTAAAAGTCAAGGCTCATCTTTCAAAATTTATATTTTAAAGATCAGCCCATTACATCGGATTTGGTCAAAAAAATATAACCACAAAGAAAATTTTATCCAAAATATTTTGTGGAAAAGCATTAAACGCTTACCTTTGCACTCGCTTTTTAAGCAAAACATAATGGAGTGTCTCATGGTGTAATGGTAGCACTGCAGTTTTTGGTACTGCCTGTCTAGGTTCGAATCCTGGTGAGACAACCAAACAAGGCCAATAGTTTGAATTACAAACTTTTGGCCTTTGTTTTTTATATAAAATTTTATGCTCTATGGCAAATTTCAAAGAACTTCTCAACAATGTCAAAGCTTTTGTGTTTGATGTTGACGGCGTGTTATCAAACAACAGTATTCCTTTGCATCCCAATGGTGAACCTATGCGGATGGTAAATATCAAAGACGGGTATGCAATTCAGTATGCGATAAAAAAAGGATACCATGTTGCCATTATCACCGGAGGAAACACAAATGCTGTACGGCTTCGTTTCGAGCGTTTGGGGGTGAAAGATATCTACATGGCCTCAAGCACCAAAACAAACGACCTCGACGAGTTCCTTCTCAAATACTCGCTCAATGCCGATGAAGTTCTTTATATGGGCGACGACATCCCTGATTATCAGGTTATGTCACGGGTTGGCGTACCTACCTGTCCACAAGATGCAGCTCCTGAAATAAAAGCTATTTCTGTCTATGTCTCCCCTTTAAAAGGAGGAGAAGGATGTGCCCGCGACGTCATGGAACAAGTCATGAAAGTGCAGGGAAAATGGATGGACGATAATGCCGCTTTTGGGTGGTAATTTTTTTTACATTTCCGTACCATTTTCAATAAAAGCGATTATCTTTGTTTATATCAAAAACAGGCAAAAACCTTATAAATGCAAGACTCTCGGCTCATTTTACGGGTTGTTCCTGCAAATGCCTTTACAATACTAATTAACAATATTTACCCATGAAAGGTATTATTTTGGCCGGGGGATCGGGAACCCGCTTATACCCCATCACCAAAAGCATTTCGAAGCAAATTATTCCCGTTTACAACAAACCGATGATTTACTATCCATTGTCGGTGTTAATGCTATCGGGAATTCAGGAAATATTGATCATCTCAACGCCTCAGGATATCGATCTTTACAAGCGGCTTTTTGAAGACGGATCGGCTTACGGGCTGAAAATAGAATACGCCATCCAGCCATCTCCCGATGGGTTGGCTCAGGCATTTATCATCGGAGAAAAATTCATTGGCAACGATTCTGTTTGCATGGTACTGGGCGATAATATTTTCTACGGATACAACTTATCTTCACAATTGCAGGAAGCCGCACAGATGAAAGACGGAGCCACGGTCTTTGGTTATTATGTAAATGATCCTGAACGCTATGGCGTGGCCGAATTCGATCCGTCGGGAAAGGTGCTTAGCCTTGAGGAAAAGCCAGCCGTTCCAAAGTCGAATTATGCGGTAACCGGCCTCTATTTCTACGGCAATGATGTGGTGGCGAAAGCAAAAGCACTAAAACCATCGCCCCGCGGTGAACTTGAAATAACGGATCTCAACCGACTTTATCTCAAAGAAGGCCGACTGAACGTAAAACTTTTGGGTCGCGGAATGGCATGGCTGGATACCGGCACACATGATAGTCTGCTTGAAGCTGCCAATTTCATTTCGACCATTGAGAACCGTCAGGGTTTGATGGTAGCCTGCATTGAAGAAATAGCATTTCGCATGAAATTTATTGACCGGAATCAGCTGCTTCAACTGGCCGAGCCGCTAAAGAAAAATAATTATGGGCAATATCTTATTAAGATTGCCAATGAACCAATAGAAAATGGAAATAATTAGTACTCCAATACGCGATTTATTTATAATCAAGAACCGGATTTTTGCTGATAGCCGGGGATTTTTTTTTGAGAGTTACAACAAGAAGAGATTAGCCGAAAGCGGCATCAACATTGACTTTTGTCAGGATAATTTATCAAAATCGAGCTATGGAGTAGTCAGAGGACTGCATTACCAGCTCAATCCGCACAGCCAAAGCAAACTGGTTTCCGTCATCGTTGGTAAAGTATATGACGTAGCTGTTGACATACGAAAAGGATCGCCAACATTCGGACAGTGGTTCGGTGTTGAGCTTTCGGAAGAAAATAAATTACAGTTCCTTATTCCTCAGGGATTTGCTCACGGATTTTCAGTATTGAGCGAGACCGCTGTATTTAGCTATAAATGCGATGATTTTTATGATCCCACATTGGAGAGAGGAATTATATATAACGATCCGGCATTGAATATAGACTGGCAGATTCCATTGCAGGAAGCCATCATATCCGAAAAGGATCTAAAACATCCGACCCTGGAAAAGGCTGAGATGAATTTTGTCTATTAACCCCGTAAAGATAGAAAGTATGAAAAAGGTTTTAGTCACAGGTTCGTATGGGCAGTTAGGCAGTGAACTGCAACAAATTGCCCCACAAATGAAGGATGTCGAATTTGTCTTTACAGATGCCGACACGTTAGACATTTGCGACAAAGATGCTATCGAGCAGTTTGTGGCCAACAAATCGTTCGATTTTATCGTCAACTGCGCTGCTTATACGGCAGTGGATAAGGCAGAAGAAGATGAAGAGAAATGTTTCGCTATTAATTGCGAAGCAATCAGAAACATCGGGGAAGTTGCTGCTTCACACGAAATTAAAGTTATTCATATCTCCACCGATTATGTTTTTGACGGCACGGCACACGTTCCTTACTCCGAAGACGTAAAAATCAATCCAAAAACGGTTTACGGAAAAAGCAAAGCATGTGGTGAAGCCGATTTGAAAAGAGTTTGCCTTGATGCAGTGATTATCCGTACGTCATGGTTGTATTCGGTTTATGGCAACAATTTCGTAAAAACGATGCTCAAGCTCGGACAAGAGCGCGACGAACTCAAAGTTGTTTTTGATCAGATCGGCACACCGACCAATGCTGCCGATTTGGCTGCTGCCATCTTGCAGATTATCGAGCAAACTATTAAAAATGAAAATGCTTTCAAGACAGGCGTTTATCACTTTTCAAACGAGGGTGTTTGCAGCTGGTACGATTTCACCATTGCTATTCACCGCCTTGCAGGAATTGACTGTAAAGTGTTGCCAATCGAATCGAAAGACTTTCCGGCAAAAACTCCGCGTCCGTTCTACAGCGTACTGAATAAATCAAAGATCAAAAAGACCTTCGGAATCTCGATTCCGCATTGGGAAGCAAGTTTAGGTTCCTGCATTGAAAAGCTGAACAAACAATAGCGTTTTATAAAACTTCAATAACTCATATTTTGTATGGACGATAAAATCAGACAGATAGCTGCACGTCTGCACGGATTAAGGGAAGCACTGAATATATCGGTCAAAGAGATGGCCGACGCTGCAATGGTAAGTGAAGAAGAGTATCTTCTCTGTGAAAATGGAGAAAAAGATATTCCGGTAAGCCTTCTGCATAACATTTCTGGTCATTTTAACGTTGAGATGACGGCCTTGCTATTCGGGGAAGAACCGAGAATGCGAACTTACTATCTCACCCGTAAAGATCAGGGAGTGGCTATTGAAAGAACAAAAGCTTACAAATACCAATCGCTGGCAGCAGGTTTTGCAGGCAGAAATGCCGATCCGTTTATTGTCACGGTAGAGCCTTGCGACAATCCTATTTGTCTGAACACTCATGCAGGACAAGAGTTCAATTATGTTATTGAAGGGAGAATGCTTCTGGAAATAAACGGAAAAGAACTGATTCTGGAAGAAGGTGATTCGCTTTATTTCAACGCTGAATTAAAACATGGAATGAAGGCTCTCGACAATAAAACAGTCCGTTTCTTAGCCGTAATCATATAAGTATCAATATTATTTGAAAAATAAGACTTCCCGACAATCTTTTGTACGGGAAGTCATTTTTTATGTTTGGTCTATCCTCTGATGAAAAATAAACGCCTTTTTCTCCAAATAGCTGCTGTGGCAGTAGCCATTGCTGCTGTTTCCTTCATATCTCATTACCTGTTTTTCCGCCTCGATTTAACCTCCGACAAGCGATATACTATCTCATCAGCTACAAAAGGACTTATGAAGTCGCTGGATGAACCGGTACAAATCAACGTGTATCTCGACGGTGATTTAAACGCCGGTTTTCTACGGTTAAAGCACTCTTGCACTGACTATCTCGACGAGTTTAAGGTATATGCCGACAAAAACATTCAATACCAACTTATCGATCCTGCAAAAGTAGCCGAAGGTAAAGATCAGGATGCTTATTTTGCTTCGCTCGAGAAACGGGGTATGCGTGCTACAATGGTCTATGAAAAAGATGCTGATGGGAAAGCTGTACGGAAGATCATTTTTCCTTGGGCAGAAATAATCAGTCATAAAGACACTCTTTTGGTAAACCTGCTTACCAATATGCAGGGACATTCCGGAGAAGAGAACCTGAATGCTTCGGTGGAAAATCTTGAATATCAGTTGACCGATGCTATTCGGATATTGAATGTGAAGGAAAATCGTAAGGTTGCTTTTCTGGAAGGCAACGGAGAACTACCCGAGCCGGAAGTATATGACGCAACCACAGCTCTTAGCCGCTATTTCCAGGTAGACCGGGGCGCTCTCGGCAACGACCCGAAAGCACTTGACCCATACAAAGTGGTTATCATTGCCAAACCGGCGACCGCCTTCTCCGAGAATGAGAAATTCATTATTGACCAGTACATTATGAATGGAGGTCGTGTGTTGTGGCTCCTTGACGGATCAAAGATCGACAATGATTTCCTCTCGAGAACCGGGCAGGCAACCATTGCTCCGCTTGATGTGAATCTTTCTGATATGCTTTTTGGATATGGTGTCCGTATCAACCCTGATATTGTGCAGGATGTTCAATGTGCCTCTATGCCAATCAATGTGTCACGCCCGGGAGAAGAACCTCAATTTAAGCCAATGCCGTGGGTTTTTCAGCCATTGTTGCTCACATCTCCATACAATGTCACCACGCGTAATCTGGCCTCTGTAAAGGCAAATTTTGCCTCATCAATAGATTTTGTAGGAGTGGACACTCTGGTCAAGAAACAAGCCCTTCTCGCCACCTCTAACGCATCACATGTTTTAGCTCCTCCGGCAATGGTTGACCTGAAACAAATGCCGGACCCGCGTGATCACGATTACTTCCGCTTCCAAAATATTCCGGTAGGTGGTCTTTTGGAAGGAACCTTCACTTCTGCTTTTGCCAACAGAATGGTTCCCGAAGGGATTAATAAATCCACTTCAATAGCCCGTAAGAGCAAGTATACAAGAATGATTATTGTTGCAAACGGAGATATTATCCGCAACGAAGTTCACGGAACCGGCGACAACATGCAACTGTTACCTCTAGGATTCGACAGCTATACCAATCGCCAATACGGTAACCGTGATTTCATCGTAAATGCCGTATTGTATCTTAGCGGAGACGATAGCTGGCTCGAATTAAGATCGCGGGTAGTTCCGCTTCGTTTGCTTAACAATGTTGCCACGACAGAAGGCAGAACAACATGGCAAATCATCAATCTGGTTACTCCTTTGATTCTACTGGGTTTGTTTGCCGCGGTTTTCTTTTTCCGGAGACGACGAAAATATTCCTGATAGAATGAAAATGGCCTTGATGATTGTTTCATCAAGGCCATTTTTTCAAATACGGCTGTATTTATTTTTTCGGTTCTTTATTTTCTTTGAATCGTTTATCCGGCGTACCGTCTTTTTTCAAATGTTTCGGAGCAGCACCTTCTTTGTTTTCTTTAAAACGTTTGTCGGGAGTTCCATCTTTTTTCAGGTGTTGACCCGGAGCAGCTTTTGCAGGAGGTGGAGGAGGAGGCGGAGGTGTTACGTTTTTGGCATTTTTCTCAACTTTCTTCATGTCTTTGCCGGCCTTTTTCATATCCTTATCGGCCTTCTTCATCTCCTTGTCCGCTTTTTTCATCTCTTTCTTAACTTCCTTCTTTGCCGGAGGAGCAGCAGGAGTCTGAGCACTTAGCGATGATGCAGCAACAAATAAGGCTGCCATCAACAGTGTGAATACTTTTTTCATATAGACTATTGATTTTTATACCCCCGCATGTGAGTAGTATTGGTTTGTAATAAGGACGAACATGCTCGTTTTTAAGAAAATTAGCTTGTAAATTGCATCGCAAATATAAGCACGAAATGAAAGTATCCAACTACGTTATAATTTTTTATCAAAGCACAATAGCGAGACTGACACCCTCTTCAAAACAACCCTTGATAAAGTCTCTTATCAACAAAAAAAGCGGTTGACCGCTCTGGCCAACCGCTTTGTGATTTGTATATTCGCTTGTAATTATAATTTTGCAATACCTTTTTTGGTAGTTGAAATAATAACTGCAGCAATTTTGTATGGGTCACCGTTAGAAGCAGGACGACGGTCTTCCAAACGACCTTTCCAGCCATCTTCTACTGTTCCGATAGGAATACGGATAGAAGAACCACGGTCAGAAACTCCATAAGAGAATTCGTTGATAGAAGCTGTTTCGTGTTTACCTGTCAAACGTTGGTCGTTGTAAGCTCCGTAAACAGAAACGTGTTCCTGGATGTGTTTGCCGAATTCTTCGCAGATTGCGTCAAATACTTTTTTATCACCGCAAGTTCTCATCAAACCGTTAGAGAAGTTAGCGTGCATACCCGAACCGTTCCAATCCAATTCTTTTCCAAGAGGTTTTGGATGCCATTCAACATAAACACCATATTTTTCAGCCACTTTTTCCAAGAAATAACGAGCAACCCAAATTTGGTCACCTGCGTCTTTTGCGCCTTTAGCAAAAATTTGGAATTCCCATTGTCCGGCAGCAACTTCAGCGTTAATACCTTCAACGTTCAAGCCAGCTTCCAAACATACATCGAAGTGTTCTTCAACAATGTCACGTCCGAAAGCAGCTTTAGCACCTACACCGCAATAGTAAGGACCTTGAGGAGCAGGATAACCGTTTGCAGGGAAACCCAAAGGCATTTTTGTTTCCATATCCATCAAGAAATATTCTTGTTCGAAACCAAACCAGAAATCATCATCGTCCGATTCGATAGTTGCACGACCGTTTGATTCGTGCGGTGTTCCATCTGCATTCAACACTTCAGTCATCACAACGTAAGCATCCTTACGAGTTGGATCGGGATAGATAGCAACTGGTTTTAACAGAAGGTCGGAAGAACCACCAGTAGCTTGTTCGGTTGAAGAACCGTCGAATGACCATACTTTGCAGTCTTCCAATTTTCCACTAAAATTGTCTTTAGACATCATTGTCTTTGCTCTCAACGATTGGGTTGGTTTGTAACCATCCAACCAAACATACTCTAATTTTGATTTCATGTTTTTGCCTATTTTTAATTGCATTTTATTATATAAACTGATGCAAAGGTAACAAAAAGATTAGAAAAACAAGTATCTAATAGCAATTATCTTACATTTTATCCGTTTTTAATATTTTTTATTGTCATTTTGTCATGCATGATAATTGCTTAAACACATGTCATTTGCTGTATTGATAAGTAATTGAGAGCCTTTTATTACAAACAGATACAATATTGCAAAAAAATAGTGGAACAGAGTTCAAAACTGTTTCCGGCTATTTATGATATTTGAGCTACGCTACACAGGGAATCTTACTTAAGAAACCAACAACCTTTCCAATTGAGCAACTCCGGTGGTTGCGGGTTGCTGAATAAATGTAATGCGTTCATAATAGGCAGTATTCACTTCTTTTGGATCAATAAGGTAGATTGGAACACCCTTAGGGACATAATGCAACAATCCTGCAGCCGGATACACATTGAGAGAAGTGCCAATCACGGCATAAATATCTGCCTGAGCGCTCAAATCGGCAGCCTCTTCAATTGCAGGAACGGCTTCTCCGAACCATACGATAAATGGGCGTAACTGTCCACCTTTGGGACATTTGTCTCCCAGTTTTATATAAGGAGCATCCGAAGGAAGGTCAACAACATAACCCGGATCGTACGCAGAACATACTTTCGTAAGTTCTCCGTGCAGGTGGAGCACATTTTTGCTTCCGGCACGCTCGTGCAGGTCATCGATGTTCTGAGTTATAATGCGAACATCAAATTGCTGTTGTAAACGAGCCAGCCCCACATGTCCGTCGTTGGGTTTTGCTTTTAACAACTGGCGGCGACGTTCGGCATAAAAGCCGAGCACAAGTTCAGGATTACGAGCCCAACCTTCCGGGGTCGCCACATCTTCCACGGGATACTGATCCCACAATCCACCGGCATCCCGAAAAGTGCTGATGCCACTTTCGGCGCTCATTCCTGCTCCGGTGAGGATAACTAATTTCTTCATTCGAGTATATTTTATCGAACGCTGTCAATTAGTTGTTAGCTGATTGATAGCTTTATTCTTCTACTGTAACTTTTATAATCTTCACATCTTCCACGGGACGGTCGGCACGGCCGGTTTTAACCTTTGAGATTTCTTCAACTACCTCAAGACCGGATACCACTTCTCCGAAAACGGTGTAACTGCCATCAAGATGGGGAGTTCCCCCAAACGTTTTGTAAGCCTGACGAACCTCATCTGTCAATTTATATATCGGGTTCTCATCAACTTTTTTGACCGTTTCAGCATAGATTGAGTCGCGGAGATTATTAAGGCCAGCAGTGTCATTTGCCAACTGAAGAGCCTTAATTTTTTCAATGTGAGTTGCCGCTATTTGTTGAAAGAGACCTCTTTCCTGATTGACACGGGCAGATTGTTCCACATGGTTCAATTCATTTTCGGAACAGGTACGTCCCTGAACGATATAAAATTGTGAACCCGACGAGGCTCTGTCCGGATTCACTTCATCACCCTGACGCGCAGCTGCCAAAGCTCCTCTTTTATGAAAGAATGCCGGGTAATGAATTTCTGCCGGTACGGTATATCCAGGTCCGCCGGTGCCCAGCATCTGGTCAGGCTTTGCATCTTTCGACTGCGGATCGCCGGTTTGAATCATAAATTCACCGATGACGCGGTGAAACAAAACGCCGTCATAAAAGCCCTGTTTGGCTAACTTCAGAAAATTATCGCGGTGCAGAGGCGTTTCGTCATAGAGCTTTACGAGGATATCGCCATGATTGGTTTGAATTTTTACCATAGTTGGTGATAGATTTTTGGCAGCAAAAAGGTTGCAAGCCGTCATAAAAATAGTAATTATTAATAAGATTCTGTTTGTTCTCATTTGATTTTCAAGTAAATTTGCCGAAGCATAAGTAACTTACAGGAATTGTATCCGAATGTGATGCTTCGGTTTATTCTACCGTTTTACTTATTATTCTTATTAATAGAAAGATATGAATGCCCGCCCAAAGGGCACATTCCCCCTTTACAAGATTCAAATAGGATGCTCAAAATTAAACAAAAATCTCTAAGAGTGCTCTTAATGGCTACAGCAATTACGGTAGCCATCATTGGCACTATATTTATTTTGTTGAATTTGAGCTTTGTGCAAAACTCCATCCGCAAAAAAATCGTAGCGGATCTGTCACAAAAACTACACACTCGTGTTGAAATAGGAACCCTTTCATTTTTCCCGTTTTCTGAATTAAAAATGGGAGACGTCTATCTTGAGGATCAGACACGCGATACTCTTTTCACGGCACACCAAATGAAGGTGCACCTCGATTTCTGGCGATTGTTCCGTAAAGAGGTGGCGATAAACTCAGCCGATCTGACAAGTTTGAATTTCAACCTCAAAGTGGATTCGACCGGAAAAACCAACTTTGATTTTGTTATCAAAGCTTTTGCGTCAAAAGA
>JAUZOL010000300.1 GCA_030706455.1 Bacteroidota bacterium
GTCTGTATTTGAGAGTTAATTATTTGTCTTGTTTTCTCAGAATTTGTTGAGTAATTGTTCCAGTTCTGTTTTTGCGGTCAGCACTTCGTATAGAGCAGTGACGTAATTGGTTTGCACCTGAAGTAGGTTGTTGGATGCCGTGGTGACATCAAGGCTTGTGGCCATACCATGATCGTGCTTGCGCGAAATGTCGGCAAAAACTTTGTTGGATACTTCAAGGCTTTTGGTCTGAGTGTTCAGTTTGTCGAGCGCGTTGCTCAGGTTGAAACGTGCCTGCTTTTCCTGAACCATGAGTTGATCCTTCAAAGCTGCCAGGTTGTTCTCGTTGGCCTGCACCTGAAATTTTGCCTGTTTAATTTTGGAATAGGTTCCTCCGCTGGTGAAAAGCGGCCAGCTTGCCTGCAAACCTACAACACTGCTCGGCGATAGGTCGAGCGTGGGCTTGATATACTTGTAGGTGTAGCTGTAGTAACCCGAGAGTGTCGGTAACCAGCTTGCTTTCTGTAAATTAACTTGCTTTTTTGATAATTCCAGCTGCTTCTCGGAAAGTTGCATGGTGGGGTTCTTGCTCATGTCGAATTGCTCTCCCAGCAATTTGAATGTTTTATCTTCATTCATCAGCGAGTTGAGACTGTCTTTCAGTTCAATTGTTGTGTTGGCGTTTATTCCCAGTTGAATGCGAAGCATGTTGTATGCCAGTTCTGTTTGACGTTCATTCGATTTGATCATGTTGTCGACCGACGAAACCTGTACGGCAATCTGGTCGGCATCTGTCTGTGTGGCAGCACCAGCGTTTACTGTCGCTTGCGTTCTCTTCTGGATGTCCAGCAGGTTTTCTTTGTTCTGCCTGAGTAGTTGGGTTGTCCTTTCTGAAACTAAAATCGAATTGTAGGAAGTTGTAACTTGTTGTATCACATCCTGCTCTGTTTTCCTTTTCGACGTCACGGCAATCTCCCGGCTCAATTTTGACAGTTGTAGACCAATCCAGTAACTACCGTTGAATAACAATTGGCTGACCTGTGTCTGAATGGACCCTGAATGTCCGAACTGGATCTTCATGCCCTGAAAATTAGCAGATGCGCCAAGGTAATTTTGATAAGCTCCGGTCACTTCAACCTGTGGAAGGCCTTTCGAGATGCTTTCCCACAAAGCGCTTTGTGCTTCCTGCACTGACAAACCCGCATTTTTTAGCGTCCGGTTGTATTGCTGGGCATGAAGCCTTGCATCTTCGAGCGATAACGAAAGCTTTTCCTGAGCCCTTCCATAGTAGGCGAAAGTGCAGACAATGAGTAATAATAAACTGATTCTTGTCCTCATAGATTATTTGTTGTTTGTTGAATGCGTTAGTAAAATGTATTTATTTCTGTGTTCTTCTTGTTTTCGTTGTTTTTAATGGAGGATAATTATTCTTGTATTTTTCCTGATAATACTGGTATCCATTTTCATTTACGATAATGCGTATGCAGCAATCCAGCAAGAATTGAAACGTCTTTACTATGTCTATGCCGGGTTTGTTGAGAAGATCGGGCAGCCCTTTTCTAAAATGATTATTCAAATAGATGGACAACAGGTCAATGTCTGTGTCTGTGCGGATAATGCCTTCGTTTATACCATTCTGCAACCATTTTTTAATCGACAGTAATGCATCTTCGTCCATTTTTGCATACATCTTGCTGTTAATTTCAGGATAGTACTTCATTAAATCGTAAAAGAAAGTCATCGACTCCTTATTTTCTTGGTCTATCCAGAATTGGGATGCTTTTACAACTATATCTATTGCATTTAGCGACGGATCATCCGTAAATGAGTGGTTTTTCTGGTGCTCGTTTTTATGCTGTTCGCAATAAGACTCCATGATGCTTTCGATCAGCTCTTCTTTTTGCCTGAAATAGTTATAGAAGGTTTTTTTTGAAATGCGGAGCTCATTGCAGATATCGTCTATCGTTACACTTCTCAGCCCGTATTTCATAAATAACCGGGTGGAGGTCTCAAGAATTTGTTCTTTTATATCCGCCATTATCAGTAATTTGGAGCGTCAAAGGTAGGATATAAAATTGTAATTTAACGAAATATTAACCACATGATCATGACAAAAAAATATAAAACGTATATAATGTACATATATTCAGGTGTTAAGTGGAAACTGAAAAACATTTGCAGTTTCCGTGTTTATTTTAGTTTGGTTTTATTTTACAGGTTTAGTGTCTTCTTCAGCAATCTGTAGCCTGTTGCGCTTGCTTTTATTTGCATCCCGTTTTGCAGTGTCAGAAGTTGGTTCTGTTTTTCAAAAAGTTCAATTTTTGAAATAACCTGAACATTGACGATATATGAACGATGAATGCGAACAAATTGATTGGAAGGTAGATGTTCCTCGAAATACTTCATGGTTTGCTCCTTCATGTGGTGCCCTTTTGCAGTATGTATCATCACATAATCACCTTCAGCCTGTACAACAAAGATATCAGGCACCGGAATTACTTCTATTTTCTGACCTATTTTTACCGCAATCCGCTCCACTATTTCAATTGCAGGGTCGGGATTCTGTTCCGTGATGGCATGCTCAATTTCCTGTAACTCTTCTTCCTCTTCCGCAACTTTGTTTTTCTCCAGCATTCTGTTGTATGCCAGCACTACAATGGAGAAAAAGCAGAATCCAAGCAAAAGCTCCAGCGGTATAAGTGGTACTACCGGAGAAATGTTGTTGTCAGGGAACGA
>JAUZOL010000301.1 GCA_030706455.1 Bacteroidota bacterium
CACAGCTTAGAAGGCTGTTGCTCTATCCAGCTGAGCTACCGAACCCTTTTCTTTTGGAGGTGCAAAATAAGCGATTTTTTGCGACATTCGCAATAGCCTGAGGCTATTTTGTTCAATTAAAAACGGTTACCATTTTTTCAGCTCCGCATACAGCCGTTGAACCGGTAATCCCATTACGTTATAAAAGGAGCCATTAATTGATTCAACCGCCACATAACCAATCCACTCCTGCACTCCATACGACCCGGCTTTATCCATCGGGCGGTATTTCTTTACATAATAATCTATTTCTTCTGCCGTCAATTTGGCAAAACGCACCTCTGTGGAAACTGAAAATGCCACCTGCTTTTCTTTCGATTGCAGGCAAACTCCGGTAAACACCGTGTGGGTTTTGTCCGACAAATGAGCCAGCATACGTTTGGCATCGGCTTCGTCGACAGGTTTTTCAAGAACATGACCATCGCACCACACGATAGTATCGGCTGTTATCACCAACGTATCACCATCTAGTAAATGCTCATATGCCGACGCTTTGTGTTTGGCCAGATAAAGAGCCACCTCATCACCCGAAAGGGTATCCGGATATACCTCTTCCAGGTCGGGGAGCACCTGAACCGTAAAAGGGACATCCAAACCGGCTAAAAGTTCTTGCCGACGTGGCGACTGCGACGCTAAAATGATATTGTAGGAAGATAGATTGGAAAGCACGATAAAAAAATTTAGCAAGGATTCAGACTGCAGGCTGGTTGATCATAAACAAATCAAACAACGGGAAACCGTATGCCCGCGCCTGCAGGAAATAAAAGACAAAACTGTAGCAAATGCCGACTACCATTATAAATTTAAGAAATCCGGCAGCCTGATGCAACGAAGATTGACGCTTCGCCCTTATAATGAGATAAACAAAGTAAATGAATGGGGCTATAATTCCAAAAATGTAATAACGCATCGTCAGCGTGTCGTTGGCAAAATGAATCTTTGACACATAAAAACCTGCCGCTGCGATTACGACTGCCACCAATCCGTAAACGACCCATTTGGAACGCGCAATTCCCCACACAATGGGCATGGTACGACATTCCATCTCCCGGTCACCTTCAACGTCCTCCATATCCTTCACCACTTCGCGGATAAGAGTTACCAAAAAGGCAAACAGGGCAAACCCGTTTATCCACGAAAAAATGGACGGCGCTACAGGCGTAAAGTCTAACAGTTCGCCATAAGTGCGATGTAAAAATGCAACTTCCAGCAAACCGACCATAAAAGGCACCAACGCTGTTGTTACACCCACAATCAGGTTGCCGACTAAGAACTGACGCTTATAACTGGCCGAATAGAACCAAAGCAATCCGGTGATCGCCACAAATAAAAAACCAAACGTAACATTGCGCACCCATATTGCCAGGCCAATGCCGATACACAACCCAATTATCGTGCATATCTGATAGAGCCGCATGGCCGATTTTTTGGAGATACTTTTACCAACAATTACCTTATCCGGGCGATTGATCTCGTCAATCTTCACATCAAAATAATCGTTGACAATATAACCTCCGGCAGCTATCAGAATAGTAGACAACACCAACAACCAGAAAGCAATTTCCGGGGTAGCTGGTGGTACTCTAAAGGGCAACAATACAGGCTTTATAACGCATGCATGCATTACCCACTGAAGAAATAAAATGATAATCAGATTTTTATATCTAACCAGCTGTAAATAATTATGCATAACAGGCAGACTTAATTTTTTACTTCTTCAAAATCGACGTATTCACCTTCTTCCTTACTAAAAACTTTCCGATCCGACCGCGCTGTTGACGAAGCGCCTTCCCCCTGATTAGCAGCCGAAGCATGTCCCTTTCGTCCGAAAGAAAACAATCGGAGGAAAAAGTTAAGTACGCTGCCTACTACAGCTAGCCCAAGAACAAGTATGAATAAAAACAGGAAAAGAAAAAATCCCATATACTCAGATTAAATTTAACGCAAACAGACTAACGATAAGCTTCCGGGTCAAGATTTTCATAGTCAAAATCATCCTCATCCTCTTCTTCGTTGTCTTCCATATCTTCTTCCTCCGATTCGTGTTCGGAAGGAAGAACCACATTTTCAGGCAAACGGTGAGTCATCGTCATTACACGGTTCGCCTCATCGTTCAACTCTTCCCAAATCATATCTTTCAGTTCGGGAATACCAAAGCCGGTGACTGCCGAGATGAATATAAACTTCACTTCCGGCAATTCGGCTTTCAAAGCCTCAATCAGTTCCTCATCCAGCAGGTCAGCCTTTGTCACTGCCAATAACCGCTGTTTATCAAGCAATTCAGGGTTAAATTCCTTCAATTCATTGAGCAAAATATTATACTCTTCAGCGATATCTTTTGTATCACCCGGAATCATAAACAACAGAATAGCATTTCGTTCGATGTGTCGAAGAAAACGCAGCCCCAAGCCTTTTCCTTCGTGTGCTCCTTCAATAATTCCGGGAATATCTGCCATTACGAACGACTTATTATCGCGGTAAGGTACAATCCCCAGATTGGGCACCAACGTTGTAAACGGATAGTTGGCAATCTCCGGTTTAGCGGCTGTAATAGCGGCCAAAAGTGTCGATTTGCCGGCATTCGGGAATCCAACACGACCAACATCTGCCAACACTTTCAATTCCAGAATAACAGGACGTTCTTCGCGGGGTTCTCCCGGTTGTGAAA
>JAUZOL010000302.1 GCA_030706455.1 Bacteroidota bacterium
AAGATATGAAAAAGATATAGCAAAAACTCATGATCCCAAGTGTGAGAATCAGGTACATGGGACGGCTTTTCATTTTTGCCAACTCTCGTCTGAGTGTGGCGCCGATGACTGATGCTTTTTTATCGGGCATGTAAGTTCTGATTTTAGTGATGAAAATAATCGGTTTAAGATAGTGGGTGCGATAGCGCCTGAAAGAGGCGTTATTTCAACGTCTCTTCCAAAAGAGCGCTCATTCCGGGACGAAGGCCATCAACTTTGCTTGTCGGGCGGGCACGTACTTCGAATGTCTTTATGTCAAATTGTCCGGTAGTTTTGGTTGCTTTCCAGGTGGCATAGGATGCCAGTGCTTTGATATATGTTACTTTTACCGGTACGGTTTTGTCTCCTAATGCGGGAATCTTTACATTGAACGTTGATTCCATTTTTATAGTGGAAAGCAAATCTTCGCGAATGTTGAAGGTGAACCAGATGTCGTTCAGGTCAACAATGCTCATGATAGGAGCGCCAGTGCCGACCAGTTCTCCGCGTTTGGGATATATCTCGGTAACTTCGCCGTCAATCGGAGACACAAGGCAGGTTTCGTGAAGATATGCCCTCACTTCCTGTACTGCTCCTTTTGCTCTGTTTACCATTGCCAGCGCTGCGGCTTTGTCTTCGTTTTCGGTACCGTTTACAGCCATGTCGTATTGCGTTTTTGCAGCGTTTGCCTGAGCCACGGCAGCTTTGTACTGCGCTTCTGCTTCATCGTGTTTTTGGGCAGTTACAACCCCTTTGTCGAACAGTCGCTGAACACGGTCGTACGATTTTTTTGCAATGTCAACACCCACGACTGCTTTTTGCCACATCTCATATGCGCCAGCTATTTGTTCTTTACGGGCGCCTTTTTTTGCTTTTCTGTCCTGAGCCAGAGCTGCATCTTCAGCTGCTGTAGCTTGTTCCAGTTTTGCATTCAGTTCCGGACTGTCAATGACAACAACGGTGTCGCCGGCTTTAATTTTTGCTCCTTCTTCCGTCAGGAATAGTTTGATTCTGCCCGGAACTTTTCCCGAAACTCTCACTTCGGTAGCATCGGCTTCTCCCTGGATGGTAATAGGTTCTGGCCTGAAAACGAATAATCCGATAATGAACAGAATGACAAGAGCCCCCAAAAGGCTGATAAGTCCTATTCTCAAATCTTTATTGTTGGTGTTTTCTTTTTTCATGTCAGTGCAAATTTAGATATTTAATGAGTTGTGTTATTTTTTGATAGTATTGTTTGTTGCGGGAGCTTTTAGTGTTCCTAACGACTTTTCGAGGTACAAGTTGCAAAGCTTCACATCAATGATGGCGTCGATGTTTTCGGATTTCGCAGATAACCATGCTGTTTGAGCGGCTAACAAATCGGTCGAAGTAATAACTCCGGCTTCAAACCCTTCGGTAGCATAGCGCAGATTTTCGACAGCCTGATCGATGTTGTGTTGAGTGGTGGTTTGCTTTTTGATGCTTTCGGCTGTTTTGTACGAACTTTGTTTGATTTGGAGCTCCATCTTTTCTTTTGCTTCCTGCAACTGAAGTGTTGCAATGCGGTATTGTGATTTTGCCGCATTTAACGTGTGCAGTTTGTCTCCGAAATGAAACAATGGTATATTGGCAACCACTCCGACGGTGAACATTCCGCCGAATTTGGTCTCAAAACCATTGAATGAGTTGGGGTTGGAAACCAGATAATTTCCAGTCAATGCAATGTTGGGCAGAAATCTTGAGAACATTGCTTTTTGATTGGCTTTGGCAATGCTTTGCATCTGCGTCAGAGCTTTTATTTCGGGGCGGTTTGCCAATGCCTGATCTATTGGAATTAATTGAGGTTCCACTGCTTTTGTGTCAAGACTCTGGTCTGCCAGACGGTATTGTTCGTCCAAAGGCATTCCGCATACCTGATTCAGAGCCATGCGTGACAGATTTAGCCCGTCTTCTGCTTTGGTGAGGGCAACGTCGGCTTCGTTGAGCTTAACTCTCACTTTGAGAGCATCGGCCTTTGTGGCAACTCCTTCGTCTACCATTGTTCGGATGTCGGAATCCATTTTAGCGATCAAGCCCTTGTATTCTTTGGCTAAAGCGACTTTGCTTTCAAGCGATACTACCCGCCAGTAGTCTTCGTCCACTTCCAGTAAGAGTTCGGTCATTTTGTTTTCCTGTTGTGCACTCGCAAGGTGTTCTCCGTATGTTGCAATGTCGTATAAAGCTTTGATTTTTCCACCCATAAATATAGGTTGTGTGAAACCGATGGTTCCTACAAATACGTTCTTCATATCGAATTCCATTGCTTCTTTCGGGAGTAAGGCTTTGTTTTTCCATTCGATTTTATCCGGGCTGGTGGAAGGGTTGAACGGTTTACCGTTGGCATCCAGCGGAACAGGAGTCCCGTTGACGACCGTCCAGGAATTGTTCCAGGATGCTCCATAATTGGGCGTGCCGTTGGCATTGAGCGAGTACACCGGCAGGTATGCATCTTCAGCAAGAAGAGATACATTTTTCTGGTTCCATGTGTATGCAGCGTTTGCCGAGAAGTTTGGGAAGAATTGTGTAAAGGCGGCCTGTTTGTATTGTTGGGCGGCTTTTACATTTTCTTGTGCTATCTGGATGCTTTTATTGTGTGCAATTGCCATCTGTCTGCACTCTTCCAGTTGAAGTGTCTTTTG
>JAUZOL010000303.1 GCA_030706455.1 Bacteroidota bacterium
AATGCCTATCATACAACTTATTTTGTTCGGCTTTGCTATTACCAATGAAGTGAAAAATGCCCAAGTAGTAGTGCTCGATCCTTCGAATGATGTTGCAACCCGGCGAATTGTCAATCAGCTTGATGCAAGCCAGTATTTTACCGTTGTACGCTATGTGAAAGGTCAACAGGAGCTGACACATGCTTTTCAGGATGGAAATATCAGTATGGCCGTCGTATTTGACGAACGGTTCAACGAGAACCTGCTCCATACCGGCAAAGCCCAGCTGCAATTGCTGACTGATGCTACCGATCCCAATACGGCTACGCAGTTGGTACAATATGCGTCCTCCATTATTGGGGACTATCAGCAGGAGTTGATGGAGCAAAACAAGGTTCCGTACCAGATTCAACCGGAAGTGAAGTTGCTTTATAACCCTCAGATGAAAGCGGCCTACAACTTTGTGCCGGGGGTTTTGGGGATGATTTTGATGCTGATTTGTGCCATGATGACCTCAATTGCCATTGTGCGCGAAAAAGAGATGGGGACGATGGAGATTTTGTTGGTATCGCCCATGAAGCCGATTTATATTATTTTGGCCAAGGCCGTTCCGTATTTCACTTTGTCGGCCATCAATCTTATCACAGTGTTATTGCTGGCGGTTTTCGTCCTAAATGTACCGGTTGCCGGAAGCCTTATCTGGTTGTTTGTCGTGTCGCTGCTATTCATATTTGTTTCGCTTTCTATCGGGTTACTGGTATCCACACTGGTGAGTTCTCAAATGGCCGCTATGCTGGCATCAGCCATGGGATTGATGCTGCCGGTTATTCTTTTGTCGGGGATGATTTATCCGATTGAGAACATGCCTGCGATCCTTCAGGGTATTTCCAACATCATACCGGCACGATGGTATATATCGGCAGTAAAAGGCCTGATGATTAAAGGGGTGGGGATTGCCGCCGTGGGCAAAGAGGTGACAGTGCTTTTTGTTATGGTAGTCGTCCTGATCACTGTCAGCATGAAGAAGTTTAAAATCAGATTAGAATAATTGATATGCTACGTTTTTTAATCGAAAAAGAATTCAAACAATTGTTGCGCAATCCTTTTTTGCCCCGTATGATTGTGATGTTTCCCGTCATGGTTTTGCTGGTGTTTCCCTGGGCGGCCAACTTTGAAATCAGCAATATTAATCTCAGTATTGTCGATCACGACCATAGTAGTTTCTCTCAACGATTGACTCAGAAGATCGTATCTTCGGGTTATTTCCGACTGACAGACGTTTCGCCCGGATATGATCAGGCATTAAAGAGTGTTGAAAAGAACAATGCCGACGTGGTTTTGGAAATACCTCCGCGGTTTGAAAAGGAGTTGGAGCGGGATCAACATGCCAAACTCCTGGTGGCTGCTAACACTGTGAATGGTACGAAGGGCGGTCTGAGCACCGGTTACCTGGCCAATATTATCAATGGATTTGCATCCGATTTGCGCAAGGAATCGGGGCAAATAAGCAGGGCTTCCATTACTCCGACGATTGATATAGTTCCATACTATCGCTTCAATCCCAATCTCAATTACAAGGTGTTTATGGTTCCGGCGCTGATGGTGATGGTACTTACTATGTTGTGCGGCTTTATGCCGGCTCTCAATATCGTAAATGAAAAGGAGGCCGGAACCATGGAGCAGATCAATGTGACACCGGTTCCGAAGTTTACGTTTATTGTCGCAAAGTTGTTACCCTTCTGGATTATAGGGTCGTTGGTGATTACGGTGAGTTTTGGCGTGGCATGGCTCGTGTACGGATTGGTACCCGCCGGGCATTTCAGCACTATTTACCTTTTTGCCGCCATTTATGTGCTGGGTATCTCAGGATTCGGACTGGTAATTTCGAACTATTCCGACACTATCCAACAAGCCATGTTTGTGATGTATTTCTTTATCATGGTGCTTATTATGCTGAGCGGACTGTTTACTCCTGTTAGCAGTATGCCGCAGTGGGCACAAACCATTACGATATTTAATCCGTTGAAGTACTTTATGCAGGTAATGCGACTTGTTTATCTGAAAGGAAGTGGCATTGCGGATATGCTGCCTCAGTTGGGCGCGCTTGTCGGTTTTGCTCTTGCCTTTAATACCTGGGCCGTATTAAGCTATAAAAAGAAGAATTGACCGGAGACACGATTTGCATTGAACATAGCTTGTATCCCTGAATTCAATCAGACAATTTAAAACAATAAAGGAGTTGCGAAAGCAGCTCCTTTGTCGTTTTGTGTAAGAAAAACATTACTCAATTTCGTTCCATTCATTTTCTTCGTCACGCAGAAGAATGGCGTTAAAAATCAGTTGCAATAGCAGTGTGAGAGGAACAAAGAACAGTGTGTTTATGAGAAAATACCCGACTAAATGGCGATCAATTAGCGGACAGGAAGTGCTAACTCCCAGCATGTTCTCAGCTAATACAAGCAAGACAGGGTATAAGAAGATCAGGATACCGGTACCATAAAAGGTATATTCCCGGAGCGAATAATTCACATTGCGACAAACTAGTGTCATTGCAAAAGGTACCAAAACATAGGGTAATTCAAGCAAAAAGGCATTCATACTCTTTTGTTATTCGATTAGAAAAATTAAAGGAACTCTCTTCTCGTTTGGCACATATTGAACGATGTTACTATAACGTTAACACCGATCAATTATTATA
>JAUZOL010000304.1 GCA_030706455.1 Bacteroidota bacterium
AAATTATTATGGTATGAAAAGTATTAAAGGAACACGTACAGAACAAAACCTGCTGAAATCATTTGCAGGTGAATCTCAAGCCCGTAATCGTTACACCTACTTTGCAAGCGTGGCAAAGAAAGAGGGATACGAACAAATTGCCGCCATTTTTGAAGAAACGGCTAATCAGGAAAAAGAACATGCAAAACGGATGTTTAAGTTTCTGGAAGGCGGAATGGTTGAGATAACAGCTACTTATCCTGCCGGTGTAATCAGTACAACAGCAGAGAATCTGAAAGAAGCAGCCGGAGGAGAACATGAAGAATGGAGTGAGCTTTATCCTTTCTTTGCCCAAATTGCAGATGAAGACGGATTTCCTCAGATTGCGGCAATGTATCGAATGATTAGCATTGCTGAAAAAGGCCATGAGGAACGTTATCTTGCTTTTCTGCATAACATCGAAGCTAATGAAGTTTTTGAAAAAACAGATGAAGTAACATGGCAATGCCGTAACTGCGGTTACATTCATACAGGCAAAACACCTCCTGAAATTTGCCCTGCATGTCTCCATCCGCAAGCTTATTTTGAAGTAATCAAAGAAAACTACTAAAGCTTACCATTGTTTAAAATTTAGAATTTTACTTCTTAGCCCCTGATAATTGATATTATCAGGGGCTTTTTGTATTTATTTATCATTTATTACACATGATATAGGGAATTATAAAGCAATGAAATATTAAATAATTACATTGTGTAATAAATTAATATACAATTATATAAGTGTAGTTTTGTTTTGTTTGTGGGGGTAAAGTAGGGGTACCTTTATTTTGTATTATTTCTTGTAGTATTAATCTCGGGTTCAAATCCTTGACAACTCAATTTTGGCGCAATAACTTTGCATTGTATTTGTAAAAATTACCCTAAAATCATCTGTATGAAAAAAGCTACTTCTCTTCTTTTACTTTTCTTGTTTGTCTTATTTTCCTCTTTTAAAAATACACCTGCGCGTCCTGTATCACGAATTGAATATCGTGCGGATTCAATTATGAAACTGATGACGCTGGAGGAAAAGATAGGACAACTCAATCTGCCGGGAGCCGGCGATTTTGTAACAGGTCAGGCACAAAATTCCGATATTGGAGGTAAGGTTAAACAAGGATTGGTTGGCGGATTGTTCAACATAAAATCGGTTGCGAAGATTAAAGCCATGCAAAAGGTAGCCGTTGAACAAAGTCGTTTGCATATTCCTCTTATTTTCGGAATGGATGTTATTCACGGTTACGAAACCACCTTTCCTATTCCTCTCGCATTATCCTGCACATGGAACCTGCCGATGATAGAAAAAACGGCACGCATTGCTGCCATTGAAGCTAGTGCTGATGGTATATGCTGGACTTTTTCTCCAATGGTGGACATTGCGCGCGATCCTCGCTGGGGACGTATTGCTGAAGGTTCCGGAGAAGATCCGTACCTCGGCTCTATGATTGCAAAAGCAATGGTGAAGGGGTATCAGGGAGATCTGTCTCATAACAATAACATTATGGCCTGCGTAAAACATTATGCGTTGTATGGTGCAGCCGAAGCCGGACGCGATTACAACACTGTGGATATGAGCAAACGCAGAATGTATGAAGATTATTTGCCACCATATAAAGCAGCTATTGATGCCGGTTGCGGATCGGTAATGGTTTCATTCAACGAAATTGACGGGATTCCCGCGACAGGCAACAAATGGTTACTCACAGACGTGTTGCGCAAACAATGGGGCTTTAAAGGTTTTGTAGTTACCGATTATACAGGTATTTCCGAAATGACAGCACATGGTATGGGCGATTTACAGGCTGTATCGGCTTTGGCTTTGAAAGCCGGAGTGAACATGGATATGGTAAGCGAAGGATTCCTGAAGACATTGAAACAATCACTTCGGGATGGAAAAATTACACAAAAAGAGATTGACGATGCCTGTAAATCAGTATTGATAGCAAAACTGAAGCTGGGACTATTTGAAGATCCCTATAAATATTGTAATGAAATCCGTGCTAAAACGGAGATTTTTACACAGGAAAATTTGAATTTTGCCCGCAAAACTGCAGCCGAAAGCTTTGTCTTGCTAAAGAATCAGAACAATTTATTGCCCTTAAAGAAAAACGGAACCATTGCTTTAATCGGTCCGTTGGGCAATAACAGAGAAAATATGTGCGGTACATGGTCGGTAGCAGCCGATTTTTCCAAGCCGGCAACGCTTTATGAAACGATGAAGGCGGCAGTAGGCGATAAGGCAAAAATAGTGTATGCTCAAGGCTCGAATATTTTTGCTGACGAGGAAATGGAAAAAAGAGTCAGCGTGTTTGGCAAAACTACGAATCGCGATAACCGTCCGGCAAAAGAAATTTTGGATGAAGCACTGAAAGTAGCTGCACAGGCCGATGTTATAGTGGCAGCTGTAGGTGAATCGTCCGAAATGAGCGGTGAGTGTGCAAGCCGGTCTGATATTTCTATTCCGGATACGCAGAAAGAGCTTCTCAAAGCTTTGGCTCAAACGGGCAAGCCGGTTGTATTGGTGCTGTTTACCGGACGGCCGCTCACATTGGGTTGGGAGAATGAAAATATTCCGGCCATACTGAATGTATGGTTTGGAGGCACTATGGCCGCCGATGCCATTTCGGATGTGTTGTTCGGAGACGTAAAT
>JAUZOL010000305.1 GCA_030706455.1 Bacteroidota bacterium
GCAAATTCTTCCAGCCCGCGTTCCGAGTGAAAAACTTCCTTTTTAGGTGTTCCATCTTCGTTCAGGGTTCGCATATCCGACAGCGAAATTGTAATTCCCGCGTTCAGATAAGCCAATTCACGCATACGGGCGGCACGGATATCATATTTGTAAACGGTATCTGTAAAGATAGCGCCATCGGGATGACATTTCACCAACGTCCCGTTTTCTGTTGTTGTTCCAATCTCTTTTACGGCAAATTGAGGAGTTCCTCTTTGGTATTCCTGCATGTAAACTTTACCTTCGCGGTATACCTCAACATGCAAAAGAGAAGACAGCGCGTTCACACAGGATACACCTACCCCGTGAAGACCACCTGACACCTTGTAGCTTCCTTTGTCAAACTTACCGCCGGCGTGCAACACCGTCATTACGACTTCCAGCGCCGATTTTCCTTCTTTTTCGTGCATATCAACCGGAATACCACGCCCGTTATCTCTCACAGAGATTGAATTATCTTCGTTGATAATAACATTGATGGTATCACAATAGCCTGCAAGCGCTTCGTCGATTGAGTTATCTACAACTTCATACACGAGGTGATGCAAACCTTTGATTCCGATATCGCCAATATACATGGCCGGGCGTTTACGAACTGCTTCAAGCCCCTCAAGGACCTGAATACTACTTGCTCCGTAATCATTGTTCCCGTTCAATTTTTGTTCTTCGGTCATATCTAAATTATAATATTAGAAACACGTCATTCTTTTTCAAAAAGCAAACAAAGTTACTATTTATCATCCATATTAACAAGCAATTTAAAGAGCTTCAAAGCAAAAAAAACAACAAAAAAAGGGCATAAATGAAGCTGTCCATTTATGCCCTTTTACGAATAATTTTACAATTAATTTAAGACTTTGCCTTAAAGGCTAAAGCATACAGTTTTATCTGTTTCACCATCGACAGGAGGCCATTGGCGCGAGTGGGAGAAAGGTGTTCCTTCAATCCGATCTGATCTATAAAATAGAGATTTGCCTCCAGAATCTCATCGGGAGTATGACCCGACATAACCCTAATGAGGAGCGAGATAATCCCCTTCACAATCACAGCATCGCTTTCGGCAGTAAACACTACCTTACCTTCTTGTTCTGCAGCATCGAGCCAAACCCGGCTCTGACAGCCTTCAATTAAATTCTGCGGTATTTTTGCTTTCTCGTCAATAGGATCGAGCGAGTTTCCGAGATCAATCAGATAAGCATATTTATCCATCCAGTCGGAGAACTCGCTAAACTCTTCTATTACCTGATCTTGCGCTTCGTTTATTGTCATTATTTGATTTACAATTTGTCCCGATAGCTATCGGGGTTACAATTTACAATTTTATTCTGCCGGTCACCTGCCTTTCTGAGAAGAAAAAAGGTTGATGAAAATTACTAAAACATTTTTTGTACCCGGTCGACAGCCGCCACCAACGCATCAATTTCTTCTTTGGTATTATAAAAAGCAAACGAAGCCCTGATCGTTCCTTCAATGCCTAATGTGTGCATCAACGGCATGGCGCAATGATGCCCAGTGCGCACCGCAATTCCGAGTTTGTCGAGCAGGGTTCCCATATCGAAATGGTGAATATCGCGCACAAGGAATGAAATGACACTTGCTTTTTCGGCTGCAGTTACAAAAATGCGCATCCCGTCGATTTTCATCAACTGTTCGGTGGCATACTGCAACAACTGATGTTCGTAATCACCAATCGCTTTCAGACCAAATTTCTGCATATAACGGATTGCCTCCGCCAACGCAACCGAACCGACATAATCAGGAGTTCCGGCTTCGAATTTAAACGGAAGTTCGGCATAAGTCGTTTTTTCGTAAGTGACGGTTGCAATCATTTCACCTCCACCATGGTAGGGAGGCAACTGCTCCAGCCATTTTTCCTTCCCGTACAACACTCCTATACCGTTAGGCCCGTACATTTTATGACCGGAAAAAACATAAAAATCAGCATCCAGCGCCTGCACATCGACCGACATATGCGAAACTGCCTGTGCGCCATCCACCAACACCGGAATATTGTGAGCATGTGCTTCGGCAATAATCTTTGCCACTGGATTTACAGTCCCCAGCACATTTGAAATATGTGCAACGGAAACTAATTTTGTTTTCGGCGAAATCAGTTTGGAGAAAGTCTCCATATCCAACTCGCCACGTTCATTGAAGGGCACAACTTTCAACACAATACCTTTACGGTCGCGCAGCAATTGCCAGGGAACGATATTAGCATGGTGTTCCATGCCGGTAATCAGAATTTCGTCGCCTTCATTGCAAAAGGTCTCTCCGAACGAGGTAGCAATCAGGTTAATTGCTTCGGTAGTCCCACGGGTAAAAATAATTTCGCGCGACTCGGCAGCGTTAATAAAAGCCTGCACCGTTTGACGAGCCTCTTCGTGCGCTTCGGTTGCTACCTGGCTCAGATAATGAACTCCGCGGTGAATATTAGCGTTTTGGTTGTAATAAACCTTCTCTATCGCCTCCACCACACAACGGGGTTTCTGCGATGTAGCCGCATTATCTAAATAGACCAAAGGACGGTCATAAACAGTGCGGGAAAGTATGGGAAAATCGGC
>JAUZOL010000306.1 GCA_030706455.1 Bacteroidota bacterium
AAAATGACAATGTGATTATTATCGACTTCACGAATCGAAGCCGTGGCCATCTTGTAAACCGGTTCTAGAAGCCTGTTCAGTTCATCTTTGTTGGAAAAGTAAGGAGCAATGGGTTCGTTCAGCAGGTCATATCCAATTATAGCTGTTTCGTTGGCATAGTGTTTCGCAATTCGTTTCCAAATTGAACAAAACAGGGCCTGATCATTCTTGTTTTCAAACAAATAGGGATAGCCATAGCTGTCGTCGATATTGTCGCCGGTTTGTCCTCCTGGGGCATCGTGCATATCCAAAATAACCGACAGACCTTCGGCTTTGCACCACCCGATTACCCGGTCAATCAGCTCAAAGCCACGATTTTCATTGTTGGCTCCCATGTAATCTTCTCTGGTGAAGAGTTTGTAGTGAAACGGCAGCCGGATGGAGTTCATGCCCGTCTGACGGATATAATGAATGTCCGCTTTTGTGATATAGCTTTCCTGAAACTGTTGCCAGAAACGGTTCGTCTCATCAGAGCCTACCAGTTCTTTAAATGCCTGATCAATGAGACGAAATGAACTTACGTTGTTAAAGAGAAACATATACCCTTCGGGATTCACCCAGTTGCCAAGATTAATACCCTGAATAAGGAATGGTTTGCCGTTGGGAGCCTTCAATTGCTGTCCGTCGACTCTGAAAAATTTGGAACTGCTCTGCCTGGGCGTTGTTGCCATAATTAAAATGCAGCATGGAAACAGGGCAAATATTAGAACGAAACGAAGTAAAGAATGTTTGGACATGATTCCTGGAATTTTATGATGTTGAAGAAAATGTAATTGTTACGTGATGAATTATAAAGGCACAAAACGAGCTGTACAAGCCGGTAAAACTGTCTTGCATAGATCCTTTGCCGAATGCCCGGCTCCAAAATGGAGTCCGGACACTACAGCAAAAACGTTTGAAAAATGATAGGAATATTCTCTTTAGATGAGTCTCTATTTTTGAGTCTTTAGTTCATTGAAAGTACGTGATGGCGCAAACGCTTTGTGGGCTTTTTCTACTAAGGTCATATAAGAAACTACTTTTTTTACATCAAAAATCTGTTGAGCTTTCGTTAAAGGACCTATGCCAATGGATAGTACGGTAACAGATGTTGCAATAAGCGCATTTTTTAAGGTCGTCATGTCGTTATTTTTTGGTCGTTAGATTCATTAAGCATTCGTCGTGGTGGCTTTTTATCACGCATTTATTATCGAAATACATTAAAGCGCCGTTTTCAACGGAATAAACCGGCCATTCGGGTAAGCCCTTGTGGTTGGGATTTCCTGTTCGTGCAAAATTGATCCATGCCTGACTGATTTTATCCGCAAGCTCATAAGCGGCTTTTCCTCCTCCTGTCATTTCTTCGCAACGGGAGATATTGTTGAATACAAATGGAAGTTCGAAGCTGTGCATGGCTTTATAATCACCATCCATCACAGGCGATTGCCATCCGAACAGGTACATATAAACCGGCGCCGAGCCTGTTGTTGATTTTAATTTGGCTTCGGATAACACTCCGGCTCTGAATCGGAGGTCAATATCTATGAGGTCGGATGGGCGATTATCTCTGGGGTAAGCTTGCTTTACGGCGTCAATGTAGGCTTCGGCTTTGTCCTTATAGGTGTTGTTGATGTAGGATGTAATATCAGCAATATTGCCGTATCGTAATTTTGGGTTACTCAACGACGTAATAAACTCGTTTTTTGTCGATCCGATAAGTAACGGGATGTCCTTCGAAATAGCGGTTGCATTCACATTGGAAGGCTGGTAGGGGAGAAAGGTGCCATCAAGTACGGGACTCCATCCAATATTGATGCTGCCGCTGGTCTTTCCTTCGGATGCCAGCTTCTGCTGAACCTTGGCAATTGCTTTTTTAGAAGCGGCAATGAGTATATTGTACGGTATTTTCTGCAGTGAATCGACCATCGAAGGGTTCAGCTTGAGCTCGGTTAGTAGTTCTGCGCTAATTTGTTTTGTGATGGCAGGTTCTCTGAAATTGGATACAACTCCACTTTGAGAAATGGCTTTGTGAAACAATCCCTTTGCTGATGGAGCATTCATCAGAGTAATAACCTTGCCGCCACCGCCCGATTGTCCAAAAATAGTAACATTGTCGGGGTCGCCTCCGAATTGCGCAATATTGTTTTTAATCCATTGCAATGCCACTACAATGTCTATCATGCCGACATTGGCAGATTGATGGTATTTTTCTCCGTAAGCTGAGAGGTCAAGGAATCCCAGAACATTCAGTCTGTGATTGATAGATACGAGCACAATGTCACCTTTTTTACTCAGGTTTTCGCCATCATAAGAAGGCAATTCCTGAGATGACCCCGCACTGTATCCTCCTCCATGAAGCCATACCATCACCGGACGTTTTTTAGCGTCGTTTATTCCCTGAGTCCAGATATTCAGGCGTAGGCAATCTTCGTTTTGATAGCCCCAGTCATGATGAAAAATAAATTCGCTTTCATCGTTTACACTGTTCATTGGTTCAAGCGGACAAACCGGACCGTATGTCATCGAACTACGTATTCCATCCCAGTTTTTAACCCTGGCAGGAGGCATAAAACGCTCGGCTT
>JAUZOL010000307.1 GCA_030706455.1 Bacteroidota bacterium
ACCACGCAACAATTAATTGACGGAGTAAAAGCTGCGGGATTCAACGCTGTCCGAATTCCATGCGCATGGGACAGTTACGTGGAAGACACCATCTCTTACAAGATTAAAGCAACATGGCTGGCGCGGGTCAAACAGGTGGTCGATTATTGCTATAAAAACAACATGTATGTCATTCTCAATATTCACTGGGACGGAGGATGGCTCGAAAATCATCCGCAATATGCATACCAGGAAAAAGTGAATGCCAAACAAAAAGCTTACTGGCAGCAGATCGCAGCCTATTTCCGCGATTATGACGAGCATTTGCTATTTGCTGGAACCAATGAAGTTCATGTCGACTACAATGCACCTTCGTCCGAAAACATTGCCGTGCAGCTATCCTATAATCAAACCTTTGTAAATGCAGTTCGCTCCACGGGCGGAAAGAATGCTTACAGAACGCTGATTGTTCAGTCGTACAACACCAACATCAGCTATGCTGTCAGTTACATGAAAATACCTGACGACACAGCATCCAAAAGACTGATGGTGGAAGTGCATTGCTATGATCCGTGGGATTTTTGTGGTGACACGGGCAGTTCAGCGGTCAACCTTTGGGGTGCAAGCTACGCATCATACGGGAAAATCTCATCCTGGGGACAGGAAGATTACATAAAACAACAGTTTTCCACAATAAAAACTAACTTTGTGGACAAAGGTTATCCTGTTATTCTTGGTGAATTTGGAGCAGTAAGACGTTCATCTCTCACAGGCACAACGCTTACAAATCATTTAGCATCAAGAGCCTATTATCTGGGATACGTGACGCAATATGCAAAAAATAACGGCATAGTACCTTTCTATTGGGATAACGGAGTAACGAGCAACAATGGTTTTGCCCTGATCAACCGGAGTGATGGTTCTGTCTTCGATAGTCAGGCGCTGAATGCTATCGTAGCAGGAGCTTCGAACGGCGTTTATCCTTACTAAGAATTGTCTTCAGTCCCATTTACCATAACCAAACAATGTCAAGCATAAAACCCTAATCTTTAATCTTTATACCTACGAATCAATGAAAAACTTAAAGAACATCCTGATCCTAATGCTTCTGGTGGGTTTAACTGCCCCGCTTCAGGCAAAGGTTTTGTCGTACAAAAAAGACAGTGACGGCATTACCTGCACGCTCAACAAAGGCTTAATGAAAGTGAAGCTATGCTTCGATAACATGGTGGAGGTAAAATACACTACTTTGCCGCTTTTTATCGAAAAACCATCGTTAGTAATCACCAACCCGTTCAAATCTGCTCCGTCATTTGATGTGACCGAAAAAGCAGGCGAACTGATCATTACTACTCCAAAAATAAAAATCACGGTTGACAAAACTTCCAATGCTGTCAAATATTTCGATTTGTCAGGGAATGCGATTCTGGCAGAAGACGATTCTCAAAACAAAACCATGGCGCCAACTACTATAGCCGGCATCGACGTTTACAACTGTACTTCTCAGTTTCAATCGCCGGCCAACGAAGCTCTTTTCGGACTTGGATGCCATCCGGAAGATTCTCTCTCCATCAACTACAAAGGCCGTAATCAAGAACTTGCCATCCGTTACATGACAGGTGCCATTCCTGTGATGCTTTCCACCAAAGGATATGGTTTGTTCTGGGACAACTACTCTGCATCGAATTTCTACGGAGCAGAAGCCGGCAACACCAAATACAAATACGTTTCGGAAAGTGGCAATATGGTTGATTATTACTTCATTTACGGACCCGATTTCGATAATATCATTTCAACTTTCCGTAATGCTTCAGGCAATGCGCCGATGTTCCCAAAATGGGCTTTTGGTCTGTTCCAGTCACAAGACCGGTATAAGAGTCAGGCCGAAATCCTTTCTGTAAAAGACGGTTACCGCAACAACAAAATTCCTGTGGATGTTATCGTGCAGGATTGGTTCTACTGGGAACCCAATGTAATCGGATCGCATGTGATGTGGCCGGAACGCTATCCGAACCCCAAGGCAATGGTTGACGAATTGCACAATTCCAATATCCATGCCATGATTTCAATCTGGCCGGTATTCTCCAAAGGCACCGAACCTTTCAACCAAATGAGTCATTCCGGAGGCATGACCGATATTCGCTGGCTCAACGTAATGACCAACATTCTGGACTATTATTACGATGCTCACAGTCCACAGGCCCGCGATCTCTACTGGCGACAGGCTTGCGACAGTTTGATAGGCCGTTTCGGTTGGGATGCATGGTGGGTAGATCAGTGTGAACCCGACAATGGCAATATCGGAGTTGACAAATACATGGATTTACGCCGTCAAAGCCATTTCGCTATCGGGCGCGGCATCGACTATATGAATACTTTCTCGCTGATGCACTCTACCGGATTATACGAACACTGGCGGAAAGAGATTGCCGACAAACGTGTATTCTTATTGATTCGCCAGGCTTTTGCCGGGCAACAGCGCAACTCGGCAACACTTTGGTCATCCGACATTACCTGTACATGGAAAGCGTTCCGCAATCAGGTTCCTCAGGGAATCAATGCCTGTGCCTCGGGTATTCCTTACTGGACATCAGA
>JAUZOL010000308.1 GCA_030706455.1 Bacteroidota bacterium
CGACTGTTGCTGCTTTCTGACCAACAGTCAATAATGCATCAGTCGGGGTGATACTATAGTTCGGATTTGAACCCAGGGTGATCGCAATCGGGTAAGTTCCAACACTTGAGAACTTCCCGGCGGTGGTAGCCAACGTGTAGTTCAACGCATCTCCGTTGACGGTGCCGCTTACTACGGCGGTCAAAGATGGATTGTCATCCCCGTAAGTTTTGGCTTTAGCATCCGCAATAACGGTAGCTGCTTTTTTATTTATAGTAAAGTTTCCAGAAGTTGCATTACTAGACTTAAAATTACTATCGCCGGTATAATCAGCTTTGATATTATGTGAACTCGCTGATAAAGATGAGATTTTATATATGTAATTTAATCCTGTTGTAGTAGAGCTAAAAACAACCGTTTTTATAATAGTACTTCCATCAAGTAAGTTCAAAGTGCCACTTGTCACCCCATTACTACCGACTTTAACATTAATTGTGAATGTCATTTCATCGCCATACTTAACATTAGATGTTGGTGAATATGAAATAGTTGTATTTGTATTAGCAGCATCCGTAAAAAACGTCCGATAGTCATATCCCGAAGCTGTATACGCTTCCAGTTGAAGTTGTGCTCCTAATTCAAAGTCATTCACATACCAGGTGGCATGCACTTCACCGTTTGCATCTGCAATAACTGTCCATGCATTATAAGGATTGGGCGTCACTCCTGTCGCGTCGGGTACCGGCAGTGGCGAGAGGTGGGTCACTTTCAGGTAAACCGTTTCACCGGGAGTCCAGTACTCTCCGGCTATTAGCACCGTCGATCCTGGTGCATAGTCTGGTGCATCGGTTTCTACGTATGCTTCCTGATCCTGCGCATAAAGAGTAGTGCTACACAGGGCACAAAACAGTATTACCAGAAAACTTATCAGAAACGTCAGTTTTCTTTTGGGCGATGAAGAGTAGACTTGTGTTTTCATATGATAGGAATTTTGTTGTTGAAGTACATATGGAAATAATATTCAGCAAAGCGAACTCCATGTTACAACATGATCGTCTCATCACTGATAGAAATTCAAAAAGGATGCTGAATAAAACAATATTTGCAAAAAACGACACACAATCATTTCTGTTCGGACACAGAAATGGCCATACGTATTACAGCTTAGTCGTATTTTGCAAAAGAATTGCGGAAGTAAAAGAATTACACCAAATCAAGCAGATATCGCTTGCCGATGCAAAAAGGGGCAAAATGGTTTGGAGTGGGTGCATTAATAGAAATCCCCTTACAAGAGTAAATTGAAAAGATCTTTGACAGATGTGTTATAAAAGAAATTATTTTAGGCGCTCAATGTCTTCTTATTAGGATAGATTCCTCAACCAAAAATTAACACTTTTATAGCTACATCTACATTTTTATACAAAGTAAGTATTTACAAATGCAAAAGTCAACAGCAAATCACATTTTTAATTATTTTTACACATGGCAAATTTCAGCTTTCTGTTCCTGTAAAACACATCAGAAATAATCAGACTCACACCCTTCCGGTTATTCCAGGATTATGCACAGAGGAAATAACAAAGGAGTCGCCACTCTTGTTTTACGTCGTTTTTTTTTGTTGTTTTGCATAAATATTACAGACATGCAAATTAACAATTTATCAGAAGAAAACTCACTTCTCAATCAGTTCCTGAAAGAGATACGAAATGTTGAAATACAACAAGATAGCTTACGATTCAGACGCAACATCGAACGCATTGGTGAAATAATGGCATACGAAATCAGCAAAAGAATGACGTATGAAACCGAAAATGTAAAAACTCAACTTGGTGTCGCTCCCATCAACCTACCAACAGAGCAAGTCGTATTAGGAACCATACTGAGAGCCGGTTTGCCTTTTCACAATGGCTTTTTGAATTATTTCGACCATGCCGAAAATGCTTTTGTTTCTGCTTATCGAAAATATAAAGACGCTCTCAAATTCGATATTTTTATTGAATATATTGCATCACCGTCTCTTGACGGCAAAACACTGATTGTTACGGACCCCATGCTGGCAACAGGCAGTTCGATGGAACTTGCTGTTGGTGCTTTGCATACCAAAGGTAAACCAGCTCATATTCACATAGCTACTATAATTGCCAGCCAGCCGGCCATCGATTATATCCAGTCCAATCTCACTGCTGATAATATCACCGTGTGGACTGCAGCCATTGATCCGGAACTGAACAGTCACTCTTATATTATTCCGGGACTGGGCGATGCCGGAGATTTAGCATTCGGTCAAAAATTATAACATGACTCACAACGAGAGCCCCATAAAGACATTTGTCAAAAGATACTGGAGAACAATAGGCACTGCTTGTGTCATATTGTATCTCTCTACAGCACCCGGATCCGAGTTTGAGCACATTCCAAGCTTTCCAAACGAGGACAAGGTGGTTCATTTTCTAATGTATTTTGGCTTTGCCTTTATTCTCTTATGGGATCTCCTCGACAGGTTTGGAATATCGATTGTCCAGCAAAAAAAGCTTTTTCTCCTCATCGTAGGATTACC
>JAUZOL010000309.1 GCA_030706455.1 Bacteroidota bacterium
ACAAAGGTACAAAAATATCGGCGTCAAACACAGCTTTTTATCTCAAAATATCAAAAATTCACGACTTCAGCGGTTTTCTATTTCAAAACCGGAATCGAATCATTGCTCTGACATCTGTTTTGTGGTTCCCTCCTATCTTTTCCAGGCCATCACCAACCTCTGAACGATCCGCATACACAGTCTCCGCCACCTTCAGCCAAAGCGATACATTTTTCAATACCTGCCACCGGCAATTCAAATACCAACGACTACCCCTTCCATAGAGCATCGGAACCGAGTATGCGTAAAGAATGTCGCGCTCATAGCTATAAATCCGATTTTCGTAGTTAGCCGCATCAAAGAGTTCATACCTCACATCAAAAGACAAAGGTAACTTTCGAAAAGAACAGGAAACCTCCTGAGCAAACAAAAAACCGAACGCAAGCTCATTATCCCTACCCGATGCACTATTTGTCTCAATCATACTTTTCAACACACAACGTTCATTGGGAGAAAACAGCAGTTTGTAACGCAAAGATGCCTTTGTATACTTGTCCGTAAAATCAGTAGTTTCCGATCCTGTTTGATTTTTCTCTTTTTGCTCATAACGGATTCTCCAAAGCATCTCCACTTTTTTATTAAGAAAAAAATCAGCTTCAAGCATAGCATCGTAGCCGTCTGACGGCCGACTCACCAGATACCGCAACCAAGGGAAAGAATAAACATCCATGTACCCCGTTATTTTCCATCGCTTAACAGGATGCACCTCAAGCCCGAGATAAAACCCCTCCTCATTGTTCACTTTGGAACCTTCCGCAAAAGCATTGGACAACAACACGTCATATTGTTTTGAATAGAGACGATAGAGCGCCACCAGACTAACGGTGGACGCCGGACAGACCGTAAATCCATTCAAAATAGCATAGCCGCCAGCCGACTGTGTCGCCTCTTCTCCAAAAAACGTAAATTTACTCAGCTTAAAACGATAATTGACACCCGCAGCCAACTGGTGATTTCCCCTGAAATAAAACATATTATACGGCTTTATGTCGGGCTGAAAATCTCTACCCAAGCGCGTATCTGTCACCGTAATCCCGATATTCGCACTAGAAAACCGATAATTCACATTACCGCCAAACACCTGCATAGAGATTGTATTTTTACGATTCAGATCACTCATCGTGCGATGCAAACCATCTGTTTTAATAGTTGAAAATGCATTGCCTATAGAATCGCCGTCAATAAACCTATAGGAATAAAAGCCCGAGACCTCCGCTTTCCCAAACCGAAGCGTCGCCCCTGTTCCCCGCAAAAAATTACACTCATCGACAGACGAACTCTTCCGCAATCCCGAATTCCGGGGAAGAACATTCATAATGTCCGTGGACTTTCCAAAATTCAGTTCCGGATGAATCACCAGCCCCATTCCGAAATTGGCTCTGAAATTGCCAAAAACCAACGTTTTCAACTTCCCAAAATTAGCAAGTTGCAAATAGCCTGAATAAAAATCAAATCCTTTGTGATATTTACCCCAAAACTGCTCACCAGCATCCGTTTCACCAATCAAGCCAGCATCTATTTTATCTTTATACCGAAACGAATATTTGAAAGAATAGTATCCGGGATCACCCAGATACCGCTTATCTGCAGCTTCCGCTGCGGCATTATCCATTGTGTTTGCATAGCCCGATTTTGTCTCCAGCGTTCGCTCGCTTCGGATATAAAGCACATTTATACCATCTCTCAACATTTTCGAGAAAGACACCTTCCTAACCTTTTTCCCCTCCGAATCGCCCAGATAAACAAAGGGTAATAAATTACGTATCAAAAACATATCAAACCCATCAACCAACTGAAGCTCATAAATTGTCTGCATACGCTTCTGACGATACATATAGTAAAGAAAATTCTCTATCTGCTTATCACTCAGAAATTGCAACCTTTCAAGTTCTTCTTTATTCGTATTATTGATATTAATCGGATTTCGGGCAAAATAATTCAAATCGTCTTCCAGAGTAGTTAAATCCACGTCGGTTTCTCCATCAGATGTCATCTGCTCATAAATACGTTCAATAACGGCGGCTGTATTTTCCGGCTTGTCCTGCGCAAGAACAACACCAAAACACAACACATACACAAAGAACATGACAAACAGAACTCCCCTCATCTTCATTTCTCAAAAATTATACCTCAATGCGCCCACAGACGTAATCCCCAAAACGGGATGCCGTTCAAAATTAACATCAAACACAAAACCACCAGCCGTCACACCACATCCCAAAGTCGGTGTAAGCGGAGCGCCATATCCTCCCAATTTTACCACAATCGTCTGCGTGGGATAATATTCAAACCCGCTTCTAACCATTAACCTGCTACTAACCTCTTTATCAAACTGCAACAACCACCGAAACGATTCAGTCATCCGATACTGCATTCCGATCGTGAACAAACACGGCAAATCCTTTACAATCTCCTGATACTTCAGTTGCTGATGCATCGGATTAAACACATTCAACCCAAGATAAAATTCAGGAGTCACTTCCGAG